>DASVCK010000266.1:0-3647 GCA_036381675.1 Trueperaceae bacterium | reverse complement strand
ACGCTGGCCCTCGACCGCGACTCCGGCCTGGTGGCCGAGCTGTTCGACGAGCGCGACCCGGCGGTGAAGGCCCTCGCCTCGCTGGCGATCCAGGCCTGCAAGCGCGCCGGCAAGTACATCGGCATCTGCGGCCAGGGGCCGTCCGACCACCCCGACTACGCCCAGTGGCTGGTCGAGGAGGGCATAGACTCGATAAGCCTCAACCCGGACACGGTCCTCGAGACCTGGCTGTTCCTGGCGGGCCGACGGTAGTCCGGGCCTGAACGGGGCCCGCGACAGGGCCCGCCGGTGAGCACGTACCGCCGGTACGGTCGCGGCGACGGCGGGGGCGGCCGGCGGTCACTCAGCGGCAGCGGACCGTCGCCCGGTCCTCGCCCGGGTAGCCATCCGCGGCGTGGTAGGTGAGCTCGGCGCGGTCCTCGTGCAGGACGAGGCGCAGCACGCCGTAGCTGTCCATGAAGCGGGCCCGGCTGGCGGGGTGCGGCTCCTCGTCCGTGAGGTAGAGGCTGCTCCCGCCCGTGCCCACGATGACGAGGGTGACGCCCCGAGCGTCGTCGCGCTCGCCGTCCGGGTCGAGGGGCGCGAAGCGCTCGTAGCGGTGCTCGTGCCCGGTGAGCATGAGGTCGGCCCCGTGCTCGTAGGCGGCGGCGAAGAGGTCGCTCAGCTCCTCGTCGTCGCCGTGGTGCCCGGTGTTGAAGCGCGGGTCGTGCATGGCGACCATGGTGCAGCGGTCGGCGGCCGCGGACAGCTCGGCCGTGAGCCAATCGAGCTGCGGCGAGCCCTCGGCGCATCCGCCCGCCACCTCGTCGCACACGCTGTTCACGACCACCAGGCGCCAACGCTCGTTCAGGTCGACGGCGAAGTAGCCCCTCCTCGGGTCGTCGGCCGATCCGGGCAGGCGGTCCATGACGCCCTGCTCGCGCATGTACCGGAAGTAGCCGGCGGCGTCGTCCGTGTAGTACTCGTGGTTGCCCAGCGCCGGGTAGAGGACCTGGTTGAACACGCCCCAGGTCGGGTGGTACGAGCCCATGAACTCGCTGAAGGTGCCGTCCGTGTACTGCAGGTCGCCCTGCGCGACGACCGCGTCGGGCGCCAGCGAGGCCGCCAGCTCGGCCGTGCGCTTCTGCGTGCATTGGTCGTCGCGGCCCTCGCCGCCGTTGAAGTAGGGGCTGCTCGGGTCGCAGGCGATGTCGCCCACGGCCACGACGGTGAGGGGAGGAGGAGGCTCGGGGACTGGTTCCGGCTCGGGCTCCGGTTCCGGCTCGGGTTCGGGTTCTGGTTCGGGTTCTGGCTCGGGTTCGGGCTCCGGCTCCGGCTCCGGCGCGTCGCCGAGGACCTCGAAGGTCACGGCGCGCGTGATGGGCTCGGGGGCGTGGAGCGTGACCGCCACGGTGTCGGTGCCGGGGGTGTCCGGCGCCGTGTAGACGGCCGTGAGCGGGTGCCCGGTGGGCACGACCGTGCCCCTCTGGGCCTCCCACGTCACCGGGTGGACGGGCTGCGCGCCCCACATGGGCGCCCGCGCCGTCAGCTCGAACGTGCCGCCGACGGGCACAGCGTCTTCAACGGCCGCGACCTCGAGGAACGGCGGCGTGCCGCAGCCGCCCACGGCGGCCACGAGCAGGCATGACAGGGCCAGACGCAGCGCTGCGCGACTCGGCATCCTCGTGATGTCAGGAGGCTAGCGACGGGTCATGAGCGGGTGGTGACCGGAGCGCCCAAGCCCGTGAGCCCGCGCGGCGGCTCGCGCGGCCGGGCGTACGCGTCGGCCCCGCGGCGGCCGGCCGCAAGCGAGCGGCGCCCCTTCCGGGGCGCCGTGCCTCACGCGTTTCGCTTGGTGGAGCTGAGGGGATTCGAACCCCTGACCTCGTGAGTGCGATTCAGCCCAACGCTTTCTTGCGGTGTACATCCTTGACGCCCGGCAGCGTGACGTTCGACACGCTCGGCCGCATGGTGCAACTCCCGAACGGCGAGCGTGGCATCCTCACCGGCCTGGACTACTCAGACGACCACACGGCGCTCACGTGGTCTAGACGTGCAGGCGTACAGCCGCACGACCTCACCGCGCCCGGCGCCGTCACCCCGTCCTGGCGTGGCCGGGTCCTGGAGACCACGAGCGGGCAGGTCATCACTCTCACCGGTTTCGGCGCCGTGCCGCTCACGCTCAGCGTGGAGGACTAGGGGAGGGGGTAAGCGCATGAAACGCGACGACAACGGTACGAACTTCAATAGAAGAGGCACGAAACCAGGCAGCATCCGCTCCGTTCGCCTACGCCTTTGGTGGGACATCCAGGAAGCCGTGGAGCTCCCTGACGCGCCGGAGGCCGAAGGCGTTCAGCGTCTACTCCATTGACTGCAACCTTGAGGACACCTCTCGATTACCGTCTGGAACGGGACAAACCCTACCTAGATTGGTCCAAATAGTGTCAACTTGCCTATTGATTTCGGTAGAGTCTGCGGAGCATGGGCGGCCTCGGCAGCGGTAGCAGCCACTACTGCGCCACGCGCGGGACAGTAGAAAGCTGCCTACGGCTCGACGTGCGACGCCTACAACGCCAGGGCCTTCTGCAAGCCGGCGTGATAGGAACATCAAGCTGGACACGAAGCGGCCGCCCCAGTGGCTCCATAGAGCATGTGGCCGTGGGCGACAAGGAAGGGCGCGCTTCGGCGCTGCTCCTCCAGTACACGGCGGCTGGCGAGCCCGTAGAGCAAGTGGTGGAGCTCGATTGGACTCCCTGCAACTATGGCGGGGAGCGCCCCTGGATGCTCTGCCCGCTCTGCGGTCGCCGCGTAGCAATCCTGTACGCCGGCGCGAGGTTCTACTGCCGACACTGCCACAGGCTCGCCTACTCGAGCACGCGCGAGGATCCTTCGGACCGGGGCATAACGAAGGCGCAGAACATCAGGAAGCGCCTCGGTGGGTCTGCGAACCTCTTTGAACCCTTTCCGCCCAAGCCCAAAGGAATGCATTGGAAGACTTACTGGCGACTACGAGATGAAGCCAACGCCGCTTATCTAGGCGGCCTACAGTTCTTGATGGGTCGGCTCGACGGTTTACGGAAAGATCGGGGTGGGCGTCGATAGTGTCGTACGTCTTCCTAGGCTAGGGGCGCCTGTCTGTACTGTCAGGGGCTTTTGGGCTTTTGGGCTTTCGGGCTTTGGAAGATTGCGCCCCGTACCCTCTGTAGATCGTGTTCTTCCTGGCCTCTGAGCTGCTGCTGGTAGCGAAGGAGCCATCGTTCGTCCAAGATGGGGAACGGCTGTAACCCATTGGGATCGGAGTTGACGATGGCTCATCTGGAGGATATGCGACTGCCGGTGGTTGCGCGTGAGGCGCTGGTCGATGAGCCGAGCTTCCTGCGTGAGTTGGTCGAGGTGGTGCTGAATCGATTCTTGGATGCGGAGATCACCGAGCACTTGCAGGCCGGCCCTTATGAACGCTCCGAGGGGCGCGCTGGCTACCGCAACGGGTACAGGAGTCGGCAGCTCAAGACGCGCGTCGGCACGTTTGAACCGCACTGGGTTTCGTAGAGACTCGTTCCTCACGCAGCCTGCCTCGGCAGGCGCTGGTTCTGAAGGTACTCCATCTCGATCTCGATGGGTGGCCGGTAGCCGAGCTCGCCGTGCAAGCGCTCGCGGTTGAACCATGC
>DASVCK010000265.1:0-6209 GCA_036381675.1 Trueperaceae bacterium | reverse complement strand
TGTTCTGGTTGGACCCCGGCTCGGCCTTCGGCACGGGGCACCACGAGACCACGGCCATGGCGCTCGAGGCGCTGGGTCGCATGGAACTGGTGGGGAAGACCGTCTTGGACGTGGGTTCCGGCTCGGGCGTGCTGGCGATCGCAGCGGACGCGCGCGGCGCCGAGGCAGCCTACGGCATCGACGTGGACCCCGCCACGCTCAAGGTGGCGCGCGAGAACGCCAGGCGCAACCGTTCCCGGGCTCGTTTCGGGGTCGGGACCTTGCCTGCGCCCGGCGCGCGGGGTTTCGTCGTCAACCCTGAAGCCAGCGATGGCCTGGGCGACTCCGGCTCGTTTGCTCCCGCCAGGGGGCTGCCAGGCAGGTTCGACGTGATCGTCGCGAACCTCTACGCCGAGCTCCACACGGCCCTGGCGCGGGGCTACGCCGCTGGGCTCCTCCCCGGTGGGTCGCTCGTCCTCACGGGCATCCTCTCGCGGCTCGCCGGCTCGGTCGAGGAGGCGGTGACCTCCGCAGGGTTACGGATCACCTACCGAGAGGAACGCGGGGAGTGGACGCTGCTGCAGGCCGGCCTAGACGCCGAGGCACCGCGATGAGCGGGCGCCGGGGCAAGCGCGGAGCGGGGGACGTGCAACGGGCCTGGTCGACGGCGGGGGCGAGGGTGGAGCGCATCGACAGGGTACTCGTCGACCGCCTGGCGGAGGTCGTGGAGGTGACCGGGCCCGAGGCTCATCACCTGAGGGACGTGCTGCGCGTGCGCGTAGGAGCGGACGTGGAAGCCTTCGATGGTGCAGGCATCCGCGCCAAGGGGGAGGTCGTGGCCGTCAGCAAGGCGGGCGTGACCCTTCGTCTGGGCACGCCGGAGCGCTCGACCTCCGAGTCACCGCAGGACGTCGCGCTGGCCGTTGCCCTCCTCAAGGGCGACAAGCTGGTCGACGTGGTCCGGCCGGCGACGGAGCTGGGCGTGAGGCGCATCCAGACGTTCGTGAGCGTGAACTGCGAGGCCCGGGAGCTATCGGACGTCAAGCTCTCCCGGTTGCGCCGGGTGGCGCAGGAAGCCGCGAGGCAGAGCGGGCGCTCGGTTGTCCCCGCTGTGGAGGCTCCGGTCGACTTCCCGGACCTGGCGTTGGGTGGAGAGGTCGTCGTGGGGGACCCGGCGGCGGAGGGCGGGCTAGCGGGTCACCTGGATGAGCTACTGGCAGCCCCCGCCGTCACCTTCGTCACCGGCCCGGAGGGTGGGCTCAGCGAGCGCGAGGTCATGACGCTGGTCGAGGCAGGGGCACGGGCGGTGCGTCTCGGCCCGCGCGTGCTGCGTGCCGACACCGCGCCGGTGGCGATGGCCGCGGCACTGCTGTTGGTAGGAGGACGCTGAGATGCCTCGAAGAGCGATCCGGTCGGCCCTGGCCCTGACCCTGGTCTGGGCCGCACTCGCGGCATGCCAGCCCCTGTACCTGCCACCGGTACCCGAGTCGCCCACGCAGCCGCGCCACTCGCGGCTCGACTCCAGCTCCGCCCTGGCCCTGGTGTCAGGCAGGCCTGTGCTCACGGTCGTGCTCGCCGAGCTGGTCGGGCCGCAGGGAGGCGGCTGGCTCTACGTTCAGTGGTTCGGTCCTGCCAACGTCGAGATGGCCTCAGATGCCAGCTGGGTGACAGGAGCGGACGTGGGCACGACCATCGAGTTCCCTTTGCCGCCAGACGTGGAACTCACGGGTGGCGAGTGGCGCGCGGCGGTCTCGTATGCCGGGTTCCTGCTGCGGCAGTTCCGTCTCGAGGTCCCGGCCGTCGAGTAACAGGCGCGGAGTGATCGCCGGAGATCTGGGGGCCTGTGGGTGCCCGCCCATGGGAGGCCAAGACCCAGCCAGCACCGAACCGGGCCGACGCGAAAGCGCCGGCCCGGCAAAGTTCGAACGCTGGTCGGTAGTTCAGGCGCCCAGCCTGTCGCGCGCTGACGCGCTCAGGCGTGCGCCCTCCGCGTGCTCCTGACCCTCGAGCGACCGGCCGACTTAATCCAGACGATGATCGGCGCCATGATGAAGATGCTCGAGAACGTGCCGACGACGATACCAACCAGCAGGACCACGCTGAAGCCCTGAAGCACCGAACCACCAAGGAACAGCAGTGCGATGACGGGCAGCAGCGTGGTGGCCGCCGTGGCGATCGTACGCGTCAGTGTCTGGTTGATAGACAGGTCGACGACCTCGGCCAGGCTGAGCTGGCGCTGCGACTTGAGGTTCTCGCGGATGCGGTCGGCGACGATGATCGAGTCGTTGAGCGAGTAGCCGACGACGAACAGCAGCGCGGCCAGAACCGGGATGCTGAACTCGATCTGGAACAACGCCAGCACGCCCAGCGAGATGAGCACGTCGTGCGCGCTGGCGATGATCGCCGCGACGGCGACGCCCCACGTGGGCCAGAAGCGCCAGGCCACGTAGACCAGGATCAGCGCGAGGGACACCACGACTGCCAGGATCGCCCCGCGGCGCAGGTCGGCACCGACGGCCGGGCCCACGAAGTCAGCTGACAGCACCTCGCCGTTCAACTGATCGGCGAGTAGGGCGGCGAAGTCGCCGCGTCCGCCCAGCTCCGTGTCCGTTAGTCCGGTGCGGATGAGCATCTGGGTCCCCCCGGCGTCATCTGTCGCCTCGACGATGGTGGCCGCGGCCGGGTCGAGGCCCTCCATGTCGAGGTCACCGATCGCCTCGCGTACGTCGGCCACGCTCGTTCCCGGGGGCACCGAGAGGGTGACGTTCTGTCCGCCCGTGAAGTCCGTCGACAGGGGCAGGCCCGCGATGCCGACCCAGACGATCGACGCGATGGCCAGCAGGGCGCTGAGCGGAACGATGACAGGGCCGCGCTTGACGTACTGCGGGCCCCTGATGTCGAAGCCATGCCACAGGAACGTGCGACGGTCGTTGAGCAACAGCACGTCGAGGATGAACGGCACGACGACCGTGTTCACGAAGACCGACGCCACGATGCCGATGGCCAGGGTCACGGCGAAGCCGCGCACGGGACCGCTCGTGTACTGGTACAGGGCGGCGGCGGCCAGGAGGGTAGTGACGTTGGCGTCGATGATGGCCGATAGCGAGTGCTGGAAGCCACGCTTCATCGCGAGACGGATGCCCTTGCCGGCGCGGAGCTCCTCGCGGATGCGCTCGAAGCTGATCACGTTGCCGTCCACGGCGGCGCCGATGGTGAGCACCAGGCCGGCGAGGCCAGGCAGCGTGAGTGAGGCCCCGAGCCCGGCCAGCGCGCCGAAGATGAACAGCATTGCCAGCGCGACACCGAACGCGAGCACACCGCCGAAGAGGATGCCGTAGTAGGCGATGACCGCGACGATGACGGCGCCCCCGCCGATGATCGCGGCGATGGTGCCGGCGTTGATCGCGTCCTGGCCGAGCGTGGGCCCGATGGAGCGGACCTCGGCGACCTGCAGGTTGATGGGCAGGCTGCCCGAGCGCAGCACGAGCGCGATGTCGGACGCCTCGTCCAGCGTGTCGATGCCGGTGATCTGACCGTTGCTGGAGATGCGACCCTCGAGTGTGGGCGCGGTGATGATGACGTCGTCCAGCACGATCGCCATGCGCCTTCCCAAGTTGCCGCCCGTGAACGTCCCGAAGGCGTTGGCGTCCTGAGGCCGAATGTCGAACTGGACCACTGGCCCGCCGGGCACGCCTATCGACTGACCGAACGACGCCGTGGCGTTGGCGATGATCTCACCCGTGAACGACGTCGGCTCGAGGTCGTCCAGGGTCAGCTGCTCGGTGGCGAGGTTGTTCGAGTCGCGCTTGACCAGGCGGAACTCGAGTACGGCCTGCTGGCCGATCAGGTCCAGCGCTCGTTCCTGGTCGTCTGCGGTGAGCCCCGGCAGCTCGACCACGATCCGGCGGTCGCCGGAGGTCTGGACGAGGGACTCGGCCACGCCGAACTGGTTTACGCGGTTCTCGACGATGTTGCGAGCCGCCTCGAGGTCCTCGCGCAGAGGGTTGGGTTCCTCAGCCTGGAGGGTGACGCGCAGGCCGCCCTGGAGGTCGAGGCCGAGCTTGAGGGGCGTCTGGTCAGGCGCCCACGGTTGCCACAGGTACAGGACGGACGCGATGACGGCCGCCAGGATCAGTATGCCGGTGGCGGCCCTGTTCATGCGACCGGCACCTCGACGAGTTCGTACACCTCGATGATGTCCCCCTCCTGGATGTTGTCGTAGTTCTGGAGGCTGATACCGCACTCGAAGCCGGTCGTCACCTCACGGACGTCGTCCTTGAAGCGCCTGAGACCGGCGATGGAGCCCTTGTAGACCTCTTTGCCGGCGCGGGTGACACGGGCCTTCGCGCCACGCCTGACGACGCCGTCCAGCACGTACGAGCCGGCGATGTTGTTGCCGGCGCGCGGCACGTGGATGACCTGCCTGACCTCGGCGCGGCCTAGCGTGCGCTCCTCGTACTCGGGCTCGATCTGGCCGCGGATCATCTTCTGCACGTCCTCGATGAGGTCGTAGATGATCCGGTAGGTCTTGAGCGGTATGCCCTTGCGCTCGGCGGCCTTGATCACGCTGCCCGGCGGGTTGATGCCGAAGCTGAGGATGGTGGCGTCGGCCGTGCCGGCGAGCAGGAGGTCGGAGTCTGTGGGGGCGCCCACCTCGGCGAGCATGATCTCGAGCTCCACCTCGTCGGTGGCCTCGGCCTCGCGCTGCAACACGCCCTTGATGGCCTCGAGCGAGCCCTGTGTGTCGGCTCGCAACAGGAGATAGATGGTCTTGGTCTTGGGCTTGCCGAAGAGGTCGGCGAGCGTGACGCCCTTCTTGCCGATCTCCTCCCTGGCCTCTTCCTCGCGGGCGAGACGACGCTGGGTGGTGAGGTTCTTCGCCTCGGCCTCGTTGGCGGCGCCCTCTACGACGGAGCCCGCGACGGGTTGCTCGGAGAAGCCCAGCACCTGGACCGGGGTCGCCGGGCCGGCCGCGTCCACGTTGTTGCCGGCGTGGTCGGTGAGGCGCCTGACCTTGGCCCACACCTCGCCCGAGACGATGTAGTCGGCCACGCGCAGCGTGCCCTCCTGCACCAGGACGGTCGCGAGGACGCCGGCGCGCTTGTCCAGCACCGACTCCACGACCACGCCCCTGACCGGCGCCTTCGGGTCTGCGCGTAGCTCCTCGACCTCGGCCACGAGCGAGAGCATCTCGAGGAGGTCATCCACGCCCTCGCCGGTCTTCGCAGACAGCGGGACGGTGATCGTGTCACCGCCGTACTCCTCGGGCACCAGACCGACCTGCATGAGGTCCTGCTTGACCTTGTCCGGGTTCGCCTGGGGCAGGTCCACCTTGTTGATGGCCACGACGATGGGCACGTTCGCGGCCTTGGCGTGCGCGATGGCCTCACGTGTCTGGGGCATGACGCTGTCGTCCGCCGCCACCACGATGACCGCGATGTCGGTGGCGTTGGCGCCGCGCTGCCTGATCGTCGTGAAAGCCTCGTGGCCTGGCGTGTCCAGGAACGTGACGATGCCGTGCTTCGTCTGCGCCTGGTACGCGCCGATGTGCTGCGTGATGCCACCGGCCTCGCCGGCGGCAACCTTGGTACGGCGGATGTAGCCCAGCAGCGAGGTCTTGCCGTGGTCGACATGCCCCATGACCGTGACGACCGGGGCGCGCAGCGGCGCCTCCGAGCTCTTGGGCTGGTCCTTCGCGGTCTTGCCGGGCTTGCCCGCCTTCTCAGGGCCGTCGGCCGCGGGCTTCTCGGCGTCGGTCGTGGCGGTCTTCGCGGGAGCCGTCGCCGTGGCCGTCGCTGACCCCTTGGTGGCGGCCTTCGCGTCCGCAGCGGCGGGCTTGGCACCGCCGTCCGTGGCCGGTTCGGCCGCCGTCTGCGCCGGCGGCGAGGCGTCGGCGATGAGGTTCTTGACCGTCTCGGCGGTGTCGGCGTCGAGCGTGCTCGACACCGACTTGTATTCGACCCCGAGCTCGTCTAGTCGTGTCAACAGCTCGCTGTTGTCGACCCCGAGGTCCTTGGCTAGTTGGTAGATCCTGACCTTATCCGACATCCGTGCCTCCGTCCCGGCGTGCGGTGACGGCTGCCGTCCGGCGCGCTGTGCGCGTCGGGCCCAGCGGGAGCTTCGCGGCGTCCCTCAGCAGTCCCAGCACCTGTTCCGCCTGGCCCTTGAAGGCCCGGCCCAGCTTCTTCGCGTTCTCGTCTCTCACAGCCTGGGCCGCGCACTCGTGGCAG
>DASVCK010000264.1:0-2086 GCA_036381675.1 Trueperaceae bacterium | reverse complement strand
CGACGGAGCTGAGCGCCAGCGGTCGGCCGTCGTAGGTCAGCGTGGGATTGGCGGGGTCGCCTAGCAACCGGACGGGCTCGCCTCGCCGCGACAGCCATAGGTACGCCGCCATGTGAGCGGTCCTCTCGGCGCGCTCGCCCGAGAGACCGCGCAGCCTGACAGCCCGCATCAGGCCTCGGCGGAGGGTGCGCCACGCCTGGCGGCCGAGGGGGCGGTGGTTACCGAAGTGAGCAGGGCCGGGACCAGCTGAGTGCGAACCGTCGGATGTCACACCGGCCACGCCCGTGTCCGCGCCCGTTTCACGAGCCTCGTCCTCGGCCGGCACTGCGCCGCGCTCTGTCACCCTCTCGGCCCGCCTCAGCCACAGGTACCCACTCACCAGGGCGGCCACGTCGCAGGGCAGATCCACGAGACCGAACCAGGCGTCCGCCGCCAGACGGCTGCCCTGCTCGGGCCCCGCGAGCGCGTCCAGCCGGGCGGCCTGCAACCCCTTTGGCTCCGAGAGGTCGAGCACACCGAGCCAGGGATCGCACCTCTCCAGGTACGCCGCCACGGTGCGAGCTACGTCCAGGTCGCGTGCCCGTGCCAGGACGTCGTCGCGTGTCAGGGCCTTGGCCTCGGTCAACGCCTGCAGGTCGGCGTAGTCGCGAGGCTTCACCCACCAGCGGTCGCTCCCCCAGCTGCGGTTCAGCATGACGCCGAACACGGCGGCGTCCACGGGCGAGGGCACCAGCACCTTGGCGCCGGCCATCTCCACCTGCACGGCGTTCTGCCACAGCGCCGTGCTTAGGCGCTCCCTCAACGGCCCGGCAGGCAGGCGGTTGTGGAGGTTGTGGACCGGCCGCCGGTGGACGTCGACCCTGAAACCCGCGCCGGGCTGCTCCAGCTGAGCCATCTCGTGACCCAGGTAGCCCGCGCTTCGCAACGCAGTGGGATCGTCGGCCTCGCCCAGGCGCCAAGCCACACGCCAGCCGGTGGCGGTTGCTGCCTCCAGCAACCCTGGAAGCGCGGCCTCTGCCATGACCAGGTCCACGTCCGCATACACCCGCAACCCGGGCGAGGGGTACACGAGCTCCGCCAGGTGGAAGCCCTTGAACACGAGCGTACGCACTTCGCGGCGGTCCAGCTCCGTCAGCAGCGGCGCAAGATGGGCCCTCAGCATCAAATGCCTAGCGGACTGTAGGGCGTGATCGGACCTCAGGGCCTCGGCATCGGGATGGTCAGGCAAGCGCACGTGGGCGAGGGGAGAGAGGGTCGCGCGCCTGAGCGCCTCCAGGCTCGGCGGCTCGCCCGGCTCCCCTTTGAGGAAGCGCGCAAGAGAGGCGCGCGCCGAGTCTCCGCTTCCGACCGTCACGCCGGCCATCTTCCCAGAGCCGTCCATCTCCGATGCATGAAGGCGTCACGCGTACCGTTCGCAGCCCACTCATGGTGAGCGCCCTGTATCCTCGACGGGTAGCTTCTTGATCGCGAGGTGACGATGCCACTCGTATTCGTTCACGGCGTCAGCGTGAGGGCAGGCCCCTCGTACGAGCGTCAACAGAGGTTCCGGGACGCGGCCTTCCGCCGGCACGTGCTGCCGCGGCAGGACACGGCCATCCACAACCCGTACTGGGGTGACGTGGGTGCCAAGGCAGCCTGGAACCACGCCTCTCTGCCGGGTGACCCGCTGCTCGTCCTCGAGGCGCTGGGTCCCCAGGAGACCGTCACGGTCGAGCAGGTGCTCATCAGCGAGGAGGCCGCCGGCTACACCCAGCCGGACTCGGTGCTCCTCGACGTCGCGCGCCAGGACTTCAGGGAGGCCATAGACCTGCTCGTGTCCTCGGCGATCGAGGAGAGCGGCATCGACGCCCGGGCGCTCGTCGCCGTCGCCAGCGAGCTAAGTGACTACGCCGAGCGCAACCCCTCGCCGGCCTGGATCTCGCGGGTGGGCCACGACCACGCGTTCCTGGACAGGTTGCGCGAGGAGACGCGGCTGGACGCCGCTGAGAGGGGGCACGCCTCAGCGCCGCGCTCCGGCGAGCCGAGGCCGGGCTCCAGGCCGAGCGAGCAGCAGGCCTCCCGCGAACAGACCGGACCGCGCACCGGC
>DASVCK010000263.1:0-9621 GCA_036381675.1 Trueperaceae bacterium | reverse complement strand
TCGGCCACGACGACGAGCACCGAGTCGGTGAGCAGGTCGTACGTCTGGTTGATGGAGCCGGCGAGGCTGTTCTCGACCGGCAGGCAGGCGAAGTCGCACTCGCCTCTGACGGTGGCCTCGAACGCCTCCTCGAACGACGGGAAGCCCACCGCCTCCGAGTCGGGCGCGAAGGCGTGCGCCGCCTCCTCGCTGAAAGCCCCGGCCACGCCCTGGAAAGCGACGCGGGTAGCGGTTGTCACGGACATGCGGGAGAGTCTACTCCAGCGCCTCGACCTCGCCGCGGAGGCTCGCCAGGCGCACGGCGATCTCGTCCAACTGCTCGCCCAGCGCTTCGAGGCGCTCCAGCTCCGAGCGCACGAAGCGCGTGTACGGGCTGATGGCGCCGGACAGCTTCTCCTGCGACCTGGCCAGCTCCTCTTCGAACTGACCGGTGATGCCCTCGATGAGGGTCTCCTCGAGTTGGCGCATACGCTCGTCCAGCTCGCGCTTCGCCTTCGCCCGCTGCCTGGGCAGCACGAGCAGGCCGACGCTGACGAGGGTCAGGCCCAGGGCGATGCCGGTGACGTCCAGAGCCGCCGTCGAGATGAAGGCCAGCACGGCCGCCGAGAGGCCGATGCCCGTGACGTTGAACAGGCCGGTGCGGAACACGGCCTGCTGGAGGTCGTCGGCCAGGCGCCTGGCCTCGGCGTCGTCGTCGTACGTCGCCAGAGCGTCCTCGGCGCGCTCCCCAAGCGAGCGCACCAGCGTCCGCCGGTCGTACTGGAAGCGGCCGCCCACCTCGCCTATCACCCGCTGCTCGGACGCCGAGGCTCGCTCGTTGACGAACCGCATGACGTCCTCCCAGAACTGCAGGTTGCGCTGGATGAACCAGTCGACCAGGTCCGAGACGGCGCGGTCGATGCGGGTGTCGGTGTCCCTGATGACCTCGCGCTCGAAGTCGGCCTGCACTTGCTTCGTGTTCAGCAGCTTCGGGATGCGACGGAACCTGATCGTGTCGTCGAAGAAGTCATGCCCGCGCTGCCTCACGTCCCGCACGATGTCCTTGACGCGGATGGCGTGCGTCTCGAACTCGCGCCGCATGTCCTTCTCGAACTGGGCGCGCTGGCGCTCGATCTCGTCCAGGCTGCCGCTGTCGTCGGTGAGCAGAGCCAGCCTGGCGGCCAGTTGGTCCTGGTAGACGGTGACCGTGCGCTCGGCGACGCCCAGAGGGGAGAGCAGCTTCAGGCGAGGACGCTCGGCGCTGAGCCTCTCGGACACGGCCCTGGCCAGGCTGGGCACGCCCGAGCGTTCGAGGGCGTCATCGTCGCCCACCTGCCGTGCCCGCTCCGCTGCCTTGGCGCTGACGAGATGCACGTCCGGGGTGACCCTCAGGGTCTCGCGCGCATGGTCCCTGACGTAGCGCTCGACCTCGGCCCGCTGCTCCACGGTCTCGAGGATGTCGACCTTGTTGACGACCATGATGACCTTGCGGCCCCAGGAGGCGATCAGCTCGAGGAAGCGCCTCTCGCTCTCCGTGAACGGCCGGTCGGCCGAGGTGACGAACAGCAGCAGGTCCGCCCTGGGCACGAACCTCTCCGTGAGCTCCTGATGCCGCTGAACGATCGCGTTCGTGCCGGGCGTGTCGACGAGAGCGATGTCGGTGAGGAGTGGCGCGGGATGCGTCCGGTAGACGACAGCCGCACCCTCCTGACGCTCGGTGGGCCGCTCGCCGTGGGTGACGACTGTGATCCGGTCGGTCGTGGGCGTGACGCCTTCCGGCATCACGTGCTCGCCCAGCAGGGCGTTGAGCAGGCTGGACTTGCCGGCGTTGAACTCGCCGGCCACGACGATCATGAACAGCCCGTCGAGGTCGCTGAGTGCGGTGCGGACGTCGGAGACGTGCTCGTCCTCGGCCCCGAGGCGACCGAGGAGCACCTGGAGGTCCGTGATGGCCTCCCGCTCGCGAGCGGCGAGCTCGCGGAACGCCGCGGGGATCTCGAGCATCGACGGAAGATACCACTTCGTCCAATAACGCCGTCCTGGCCGCAACACAGCGCGGTTAGACTGCCCTGATGATCGGCCGTGAACCGCTGACTGAAGAGGACCTGGAGAGGTTCTGTGAGATCGATCGGGTGGACGCTACCCTGCACCGTCTCACGGTGCCGACCCCGACGGTCGCCGACGCCGCCGCCGCCGTTGGCGCCGACCCCGGGCGCATCGTGAAGAGCCTGGTCTTCCTGGCGGAGCGAGAGCCGCTGCTGGTGATCGCGGCCGGCGAGAGCAGGGTGGCTTACCCCATGCTGGCGGAGTTCCTGGGGATCAGCCGCAAACGACTGCGGTTCGCGACCGCGGACGAGGCGTTGGCGGTGACCGGGTACCGCGTGGGCGCCATGCCGCCGTTCGGCCACCGGATCCAACTGCCGACCCTGATAGATGCGAACACCGTGCCAGACGCAGGCACGGTGTTCGCTGGCGGCGGCGGGGTCTCCTCTCTGTTGGAGCTCGACGCCCGCGACCTGCATGAGGTCACGTCTGCCAAGCGGGTAGCGCTCTCCAGGGGCTAGCCCTCCAGGTACCAGCCCTGCGACCACCTAGGACCAGCTACTGCCTGATCTCGGATCCCACCGACCAGACGGCTTGCCACTGACCATCGCGAAGCTCGTACACGAGCATCTCCCACAGATGCATCGTCGGGAGTCGCTCCCCGAAGTTCTCGATCTGCAGCGTCACCCGCTGACGCACCACGGCGGAGTCGCCGTACACCCGCGCATCGACGTAGTTCTGCTCGGCGCCAACGAACTTGAGTTCGCCCGAGGAGATCGCCCGGAGGAAGTCGTGCCGGGACACCACGCGTCCGTATGGATTGATGAGCAGGAAGTCCGGGGCGTGAAGTCTTTCGAGGACCTCGACGTCCGCTCGAGTGAGCGCGCTCTGGCGCTGGCTCTCGAGCTCGAGTAGGGCCGCGATGGCCTCCGCCTTACCCGGCGGTCCTGCCGGCTGAGCGATGGCCGGCGCCAACAGTCCAACCAGTAGTAGGCAGGTGAACACTGCGCGTACTGACCTCTTGTCCATGACCCTCTCCTCACCTTTCCTGACCCGGCGGCTCTTGGTCCGCCGAGGCGCAAGGTACGGGAGGGACCGTGATGCGGGCGGGATGCGCCCGCGCCGGGGGGACGCTTTCGTTGCCGGCAGCCAGCACTCGGCGCTCGCCGGGGCGGCGTCAGCCTGTGAAGCGGCGTTCACCTTTCGGGTTTTGTGTGGGGAGCGGGGTGCCCATAGACTGCAGCATGCGTCCGCATGATCCCGCCGCTTCGGGTCCTGGGTCGCGGCTTCTCGCCGCCGCCTTGTCTGTTCTGCTCTCGCTGGCCACGGCGGCGTTCGCCCAGATCGGCTACGACCCACACACGATCGTCGATCAGCTGGCCGATTACTCGGTCTCTCCGGCGGAGCCCGGTTACGTATCGGCTTCGGGGTTCAGCTTCGAGGTCGCGGAGTCCCTGGACACCGCCGTGGCCGTCAGCGGCGAGGGCGCGCTCACCGACGCCAACGCGAGGTTCCTGGGGGCGCTGATCGGCGCCGCGAGCGGCTACGGTCCCGACATCGCCGCGCCGGTCACGGACTTCTTCCGGAGCCGGTCGGCCGAGATGGTGGATCAGGGAGAGGTCGCCGTCCAGGTCCAGGAGTACCTGATGTACGTGACGGTCTCGGAAGGCGAGCCGCGAGCCGTGTCGATGAGGTTCGAGCCGCAGGCGGTGCCGGCCGACACCTTCGGCGCGCCGGCGCACGCCCTGGGGCCGGCGGACGCGCAGCACGTGATCCGCGAGTTCACCGATCTCCAGTGCCCGTTCTGTGCCTCGTTCGCGCTAACCGGGCAACCCATCGTGGAGGAGCTGGTGGCGGGCGGCGACGTCCGGTTCGAGGTTCACCACTTCCCGCTCAAGAGCATCCATCCCAACGCCACCGTGGCGGCCGAAGCCAGCGAGTGCGTAGCGGCCGAGGCGGCGGCCTCGGGTGGAGAACAGGCGGGCGAGGACGCTTTCTGGGCGTTCACCGGCGCCCTCTACGCCGAGCAGTCGCGCTGGGTCTCGTTGCCTGACCCGCTGCCCACCTTCACTGCCATAGCGACGGAGCAGGGCCTGGGCACCGACGGTCTGGCCATGTGCATCCGCACCGGCACGTTCAGCGCCGACATCGAGGAGGCGTACAGGCACGCCACGCAAGACATCGGCCTCACGGGGACGCCGAGCATCTTCGTGGATGGACTCAAGGTCGGCGACTACCTCGACCGCGAGGAGTACGAGCGGCTGATGCGCCTGTCGCGCGCGCTCGCGGCGGCGGGTGAAGCCGGCAGCGGGGATCAGTGAACCCGGCGCGGGCACGGGCTACGCAGCCGGCGCTCCAGGTGGCTGGCAGGGTGTGACGGGACTCGGTACCAGCGCTGTTACTAGCCTTCGTGAGATAGTAGATTCATTAGAACCGTGCACCACGCCTCACCCCCGCTGTGCCAAGCGCGGTTGAGCGTGCGGGCGCAGCTCGAGAGGGGCGCTTGATGACCGATACGAGTCAGTACCCGAGCCTTGTCTGGCATCTGAAGAACACGAAACTGTTCCAGGACCTGACGCCGGACGAGCTCGAGAAGATCACTCGGATCACGCCATACAAGCGTTTCGAGGCGGGCGAGATCATCTACCACATGGAGGATCCGGCCGACGCCCTCTACTTCGTGCGCGACGGCATGGTGAAGATCTCCATGTACTTCCCCAACGGCAAGGAGATGATCCTCGGCCTGCTGGGTCAGTACGACATCTTCGGTGAGCTGCTGCTGCTCGAGAGCGAGCGCCGGCCCAACCAGGCGGAGGCCGTCGTAGACACGACCCTCATCGTCATGCCGGAGCAGGAGTTCCAACGCCTGCTGCAGCAGCATCCGGCCATCGCCATGAAGTTCATCCAGGTCATGAGCACGCGCCTGTGGCAGGCGCAGCAGTGGCAGGCCGAGGTGGGCGCGTTCGACGCCCCCGGGAGGCTCGCCAACCTGCTGCTCAGGCTCGCTCAGGACTTCGGCGCCGACTCCGATCGCGGCACGGTCATCGACCTGAACCTGACTCAGCAGGACCTGGCGAAGATGATAGGCGCCACGCGCGAGACCGTGAGCCACTGTCTGGCCAGGTTGCTCGAGTACGGGGCGGTGCGACGGCGCAGGGCGCCCATCACCGTCAACGTCGACAAGCTGCAGCAGTTCCTCGACGAGGCCAGCGAGTGAGCGTCGCCGCGGGGCGCAAGGCCGTAGCCGACTAGGCTCGGCGGGACCTTGGCGGGACCTTGGCGAGGCCTTGGCGGGCGCGCTGCGTGGTTCGCCGGAAGCTCCGCGGCCTCACGACCGCGGCTCGATGTACGTGATCAGCGTCCCCGAGTCCTCCCGCTCAGGGTCGGTGGCCTCCGACACGACCTTCAAAGACCCGTTCTGGGTGATGAACAGCGGCACGGCGCTCTCACCGTGCGTCTGCATGAACTCGGCCAAGGTGTGCTCGGGGGACAGTTCGACCTCCACCATCTCGGCACCGCTGGCGTGCAGGCGCTGCAGCCGCTGGAACGACAGCCCGCCGCGCGACAGCCACAGCCCGCGGTTCTCGCCGCCGAGCCGGTTGGTGTCCGAGACGTGCTCCTTGGGAGCCAGCTGGTAGACCGCGTCCTTGCCGAACTCGCGGCGGAACTTCACGGCGGTGAGCGCGTTCGCCTCCTCGTTCTGGGTGAGCGCGATCAGGCGGCCGATCCCCGAGAGTCGCAACTGGTCGTCGCTGCGATCGGAGAGCAGGCTGCCGTAGTAGGACTGCAGCCCCTCCTGCCGCGCCGCGGCGACGTTGGACGGGTTGGTGTCGGCGAGGAGGACCGGTAGGCCGCGGTCTTTCAGGAACCTGCCTATGTCGCGTGCGACCGGGTGAGCGCCCAGCAACACGAACCCCTGTGGGTCGGGGTCGGCGACCCCCAACCTGACGCCGAGAGGCTTGGCCGTGAGGCTCGCCAGCAACACCGTCACGACTATGACGGCGAACACGAGGGGCACGATCGTCGCCGCACCCTCGATGCCGTTCTCGAGCAGCCGCGCCGCGAGCAGCGAGGTGACGGAGGCCGCCACGATGCCCCTCGGTCCCACCCATGCTATGAACAGCCGCTCCTTGAAGCTCAGCTTGGAGCCCACGCTGGACAGGAAGACGTCCAGCGGCCGCAGGAGGAACACGACGATCGCGACGAGCGCGAGCGTCTCCCACGTGATCGCGGCCAATACGGCGTCCGGGGTCACGTTCGCGGCCAGGACGATGAACAGGACGCTGACCATGAGCACGGTCAGGTCCTCCTTGAACGTCAGCAGCGAGTCGAGGTTGGGTACGCCGGAGTTGGCGACGATGATGCCCATGACGACGGCGGCCAGCAGCCCGGCCTCGGCCGAGAAGTAGTTGGCCAGCTCGAACGTGGCGAACAGCATCGCCAGCGCCGTCACGTTGATCAGGTAGTCGGGGATGACCCTGCGCTTGAGGAGGAGCGCCAGCGCCGCGCCGCCGGCCGTACCCACGACAGCCCCCACCAAGAGGAAGCGGCCTAAGAGCAGCGCCACGATCCCCAAAGGCTCGCCAGCGGAGCGCAGCACCAGCGACTCGTAGACGAGCACGGCGACCAGAGCGCCCACGGCGTCGATGACGATGCCCTCCCACTTGAGGACGTTCGCGACGTCGGCCACCGGCCGCACGATCCGCAGCAACGGCCCGATCACTGTCGGCCCTGTCACCATGACCAGCGCCCCGAAGAGCAGCGCGATGTGCGGCTCGATGCCCAGGATCAGATGGGCCGCCAGAGCCGAGCCCAGCCACGTGACCGCGGCGCCCCAGGTGACGAGGTTCAACACGACCCGCTTCGTCTCGCGTATCTGCGAGAACCTCAGCGTGAGCCCGCCCTCGAACAGGATGAGCCCTACCGCCAGTGAGACCAGAGGGAAGAACAGCTCGGCGGGGAAGATCTCGACGGGCCGGAGCAACCCGAAGACAGGTCCCGCGAGGAAGCCGGCAGCCAGGAGCGGGAGGATCGCTGGCACGCGCCAGCGCCAGGCCAGCCACTGGGCGGCGACGCCGAGGGTGACGATGACGGCCACGGCGAGGCCGGGATGGGACGCGAGCAGCTCTTGCACCGTGACAGTGTGCCATCCGGTCGCGGGTCGGGGCACGACCCTCGGTTGCCGACGGAGACGAGAGCCCGTGATAGCCTGCCTCGCTCATGGACACCGGAAGGCAGAGGGAAGAGCGGCGCTATCTCGTCAGGACCGGTGACGGCGACGTCGTCGTGGTCGTGAACCCCGTCGCCGGCGGGCTCGACGACGACCTGTTCGAGCTCCGCAACCCCGATGCGGAGAACCTGGCCGGCATCACGATGACGACGCCGTTGACCGCGTTCAGCGCCAAGGCCGTCGACATAATCGAGCTGCACGGCACGGACAGCTTCGCGGGCAGCCGGCAGCTGCGAGAGATGCTGGTGCGTGAGAAGGCCACGGCGCTGCTGCGCAGCATCGAGCGCTTCGCCAAGCGCGCGGGCTGAAGCTCAGTCTTCCTCTTCGTCCTCTTCTTCCTCGTCCTCGACGATGTCACCGAGGCCGAGCAGGAGATCCTTGTAGAGGTCCAGGGAGAAGTCGCGGATGGCCGTTCGGGCGCTCTCGCCCCGCAGGTCGGAGGTCACGCGCCTCTCGGCGACGGTCACCACCGCGGCCAGCAGGTCGTCGAACATCGGCCACGGCCCGTCGAACCCGGCGTCCTCGGCGGAGGCGGCCTCCTCCTCGGCTGGTGCCTTAGCGGCAGTAGTACTCGGGCCGCGCTCGACGGCGGCCTCCTGAGCGGGTTTCGCCTTAGCGGGTTTCGCCTTAGCGGCCTTCCCGCCTCTGCCTTTCTTGTCGGTAGCGCCCTTGGCCGAGTCCGCGACCTTCTTGCTCGTCGCCTTGCCCGCCGGTTGGCGCGCCTCCAAAGCGGCCAACGCCTCCTCGGCTGCGTAAGTCTCGGCGGTGCGCTTGGTGCCGCCTTGGCCCGTGCCCAGCACCTCACCATCGACGAGCACGTCCGAGAGGAACCTGGGTTCGTGCTCCGGACCGGTCTGCTCGGTGCGGAACTCGGGCTTGGGCAGGCCCAGCTTCTGTGCCCGCTCTATCAGGACGCCCTTCGGATGAGACATGCGTCCTCCAATCTTCTCTCCAGAGTGGGCGGCCGCCGCGAACGCCTAGGTCCAGGGCCTCGCCGCCTGTGGCAACTGCCGGGCACCCCGTGACGACCAGGCCTCCGGCCTGGTGAGGCGGTTCGGGGGCATGGCCGGCGCGACGTGCCCGGCAGCTGCGCCCGTCAGGGTATCACCGGGTCCGAGTGGTACGGGTACAGTGGGGTGCATGACGCGGATCCTGCTGTGCGACGACCATGCCATGTTCAGGCAGGGCCTCAGGGGGATCCTCGAGACCGAGGAGGACTTCCGGGTCATCGGTGAGGCGTCCACGGGCCGAGAAGCCATCAGGCACGCGCTCGAGACCCGGCCGGACGTCATCCTCATGGACATCCAGATGCCCGAGATGGACGGTGTGGCTGCCACCAAGGCGATCCTGGCCGAGCAGCCGGACGCCAAGGTCATCGTGCTGACGATGTACCGGCAGGACCGCTACGTCTTCGAGGCCATCAAGGTGGGTGCTCGCGGCTACATGCTCAAGGACTCCGGAGCGGACGAGCTGATCGAGGCCATCCGCCGCGTGGCGGCGGGCGAGACACTTCTGAACGCGGAGATGGCGGCGGAGATTCTGGCCGAGTTCCGGAAGTACGGCGAGTTGCCCTCGCACCCGGAGCATGAGCTGAGCGAGCTGACGGAACGCGAGGAGGAGATCCTCAGGCATCTCGCTCAGGGCGCCACGAACCAGGAGATCGCCAGCCGGCTCGGGGTGAGCGAGAAGACGGTCCGCAACCGCCTGACCGAGATCTTCTCGAAGCTCCGCCTCAACAACCGCACGCAAGCCGCGCTCTACGCGCTCAGGGAGGGTATCGCCACGCTGCAAGACGGCGGCGAGGCGTGAGCGAGCAGCCGGCGCCAGGCGCCGCAGATGTGGCGACGTCCGCGCCGCAGCCGGCGCACCTCGTGGACCTGGTCGTCCGGATCGCCCAGACACCGGCCCCCACGTTCGCTGAGGACGAGAGGGCCGCCCTGGTCTCGCGGCTGTGGCAAGAGGCCGGCTTGGCCCCGGAGCGCGACGACGTTGGCAACGTCCTGGCGAGAGTGCCGGGAGGACGGGGCCAGACCGTGCTGGTGGCGGCCCACCTCGACAGCGTGTTCCCGCCCGGCACAGACGTAAGGGTGCGCCGTGACGGCGATCGTCTGCTGGGTCCAGGCGTGGGGGACAACGCGACCAGCCTCGCCCTGCTCACCGCCTACCTGCAGCAGCTACCAGAGCGTCGCCCCCGCCTCGTAGTCGCCGCTACCGTGGGGGAGGAGGGCGCAGGCGACCTGCGCGGCGCGAGGCGCGTCGTGGCCGACTGGGCGGGACGCGTGGACCACTTCATCGCGCTCGACGGGCACCTGGGCTCGATCTGCCACCAGGGCGTGGGCTCACTGCGCCACGAGGTGAGGATGACCTCC
>DASVCK010000262.1:0-3427 GCA_036381675.1 Trueperaceae bacterium | reverse complement strand
AGCACAGCGGTGGGCGCGACGGCCCGGAAGGCCACCGCGTGACCGGCAGCCCCGCGTTCGTGCGTCGTTCGCTCAGACTCGTAGTCGCGGTCCTCGCTGTCGTGGCCATGTCTTGCGTCAACGCTCAGCCCTTCGCCGCCGCGGGCGGGTTCGGCGCGCCCTACGAGGTAGCCGCCGGCGTCCTGCCGGTGGCCGCGGTGGCGGCAAGCGAAGGCACCACCTACCTGGTCTGGGCCGACAGCCAGGGCGTGTGGTCGAGAGCCACAGGCGGCGACGCCGAGCTGATCGCCGCATCCAACTCCGTGAGGGGCGCCCGGGCCACCGTCTCGCAGGGGGAGATCGCCGTGGCCTGGACCGAGCGTGACCGCCGCACCGGCCGAACGCTCCATCACCTCACGTACCGCGGCGAGGATCACCTGCTGTTCGCCGACGCCGTCGAGACGCCCCTGATCGTGGGGCCGGGCCGCGACGGTCCCTGGGTCGCCGCGCCCGTGCGCGAGGAAGGCGCGGCCCACCTCTCCGTGTTCGCATGGGAGGGCGATGGACCAGGCGCGCCGCGGGTCCTCTACTCGACGGGCCTCTCGGTGCGCGGGCTGTTCGCGGTCGACGACCCCGACCCGCAGGCGGTGGGGCCCGGCTGGATCGCCTGGCTCGAGGGCTTCACGGAGATGACGGCCCTCGGTTCCAACTCCGAGTGGCACGCCTACGTGATGCGAGCGGGCGGCGCTGAGCCCGTCGACCTGGGCCTGGCCGACGTCATCGACGAGCGTCAGACCGTGGCGCTGGGCCTGGTAGACGGCGAAGACGGCAGCGTTCGGGCGCTGTGGCGCGCCCAGGAGGCGGACCTGAGGGCCAGCCTCATCTCGGCTGGGCCCGGCGGAGACCTCGAGGTGACGCGCACCGTCGCCACAGGCGAGGTGGGCAGGCCGGTCGCCTGGGTTGGCGACGACGCCTTCTGGCTCGACGGCCCCTACATCAGGCGCGCAGCGCCGCTGCTTGACGACGCTGGTGTGACGAGCGTGGCGTGGTCGCCGGAGGTGGTGGCCGACGTCGCGTTCGCCCGTGACGACGCCACGGGCGTGGTCAACCTCGCCTGGTACGGCCGTAGGCAGGGCGGACAGGTGGCCGTCTTCGCGAGCGACGACAGCGTCCCGTTCGAGCCCACGCTCAGCGACAGGGTGGCCGCCGCCATGGGTTGGAGCCCCTGGAACTTCGCTCAGGAGGCCGCAGGTCAGGCCCTCACGGCGGCGATCGTCGGGATCATGGGCACGATCGCGTTGGCACCCCTGCTGTTCCTGCTTAGCGTGCTCCTGGCTCGCTTCCGTCCCGTCCGGGTCCGTCCCTTGGTGGTGGGCGCATGGGTAGGCGTGTTGGTGCCGCCCCTGATCGTGCTGCTCGTGAACCTGCGGGTGCCGGCGCTCGGCCTGCTGGAGCCGGGCCCGCTCATCGGCCTGCTGGTAACCCTGGCGTTCGGCGCTCTCGTCGGGTACCTGATGACGCGGGGCGCGGACCGCGAGGCCCAGCTCAACGTGCTGGCCTCTTCGGCGGCCACCGTGCTCGTCGGACTCACGGTCTGGTCGTTCGCCTACTACCGCACTTGGGCGCCTTTCGTGGGTCTGTGACGTGCAAACCAGCCCGAATGGCCCGCGTGTTAGTCTTGCGCCACTGTGACCTTCAAGGTGGGTGACCACGTCGTCTACCCGTCCCAGGGCGCCGGTGTAGTTCAGGAACGGACCACGCGGGTCGTGTTGGGCGAGTCCCATGAGTACCTCAAGGTCGTCTTCATCAGAGGCGACATGGAGGTGCTGGTGCCTCTCAAGAAGGGCGAGGAGGTCGGCCTGCGGCACACCGTCGAGGCCGACGAGATAGGTCGCCTGCTCGAGGCCATACGCTCCGCGGACCTCACCCTCCCCAGCCAGTGGCCGCCCCGCTTCCGGGCGGAGCAGGAGATCCTCTCCACCGGCAGCGCCTACGACCTGGCGCGGCTCATCGGGGTGCTGGCCAAGCGCGACGTCGAGAAGGGGCTCGCCGCCACCGAGCGCGAGGTGCTCGAGAACGCCAAGACGATGCTGGCGAGCGAGCTGGCGGTGGTGCAGGACGTGGCTCTCGCGGAGGCCGAGAAGCAGCTGGACGACGCCATCGCGTTCCACGGCACCTGAGCGATCTCCAACGGGCGATATAGACCGGTCTAATCTAACCAACCGCTCGGTCGTGCGCGACCTGTTGCGTCGGCACGGGCTCTCCGCCGACAAGTCCTTCGGCCAGAACTTCCTCGTCGATCCATCGGTACTGGCAGCCGTCGTGACCGCTGCCCGGCTCGAGCCGCACCACACCGTGCTCGAGGTGGGACCCGGCCTCGGCACCCTGACCCGGGAGTTGGCGAAGCACGCCGGCAGGGTGATCGCTGTCGAGCTGGACAGGCGTCTTCTGCCCGTGCTCGAGGAGACGCTCGCGGGGCTCGACAACGTCCAGGTCGTCCACGGCGACGCTCTCCGCTTCGACCTGTCGGCCCTCCCCGATCTCTCGGTGCTCGCCGCCAACCTGCCCTACAACGTGGCGACGCCGGTCATCGCCAGAGCCCTCGAGTCGGGTCGGTTCGAACGGCTCGCCTGCCTGGTCCAGCTCGAGGTCGGCGAGCGGCTGGTGGCAGCACCGGGCGATGAGGCGTTCGGGGCGCTCTCCCTGCTGGTGGCGCACCACGCCGCTGCCAGGCTGGCGAAGGTCGTGCCGCCAGGCGCTTTCGTGCCGCCCCCTAAGGTGCGCTCCGCCGTCGTCGCCATGGACGTCGATCCGTCCGCCCGACCCGCCCCGGACCTGTTCGCGCTGATCTCAGCTTCGTTCGCGCACCGGCGCAAGACGCTCAAGCGCAACCTGGCCTTCGCCGGCTACGACGTGGCCCAGGTCGAGGGCGCCATCGCAGCGGTGGGTCTGGACCCACAGGTACGAGCGGAGCGGCTCGGCCTGCCCGAGTTCGAGCGCCTGCTGGGCGTGCTCGGACCTGTTCCGCAGCAGGGCGGGAGGACGCGCCGCCCTAGTTAGAATGGCCCGGCAAACCAACGCGCCAGGCTGGGCGGCCGAGCTCCGGCCGCCGCACGCGCATGCCGCCAAGGCAAGCGGCCAAGGAGCGGAGCCTAGATGCCCAAGTTCCTCGTGGTCGGCGACGCCACCGTCGACCAGATGTACTTCGTCAACGAGTTCCCCGAGCCGGGAGGAGAGGTCTCAGCCCACCGGGCGCTGCTGGAGCCAGGCGGCTCCGGCGGCACGGTCGCCACGGTGCTGGCGCGCCTCGGCAACGACACCCGCATCGCCACCAGGGTCGGCACGGGGCCGTTCGCCGAGCTGGCGCTCCGCAACGCGGTCGCGGCGGGCGTCGACATGCGGCTCGTGCAACACGACGAGGTCCATCAGACGAGCAGCATCACGCTCA
>DASVCK010000261.1:0-2242 GCA_036381675.1 Trueperaceae bacterium | reverse complement strand
AGCGCCTGGGTGAAGGCGCCGAGGTCCCGGTCGTAGCCCTCGGTGAGGATCGCGTGGCTTATGGCGGCGCGTTCTCGCCGCCAGCGCGACACATCACCCCTGAGCCTAGAGCCTGTTATGCACTTGGCGGTGGCCGCTTGCTAGACTTAAGGCATGGATACCAACACGACGCACCGCAGCCCGTATCCGAGCGATGTCTCGGACGACGAATGGGCCTTCGTGGCCCCGTATCTCACGCTGATGACCGAAGCGGCCCCGCAGCGGCACCACGACCTGCGCGAGGTCTTCAACGCGCTCCGCTGGCTCGTCCGCACGGGGGCCCCGTGGCGGATGCTGCCCCACGACTTCCCCCGCTGGGAGGCGGTTTACCAACAGACCCAGCGCTGGCTGAAAGCCGGCTGCTTCGCAGCCATCATCGAGGATCTGCGCCTGCTGCTGCGCCTCGCCCAGGGGCGGCAGGCCCAGCCCTCGGCCGCCATCGTCGACAGTCAGACCTTGCAGAGCACGCCCGAGAGCGGGGCGCGCGCCGGCTACGATGGGCACAAGCGCAAGAAAGGGACGAAGCTCCACCTGGCGGTCGATACCCTCGGCCACCTCTTGGCCTTGCACGTGACGGCGGCCAACGACCAGGACCGGGCGCAGGTGGGCAAGTTGGCCGCGGCGGTGCAGGACGCGACCGGGGAGCACGTGGAGCTGGTCTACGTCGACCAGGGGTATACGGGCGACGCGGCGGCGGCCGCCGCCGCCGCGCACGGGATCGAACTGCACGTGGTCAAGCTGGACGAGGCCAAGCATGGCTTCGTCCTCTTGCCGCGGCGCTGGGTGGTCGAACGCTCCTTCGCCTGGAAGTCGCGCTTCCGCCGCCTGGTCCGCGACTACGAACGGCTGGCCGAGACCGTGGCCGGCTTGCACCTCGTGGCGTTCAGTTGTCTGATGCTCGAGCAAGCCGTCGCCCTCCTTGGCGAGCCGTAAGTGCATAACAGACTCTAGCCGGCTTCGCCCTGTCAGCGTGGCAATCGTTTGGGCGACTCACGGGTCGCCCCGGTACCCGCGCTCCGACTTCGGGCAGGGATTTCCCACGTATTTCGGCAAAGCTCATGAGCCAGCTGAAGAGTAAGGGGTCGGCCGACGCCGGCCCCATTGTCTTGCCCCTGACTGGAGCTACTCCGCTCCGCCGTGGACGCGCACCTGATACGTCGTGCGGTCCTTTGAGTAGCCGGTGATGTCGATTCGCAGGCCACTACTCGCCGTGCGCACGCTGTTCTGTGGGATCCGCTCATCCCAGTACGCGGTTGGTGAGGAGTCCACGAACGACCGCACCGGCGCCGCCTGGTAGACCTGCGTCTTCCACTTGCCCCCATCGTCGGCCTCGGTCAGCGTGACCTTGTGCCGGTCGATACCGAACGTCGCGTCCCAGGTCTGCCAGCGCTGGCGCAGGTAGTCGTCGCCGACCGGGCTGACGTTCGGCGCTGGATGGCTGTCGACCGGCAGGATGAGCCCCTCGCCGGGGTGGAGGCTTACGTCGTTGTCGGCCAGGCGAGTGTTCCAGTACCAGATCAGCACACCGTCGGCGTATGGTTGCTTCTCGAGCCAGTTGCCCTCGATGAAGTTGTAGGCTCCCTGGAGGTTCACGTCGTTGCGGACGTACGATCGCGACTCGACGATGTAGTAGTGGGCGTAGGACAGCGTGACCTCGCCGTTCTCGACGCGGCTGAAGCCATCGAACTGCCAACCCTCGTCCGACCCGTCGTCGCTCCAGCCATCGAGGGCGATTGCGTCGACCGCGAACCCCGGTTCGGCGACCGCCACATCCGTCCAGTAGCGGAAGCGGATGTGGGTCGTGCCTGCTGGGATGGTGTAGTCGCCGTCCACCCAGCCACCCGAGCTGCCGGTGATCCCGTTCCCCTGGTTCTGCCCGTTGGGGTTGTCGTCGGTGGACAGGTTCCCCTCCGCAGCCGACCAGGTCGCGCCGCCGTCGGTCGAGTACTCGACGTAGGCGTAGTCCCAGTCTTGCTCGATCTCGTACCAGGCGCGGAAGGTGAGGCGGCTGTCGACAGCCAGCGCCGTGTCGAGCGCTCGCGTCATCGTCACGTCGAGGTTGTTGCCAGACCCGGAGTAGTAGTAGTACGGATCACCGCCCTCGGGTGCCACGAGGCGCTGCGTGTAGTCGTACGGCGGTAGGAAAACGATCAGCGCCTGGGCGCCGCTGGCGGAGGCACCTTCCGCCGGCCCGATGGTCGTC
>DASVCK010000260.1:0-31859 GCA_036381675.1 Trueperaceae bacterium | reverse complement strand
GTCCCGGTGGGCGTGACAGACGAGCCGCTGCTGAGCGAGGCGCTGGCCGAGGCGATACGCGAGCGGATGCTCGGCGCCCTGCCCGGCGCCGATGACCCAGAGCTACTGGCTGCGCTCCCTACGTCCCTGCCTGATGGTGCGACCGGTCGTTCCGGCTCGCCGAGGGCGGAGGCGGAGCTGGCGCGCTTCACGGCTCTCAAGGCCGACTACCCCGCCCGGGTCGGCAAGACGCTGAGGGGCAGGGTCCTAGTGCTCTCGGCCGCGGCGCACGGCGCCGGCGACCACCTTGAAGACGCGATCACCGTCGCAGCAGCCCTGGAACTGTTCCAGGCGTGGGTGCTTATCCATGACGACATCGAGGACGGCTCGGAGCAACGCCGGGGTGCTCCCGCGCTCCATCGCCTGGTGGGCATGCCAGTCGCCCTCAACGTCGGCGACGCGCTTCACGCCCGCATGTGGCGCCTGCTGCACTCGCTGGTCCCGGGAAACGGCTCGGAACCGTCCGGGGCCGCCAGGTCAGCCGGGCGCGCGCGAGCGATCCTCGACGAGTTCGGGACCATGGTCACGAGGACGGCAGCGGGGCAGCACCTCGACCTCGCCTGGGTCGCAGCCGGCCGCTTCGACGTCACCGAGGACGAGTACCTGCGCATGGTCACGCTCAAGACCGCCTGGTACACGGTCGCGTCGCCGCTGAGGCTGGGCGCGCTCGTGGCGGGGCGGACACCTGACCCCCGCCTCACCGCCGCCGGGCTCGACCTGGGTGCGGCGTTCCAGGTCCGCGACGACGTGCTGAACCTGGCCCCCAGGGAGGAAGCTCCCGGTTACGGCAAGGAGGCGCTCGGCGACCTGTACGAGGCCAAGCGGACGCTGATGCTCGCCCACCTGCTCGCCACCGCCCAGCCGGAGGAGGCAGCCGGGGTCACGAGGCGCCTCGCCAAACCTCGCGCGGAGCGCACCCGCGAGGACGTCAGCGCGGTCCTGGAGCTCATGCGCGAGCGCGGGTCCTTGAGGTACGCGCAGGCAGCCGCCGACCGCCTGGCCAGCCAGGGCATGGAGACTCTCCGTGCCGCCCTGGTCGAGGCTCCCGAGCGCGCCTACGCCGACGCCTTGTTGCGCGAGCTGGCGCTGGTGGCCGCGAGGACCAGCTGAGGCCCCGCGTTCCCCGCTTGGGGGTAAGAGGTCAGGCGCTGGAACCCTCTCTTGGGCGCCGGTCGCACTACGGGCACGAGCCCAAGCCGGCTGGGCAACGGCCGAGGAGCAACGGGCGGGCCGGGGGCCCGAAGATAGCCTGACGCCATGGGACGAGGCAGGTCGGCAGCTCAAGGGATCGCTGACGTCACGCTGGGTTCTCTGGACCGCTGCCCGGTATGCCGCGCGGCCTCGGCCGGCAGCACTGGCGTGTGCGCCGCCTGCGGGGCGTGGCTCGAGGCCGCGGCGCGGGCGCTGCCACCCCCGGCGGGCGAGCTCTGCTGGGTAGGTCCGCACGCCGGCCCGCTGCTGAGGTGCGTGGCGGCGTTCAAGCACGGCGGCGGCAAGCGCCTCGGCGAGTTCCTGGGCCAGCTGGTCGCGACAAGGGTGGAGCGTTGGGGGTACGAGCTCGACGTCGTAACGCACGTGCCCGCTTCCGGCGAGCGCAGCGCCGAGCGCGGCTTCGACCAGGCAGCCGTGCTGGCAGCCGTGGTGTCGCGGGCCGTGAGGCGGCCTCACCTGGCCGCGCTGGCCCGCTCACCGGTGGCCGCCAGCCAGAAGCGCCTGACTCGCGCCGGCAGGGCAGCCAACGCCGGCGGTGCGTTCGGCGCCACCCGCGGCGTCTCCGGCAGGGTGTTGCTGGTGGACGACGTGCTCACGACCGGCGCAACGTACCGCGCCTGCGTCGCCGCTCTGATGGCCGCGGGCGCGACGGAGGTGCGAGGGGCGTTCGTGGCGCGCACGGTGAGGTCCGCACCAGGTCGGGCCTGAGGTCGCTTGGGCCCTCCATCGGCAAGCGCGCTGGCACGGCACCTGCGGGCCTTACGCTCAAAGGCCGAGGATCACCGCCACCGCGACGCCCAGCACCGCGCCCACGATCACCTGCGGGTAGGTGTGGCCCAGCAGCGTCCGGAGCGCCTGGGGCTTGAAACCCTCGTCGAAGAGGTGTCCCAGCTCGCTGACGAGCTCGTTGATCAGTTCGGCCTGCAGGCCGGCCGCTCGCCTGATGCCCGTGGCGTCGTACATGACGATCGAGCCGAACACGGCGGCGATCGCGAAGTGGGGGCTCTGCCAGCCGTACTGCATCCCGAGCGCCACGGCCAGCGCAGCCACCGCGGCGCTGTGGGAGGAAGGCATGCCGCCCGTCTCGAGCAGACGGGCGAAAGCCCAGCGCCGCTCGGTCAGCACGACGATGATCAGCTTCAGGATCTGAGCGACCGCCGTGGCCACGATGGCGACCATGAGCGGCGTGTTGGCGAGCAGCTCGCTCACGCGCTTCCCCGGCGCGCCACGGCCGCATCGAGGGTGTTGGCGACGACCATCGCCACGGTCATCAGCCCGGTGCCACCCGGCATCGGCGTCAGCCAGCCCGCCACCGCGGCCACGTCAGGATCCACGTCGCCGACCACCTTGCCGTCCACCCGCGAGAGGCCAACGTCGAAGACCGCCGCCCCCGGCTTGACCATGTCGGGAGACACGAGGCGAGGCCGTCCGGCGGCCACGACCAGCACGTCTGCTGTGCGCGTCACCTCGGGCAGGTCACGCGTGCGGGAGTGAGCCAGCGTGACGGTGGCGTCTCGGGCCAGCAACATGGCCGCCAACGGCTTGCCCACCAGGTTCGAGCGCCCGACGATGACAGCGCGGGCGCCTGATAGAGGCACGTCGAAGCGGTCGGCCAGGGCGAGGACGCCTGACGGTGTGGCTGGCCTGAGCCCCGGCCGGCCGCTCCACAGCCGGCCTACGTTCATGGGATGCAGGCCGTCGACGTCCTTGGCCGGATCGATGGCCTCGAGGACAGTGGCCTCGTCCATGCCGGGAGCCGGGAGCTGCACGAGGATGCCGTCGACTGAGTCGTCAGCGTTGAGTCGGCCGATGAGGTCCAGCAGCGCGGGCTGCCCGGTGCCTGTAGGCAGGACATGCGTCTCCGAGGAGATGCCCACCCTGCCAGCCAGACGCTCCTTGGAGCGGACGTAGTAGGCGGAGGCCGGATCGTCACCGACCCGCACGAAGGTCAGCTTCGGCGTGAAGCCAAGCTGAGCCACCCGGGCGCCGAGGCTCTCCACCACCTCGGCAGAGGCCAGCCTGCCGTCGAGCACCAGAGCGCTCACCGCTCGTCCCTCTCGTCCTCCGCGGCCGACCCGGGGCCCACTACACCGTCGTCGGTCGATGCCGCGTTGGACGCGGTCCCTCCAAGCGTCTCGGACCTGAGCGCCCTTACCACCTTCGCCAGCACGCCGTTGACGAAGCGACCCGAGTCGTCCCCGCCGTAGCGCTTGGCCACCCGCACCGCCATCTCCAGGACCACCGGGGGCGGCGTGTCGAGGTGGAGGAGCTCGGTGACGGCGACGCGCAGGACGTTCAGGTCCGTCTGAGACATCTGGGAGAAAGACCAGCCGGCGATGTTCTCCTCGAGGACGGCATCCACGCGCTCGCCGTCAGCGGCGTAGGCCCTGAGGAGCGTGTCGGCGAGCTGTATCGCCGTCCTGTCGAGCGGGTCGCCGTAGGGATCGTCCGCGCTGTCCTCGGGTTCCTCGGCCAGGTCGGACCGCACGCCGGACCACACCGCCAGCAGGTCGTCCGAGCCGCGTTCCGCCTGGAACAGCGTGCGGAACGCCAGCTCCCGCGCCCGCCGCCTAGCCAACTGGGTACCAGCGCACGCTCTTAGCCACCGCTCTGCTTGAGGTCGACGTCCTCGACCGTCACGTCGACTGTCGCGACGCTGAGGCCGGTCATGGACGCCACCGCTTCACGCACCGCCCGCTGTGCCTCGGCCGCCACCTTCGGGATCTCGACGCCGTAGTCGATGCAGACGGTGAGGGCGGCGGAGATGCCGTCCTCACCGCGATCGATCTGTATGCCCTTGGCCCGCCTGCCCGTGAGGATCTCCCCTACGCGCACGGGCGGCTGGACGGTGTGGAGACCTTCGACCTGGTCGAGTGCCAGTTGGACGATGCCGTAGAGGACGTCGGGCGAGATGTCTAGGTCGGTCGCCTCTGTCATGAGGTCATCCTACGCGGGACGAAGTTGGTGTAGACCTGTCCGCGGCGGAAGAAAGCGTTGTCCAGCACGCGGAGGTGGAACGGGATCGTCGTCTTGACCCCCTCGATGACGGTCTCGCGCAGGCTGCGCTCCATGCGCAAGATCGCCTCGTCCCTCGTAGGAGCCCACGCGATGATCTTGGCCAGGAGGCTGTCGTAGTTGGGCGGGATCCGGTAGCCCGTGTACACGTGAGAATCCACGCGCACCCCCGGCCCACCGGGCCAGTGGACGTCGGTGATCGTCCCGGCCATCGGCCGGAAGTCGTGGTCAGGGTCCTCGGCGTTGATGCGCACCTCGATCGCGTGGCCGTCGACGGCGAGGTCCTCCTGACGCCAGGAGAGCCCCTCCCCCGCTGCGACCTTGATCTGCTCTTGCACCAGGTCGGTGCCCGTGATCATCTCGGTTACCGGGTGCTCGACCTGGATCCGGGTGTTCATCTCGGAGAAGTAGAAGTTCCCCTGCTTGTCGACGAGGAACTCGCACGTGCCCGCGCCGCGGTACGAGATGTGCTGTGCGAGCTTGACGGCGGCCTGGGCGATCCTCTGGCGCAGGTCGTCAGCCAGCAGCGACGGCCCCTCCTCCAGCAGCTTCTGGTAACGGCGCTGGATGGAGCAGTCGCGTTCGAACAGCTGGACGACGTTCCCCTCGCCGTCGCCGAAGACCTGTATCTCGATGTGCTTGGGTTCCTCGATGTACTTCTCGATGTAGAGCTCAGGGTTGCCGAACGCGGCCCTGGCCTCCTCCTGAGCGTTGACGAACTGGCGCTCCAGGTCCGTGTAGCTCTGCACGACGCGCATCCCGCGCCCGCCGCCACCGGCGGAGGCCTTCAGGATCAGCGGGAAGCCGACCTCGTCCGCGAAAGCCCGGGCGCCGTCGAGGCCGTGGAGCGCTCCGCTGCCCGGCGTCACGGGCACGCCGGCCTCCTTGGCCAGGGCGCGCGCCGCGGACTTGTCGCCGATCCTGGCGATGTTCTCCGGCCGAGGGCCGATGAAGACGAGGTTGTGCTCCTCGCACTTCGCGGCGAACTCGGCGTTCTCGGCGAGGAAGCCGTAGCCGGGGTGCACCGCCTCCGCCCCCGTCACGACGGCGGCGGCAAGGATGTTCCTCACGTTCAGGTAGCTGTTGCCGGCAGGCGGCGGCCCGATGCACACCGCCTCGTCGGCCAGCAGCACGGGCAGCGAGCTCTCGTCCGCCTGGGAGTAGACGACGACCGTCTGGACGCCCAGCTCGCGAGCGGCGCGCACGACCCTGAGGGCGATCTCGCCCCGGTTGGCTACGAGGATCTTCCTGAACACGCTGTCGTCCTTCTAGTCCGGCTCGATGCGGAAGAGGACCTGCCCGTACTCGACCGGCTGGCCGTTGTCGACGAGGACCTCACGGACCACGCCGGCGACATCGGCCTCGATCTCGTTCATGAGCTTCATGGCCTCGATGATGCACAGCACGGAGCCCGCCTTCACGCTGTCACCCGCCCGCACGTACGGCGGGGCGTCGGGCGACGGCGACGAGTAGAACGTGCCGACGATGGGCGCGGTGACGTCGACCAGGCGCTCGTCCTTGGCGGGGACGGCCTCCGTGGCGGACGCCGGGAGGCTCGACTGGGTCGCGGCCTGGGGCTGCGCCGCGGGCGCGGCGGTCACGGGTTGGGCTGCGGCGAGCTGCGCGGGGCCAGCCGCCTGGTAGGTGCCGGCGCCCAGCTTGACGGTCAGCTTGTACTCGCCCGTCTCGAGCGTCAGCTCGCTGACCTCTGTGTCCTTGAGCACGTCGAGCAGCCGCCTGATGTCCTTTACCTGCATGCCGCTCAGGCCCTACCCAGGTACTCGCCTGTGCGCGTGTCCACCCTGACTACCTCACCTTGCTCGATGAACAGCGGCACGTTGACCGAGGCGCCGGACTCCAGCTCGGCCGGCTTGGACCCGCCCGAGACCGTGTCGCCCCGCACGCCGGGGTCGGTCCTGGTGATGGCGAGCTCGACGACGTTGGGGAGGGTCACCTTGAGGGGCCTGCCCTGGTAGTAGTCCACCGTCACCTCGACGTTCTCCTTCAGGAACCTCGCGCCGTCGCCGATCTGGTCGCGCGTGAGGGTGGGCTGCTCGAACGTCTCGTTGTCCATGAAGGTGTAGTGGTCGCCGTCCGAGTAGAGGAACGACATCGTCCGGTACTCGATGAAGATGTCCTGGATCTTCTCCGTCGCGTTGAAGGAGCGCTCCACGATCGAGCCCGTCTCCAGGTTGCGGAACTTCGCGACCATCTTGGCGCCGCCGCGGCCGATCTTCTGGTGCTGGTAGTCGACGACCTCCCAGAGACCGCCGTCCATCTCGACCTTGGTTCCGCTGCGCAGGTCTGTAACGCTGATCATAGGTTCCCTTGTCCTCCGACTGCCCTAGCTGGCCGCGCTCCAAGCAGCCGGGTGCATCCCGACAGGCGGCTCATTCGGCCCCGCCTGTGTGAACAGGGGCCCGAGACGGGCCAGTCTAGCATCCGACCTTGGACGTGGCAGACGGCACACACGCACATGCCGGCACCCTGGCGCTCGGGGCCCGTTAGGCCTGCAGGTCGACGACCGTTGGCCCCAGCCCGGCCTCGGCGATGAGCCCGTCGTAACGCTCGCGGCTCAGCTCCCCGCCGGCCCCTTCGACAGCCACCAGCGCCGCCTCGAGTAGGTTCGTGCCCACAGACCTGCCGCCCACCCGTGGGGTCGTCGTGATCAGGCGCCTCGCCCCCCTGCTCCTGAGCAGCTCCACGTCGGCCGGCGTCGTCGTGTTGGTCAGCACGTCCTTGCCGACCAGGTCGAGCGGCGCGTAGCGCCTGATGTAGTGCCAATCCCCGGCGATGACGTCGGCCCAGGCGAAGTGCTTGGCCAGGCCTGGGCGCGAGCCCGCCGACTCCTGCGACGAGCCCGTCGGGTAGAACCACTTGACCGGCAGTCGCGCGATCACGGGCAGCAGCAGGGCCGCCACCCGGCGCAGCGTCCGTAGCGACCTGATGGGCGCGTCGATGCCGAGACCGAACACGAGGTCACCGAAGACGACGTCGGCACCCAGACCGGCGATCGTCTCCGCCATCCCGAACCGGTCGACCGAGTTGACGAGCAGCACGCGCCGGTCCTGCCAGCGCAGGAGGCGGTCGAGGCCGCCGACCGCGTGACGCTCCAGGCTGTCTTTCAGTCCGGCCCCGCACACGACAGGCGTCTGGTGCGCGGCCGAGGCGATGCGCAACGAGTCGCGCAGGTAGTACCGCCTGTCACCCACCCGCAGGTAGAGGTCCGTGCCCCCCAGGCCGATCGCGTCCACCTGGCCGTCGAGCTCAGCCACCAGGCGCCGTGCCGCGCTTAAGTCCCCTCCGGTGCCGAGGCGGCGGAGACGAACCCGGGTGCCGAGCAGGTCGAGGTGGTCGTCCATGTCCCGCGTCTTGGAGCCGATCGAGACGCTGACGACGGTCTTCTCGGGTGCGGCTGGCATGAGCGCACCACGCTACCGCGGCGCCGCTAGACGCGTATGCGGGTGCTCAGGCCAAGGCTTTGGCGTACCAGTCGAGGAGCGGCTTGGCGTCGATCGCGAACGTGTACCCGAGGCGCTCCCAGAAGCTGCGCGCCCTGGGGTTCTCGCCGTAGATGCTGGCGAGCAGCCTACTGACCTTGCCCTTGAGACGGGCCTCGAGGTCCCGCGCACAGGCGCCGCCGATGCCGCGGCTCTGTAGCTCGGGGCTGACGAGCAGCAGGTTCACGGTGGCGTCGCCGGGCTCGGGGTAGTCGAGCTTGTAGTCGAGGTAGCCGGCCACCACGCTGCCGGAGACCGGGTCCGCGATGACCGCCTGCGCGCCGCTCGCCCCGTCCGGCGGCACCAACACCAGCTCGACATGCCTGCGCGGGTCAGCAGCGGCGGTGGCGAGGTCTGTGCTGACCTCCTCGAGCGTGGGTATGGGGATCGAGATGATGCCGAAGTAAGACGGTGTGGCCAGGTAGAGGCCGTGCACGAGTGGGGCGTCTGAGGCTTCGGCTGGACGGGTGGTTACCGCGGTCTTGGTGGCGTCGTCGGGAGGCGTAGCGAGCAACACGTCAGGTCATCTCCTGCGGTGTGTCAACGACGAGGTGTCGAGCGGGTGGTGTGACCCCGCTGGGGTGTGCTTTCCCCGGATGATACCAGCGAAGGCTGAGCGCTTCAGTGTCCTTGGCGCCCTCTGCCGGCAAGGGCTAGGCGGTTCACCAGGGTGCTGCGGCACGCCCGTACAGGGTCGCCGGCGCATACCCGCCCGCGCTGCGAGGAACGTGAGAACTCCTTGCCCTGGGAGCGGGCGGTGCCGTAGGGTTATTCATGCTGGCGCCGGCTTCGGTACGGGGTACCGCGAGGTCATCCTTGGCACATCGGCGCTTACCCCACTGGAGGAACCCTTGTCCGAGGTAGCGCCACCGGAAGCGCACTCCGTCACGATCAAGAGGGCTGAAGACGCGTTCGCGAAGGCGTTCGCGTTCCGCCGGGCCGACGAGGCCGCCGCGGCGGGCATGCACCCATACTTCAAGCCGATAGCGTCACAGCGCGGCGGCACCGTCATGGTGAACGGCCACGAGATGGTCATCACCGGGTCCAACGACTACCTGGGCCTCACGCAGGACCCGCGCCTCAAGGAGGCGGCCCGCGCCGCCCTCGACGACTTCGGCACCTCGTGCACCGGCTCGCGGTTCCTGACCGGGACGTTGACCCTGCACGAGGAGCTCGAGCACAAGCTCGCCGAGTTCCTGGGCAAGGAGTCGGCGCTCACGTTCTCGGCCGGCTACCTCGGTTGCCTGTCGGTGATCTCGGCGCTGGCCGGCAGGCACGACATCCTGTACTACGACCGCGAGAACCACGCGTCCCTCTACGACGCCGCCAAGCTCTCGTTCGCATCCTTGCGCAAGTTCGAGCACAACGACATCGCGGGCCTGGCCAGGCTGCTCGAGCAGGACGCCGGCCGGCCGGGCGGCCGCATCATCGTCACCGACGGCGTGTTCTCGATGAGCGGTCATATCGCGAAGCTGCCGGAGCTCGTCGAGATCAAGCGCCGCTACGGCGCCAGGCTGATCGTCGACGACGCTCACGCCACCGGCGTGCTCGGCCCCGACGGACGGGGCACCGGCGACCACTTCGGACTGGTGGACGAGATCGACGTGATCATCGGCACGTTCTCGAAGTCGCTGGCCAGCGTCGGCGGGTTCATGGCCGCCGACAGGGCCGTCGTGCAGTTCGTGAAGCACTCGGCGCGGCCATTCATCTTCACTGCTGCCCTGCCGGCGATGCAGATGGCGGCGGCGCTCAAGGCGCTCGAGATCATGCAGGCCGAGCCCGAGCTGCGCGTGCAGCTCTGGGAGAACGTGCATCGGCTCCGGGTCGGCATGGACGACCTCGGCTTCGACACCCTCGGGTCCGAGACGCCCATCGTGCCCGTGCTCGTCGGCCCAGACGAGCTGGCGATGGCCTTCTGGAAGGGCCTGTGGGAGGAGGGCGTGTTCACCACGCCCGCCCTCCCGCCGGGCGTGCCGAACGGCCAGTCGATCATCCGCACCAGCGTCAACGCCAACCACACCGCCGAACAGCTCGACCGGCTCCTGTCCGCGTTCGCCTTGGTCGGCAGGCGGCTCGGCGTCATCTGAGGACCGCCGTGGGGCAGCTCACGGTCGAGAAGGCGGACGACGCCGCCGGCGTAAGGGCGTTCGTCGACTACCCGTACGCGAAGTACAGAGGCGATCCCAACTGGGTCGCGCCGCTGCGCATCTCGCAGTTCGAGATGCTCGACGAGAAGAAGAACCCCTTCTGGCGCCATGCCGAGAAGGCGCTTTACCTGGCCAAGCGGGACGGCCACGTGGTGGGCCGCGTCGCGTACCTCCGTGACGACGAGCACATCAGGGTGCATGGCGAGCAGCTGGCGTTCTTCGGTTTCTTCGAGGCCGCCGACGACGAGGTGGCGAAGGCTCTGCTCGACGTCGTCGAGAGCCACGCCTCGGCAGAGGGCCTCACGGCGGTCAGAGGACCGATCAACCCGAGCATGAACGACGGCGCCGGGTTCCAGGTGGACGCGTTCGACGCCAAGCCTGCGGTCATGATGCCTCAGAACCCACCGGACTACCCGCGGTGGGTCGAGGGAGCAGGTTACGCCAAGGTCAAGGACCTCTACTGCTTCGAGTTCGACACGCATAAGCCGTTCGACGATCGCATCGACCGCATCGCCGCCCGGACCAAGTCCCGCTACCCGATCGTGGTCCGGCCGGCCGACATGAAGCGCTTCGACCGCGAGATCCAGATCCTGAAGAAGATCCACACCGAGGCGTGGGAGCAGAACTGGGGCAACGTGCCGCTGACGGACGCCGAGGTCGAGCACCTGGCGAACGACCTGAAGATGATCATCGATCCCGAGCTGGTGCTCTTCCTCGAGTACCGCGGGGAGCCGGTGGGCCTGGCCGTGACGGTACCCGACCTGAACCAGGTGCTGGCGCGGTTCAACGGGCGGCTCCTGCCGTTCGGCATCGTCCATCTCCTCAGGCGCAAACAGATCATCAACCGGGCCCGGCTGGTCATGCTCGGCGTGCTGCCGGAGCACCGCAACAAGGGCTACGACCTGCTGCTCATACACGAGGTCGTGAAGCGCGCACGGGACCGTGGGATCATCGGTGGGGAGTGCGGCTGGACCCTCGAGGACAACGTGCGGATCAACAACGCGATCGAGGCGGTCGGGGGCGTGCGCAGCAAGACCTACCGGATCTTCCAGAAGGGGCTATGACCCTGGGCGGAGCGCTGAGGGCGCTACTCGGCGACCTCGCCTCCCTCTTCACACGACGCGGCTCCAGGACATGGTTCCTCCTCTGTGCGGCCACCGTGCTGCAGGTGGCCTTCTGGTACCTGGCGACCCCCGGGCCACAGCTCATCGGCTACGCGCCGCGCGACCTGCCCACGGCCGCCGTCGGGATCACCTGGTCGCTCGTTACCCTGCTGGCCGTGCCCGCGCTCCTCTTCACGACCACGGGCGGCTCGCTCAGGGAGATGGGCATCACCCGCGGCGACGCGCGCTTCGGCTGGCGCGCTGTGGCAGTGTGCGTCATCGTGGCCGTGCCAGTCGTGGCGCTGGCCTCGGGAGGCGCCTCCGAGCTGGCGGCCGCCTACCCATGGGCCGGCACGGACATCGGGCGGTCGCTCGGCGCGCTGAGCGGCTGGGCCGTGCTGTACGCGCTCTACTACCTGGCCTTCGAGGCCTTCTACCGCGGTTTCCTGTTGCGGGCGCTGGAGGCGCCGTTCGGCGTCAACTTGGCCGTGTGGCTGCAGGCGTTCGCCGCCACCCTCGTGCACCTCGGGAAGCCCCTTCCCGAGGTGCTAGCGGCTCTGCCGGCCAGCCTCCTGTTCGGTGTGCTGGCCGTACGCTCCAGGTCGATCTTCTACCCGGCGCTGGTGCACCTGGCGATAGGCCTGACCCTGGACGTGGCCCTGCTCGCCCGCGCGGGTAACCTCCTGTCGTGAAGGTGCTCGTCACCGGCGCTCATGGGTTCCTCGGCAGCTACATCACCGAGGGGCTCGTCGCCGGCGGCGACGAGGTCGTGGCGCTGGTCTCGCCGTGGGGCGACGTCGAGAACCTGGCCACGGCCCAAAGAGTGGCGCCGGTCGAGATCGTGCGGGCCGACCTCAGTCAGCAGGGGGACCTGTCGTGGGCGCTTCAGGGTGTCGACGCCGTCGTCCACGCCGCGGCCCGCGCGGCCGACTGGGGCCCTTGGGACGCGTTCTACAGGACCAACGTGCTGGGGACCCAGCGCCTGCTCGACGCCGCCACCAAAGCCGGCACGAAGCGCTTCGTGCTCATCTCCAGCGTCGCCGTGCACACCTATCGCGGGTTCAGGGACGCAGACCCGCGTACCCTGCCGCGCGACAACGTCTCCAACCCGTACGCCTACTCGAAGATCCTAGCCGAGAACCTGGTCATGACCAGACCGGACGTCGAGGGCGTCGTGGTGAGGCCGGGGCTGTGGCCCTTCGGAGCGCGCGACGCCACCTTCGAGCGGGTGGAGCGGGCCGTGGCGCGCGGGGTCATGCCGCTGCTCAAACGCGGCGAGAGCGTCCTGAACACCACCTACGCCACCAACTTCGCCGACGGCGTGGCGCTGGCGGTCCGTTCCCCCGTCGCCGCCGGACGCGTGTACCTGTTCGCCGACCGCGGGGCCCCGAGCTGGCGCGACTTGTTCGCCGAGATGGCGCGCCTCATCGGTAGCGCTCCGCCGCGCCTGAGCGTGCCGCGCCGGCCCGCCCGGGCGATCGCGACGGGGGTGGAGGCCACCTGGCGGGCGCTCTTCCCCGCGACTGAGCCGCCGATGACCCGTTATCGCGCCGGTCTCATGGCCCACGACGTCCACTTCTCGATCCACCACGCCGTGGAGGAGCTGGGGTACGAGCCGCGAGTCAGCTGGCGCGAGGGTCTGGCCATAGCGCTCGAGGCGCTGCGTTCAGGCTCGCGCTGATGGCCGACGTGCTCTTCGCGACGATCGCCGCGGGCGGCGGCCACGTCGCCACGGCCAGGGCGATGGCCGAGGCCGTCGAGCGCGCCTCCGGCGGCGGCCTGCGCACGCGCGTCTCAGACGTGATGGCGGAGTACGGGCCGGAGGACCTGGACACCAGGCACAAGGCGTCGTGGCGGACGCTGCTCGGCATGCCGCCCCTCGTGAGGGCCAGCCAACGACTGATGGACGCGGCGCCGCCGGTGAGCCGGGCCTTGCAGAACCTCGTGCTGCGGGGCTTCACGGCGAGAGTAACCGAGGCGTTGAACCGAGAGCCGCCGGCCCTCGTCGTCGTCAACCACGGGTGGTTGGCGACGGCCTTCTCGCGCGCCCGAGCGCTGCACGGGCTGAAGAGCCGTGTCGCCATCTTCGCTACCGAGCCGTTCGACGCCAGCGCTCTGTGGTCCGCGCCCTTGGCGGAGACGGTCCTCGCCCCGAGCGCCGCCGCCGCCGGTGACCTCGTCCGGCTGGGCGTGCCGGCGGCGGCGGTGCACGTGGCCGGCTACCCGGTGGCGGAGCGCTTCACGACGGCACCCGACCGCGCGTCTGCCAGGGAGCGGCTGGGCGTGAGTGACGACTTCGTCGCGCTCATGAGCTTGGGCGCGGAGGGCGTCGCGTCGGCTGAGGCGATCGCCGCTGCGCTGGCCCTGGGACGGGCCGGCTGCGTGGTGCTGTGCGTCACCGGACGCAACGAGGAGCTCGCCGCCCGGCTGACGCGTGAGGCCGAGCGTGCCGGCCTGGGCGGCCGGGTCAGGGCGCTGGGTTACGTGGAGCGCATGGAGTTGCCGCTGGCGGCTTGCGACGTCATGGTCGGCAAGGCCGGGCCGGCCAGCACCATGGAGGCGTTGGCCGTGGGCCGTCCGGTGATCGCGGCTACGTACGCCGGTCTCAACGAGCGGGCCGTCGTCCGCTTCCTCGCCGCCTACGGCCTGGGCGAGTACGCCGGTTCCTTCGCGGCGCTGCCGGGCGTGGTGGGACGGTGGCGAGGCGACAAGACGCTCCAGGACAGGGCCGGCGCGGCGGCCGCCGAGCTCGACTTCGGCGCCATGACGGCCGGTATCGGAGCGTTCCTGGCCGAGATGGCCGTCCATGGCGAGGCCGATGCGGCCCGGTTGAAGCCCGGGGCGCTCGCGGAGGTCACCAAGCGCTCGCTCGCCCCGGCCCCCGCCCCGGCGACAGGGGTCGCGCCGTGAAGCGGCTCATCGGCGTGCTCGCCCTGTCGTTGCTGCTGGGCTTCGGCGGTCTCTACCTGGCGACCCGCGAGTCGGTCTTCTCCGCCGCCACCTACGCCGGGTTCAGACCGGACCCGACCGTGCTCATCGTCATCGTGCTCAGTTTCCTGCTCCTGTGGCTCGCGCCGGTGGTGAAGATCAAGGCGCTGCTGGCGTCCCAGGGCCACAGGATCACGGCCCGGGAAGCGTTCACCGCCCACGTGGGTCAGGTGTTCGGCACGGCCATGACGCCGAGCGGCACGGGAGGCGCGCCCGGTCTGGTGCTGGCGCTGGAGCGCTCGGGGGTGCCCCTCGGCACCAGCGTGGGCGTCGCCGTGCAGCTCTTCATCCTCGACCTGGCCGCCCTCGGCGTGCTCATACCCATCGGCGTGGCCTACATCGTCGTCATCAGCCCGCTCAGCCTATCCCCCGCCCTCACCGCGCTGGCGCTGGGGGCTGCCGCCGTCGCGCTGGTGGGAGCGATCGTGCTGGCGCGCTACCCGGTGGCGCTCTACCGCCTCATCAAGCGGGCATCCGCGTGGAGACTGCTCAGGCGCTTCCGCGACCGGCTGACACGACTGGGCAGGGAGTACTACGTGAGCGCCGTCGCGTTCCGCGACCTGCCCCTCCAGCGCTTCGTTTACCTGAATGCCACCAACGTCGTCGCGTGGCTGGCGAACTTCCTGCTCCTGTGGGCGCTGCTGTCCGGCTACGGAGCCCAGGCCCGCCTCCTCGACGTGCTGGCCGTGCTGTCCATCATCACCCTCGTCGGGTTCTTCGTGCCCACGCCTGGCGCCGCCGGCTTCACGGAGCTCATGGTGGGCCTGGTGGTCGACACCAGCACGGCGCAGACGTCCATCGCGGCTCCCGTAGCGCTGTGGCGAGCCGCCACGTTCTACGTGGCCTACCTGATCGGTCCCTTGGTCGCGTGGCTTCTCATCGCGAGGCGGCCGCGTCGGCGCCCCGGGCGGCGGGGCGCCCGTCGGGTTTCGCCCGCGGACGACCCAGGCCCAAGGGCCTGACGAACACGCCGTCCTTCACCTTGTCTGGCAACGTGGCGAACAACCGCAGCAGCGGTACCTCTCTCGTGCCCGCGACCCGCGACGGTGGCTGGCGCATGAACGCGACACGCGCCACCACCTGCGCCACGCTCGCAGGCTCGGCGGCGGTCGCCTCGCCCCACAGGTTCGACTCGCGCAGGCGCTTCAGGTAAGCCGCCCACGGGTCCCCTTGCCGGCGTGCCTCTGCGTCGAGCAGCGCCTTCGCCCGGCGCGCGAAGCCGGTGCGCATCGCACCCGGCTGAACGAGGACGACGTTCACGCCGAAGGGCCTGAGCTCTAAGCGCAAGGCGTCCGTGAACATCTCCAGGGCAGCCTTCGCCGCTGAGTAGGCACCCATGAACGGGGTGACCAGCAGAGCGTTCGTAGAGCTGACGTTGACTATCGTCCCGCCGCCACGGCGACGCATGCCAGGCGCGACGGCCCGGGCAGCCCTGACGGGGGCCAGGGCGTTGAGCTCGAGCTGCCGCATGACGTCTTCCCACGGCTGCGCCTCGAGGGGACCGGGGCTCAACCCACCTACGGTGCTGACGAGCAGATCGATGCCACCTTCGCGCTCCTCGACGTGGGCGACAGCCGCTGCCAGGCTCTCGTCCGAGGTCGCGTCCACCTCCAGGTGATCGATGCTCGCAAGCCCATCGGCTTCCGTGGCCCCGTCCCCCTCGGCGGGAGCGGGACGGACGTCCGCGCCGTACACCCTCACGTACCGGCCGGCCAGCTCGAGCGCGACGGCGCGACCGAGCCCGGTGGCGGCACCTACGACCAGGGCCGCTCGCGGTCCCTGGCACAGGCCCTCATCGCGCAGCCAGGCCGCGGTGCGCGCCATGCCCTCGCCGAACGACACCCGAGGCGCGTAGCCCAGGACGTCGCGGGCGGCGGCGCCGTCGAAGCGCGCGGTGCTCAGCAGGGTCGTAAGCGTCTCGGGCGCGAAGTCAGGCAGCCCGGGCAGCAGCGAGGTCACGCGCCCTGCCACCGCCGCGCCCGAGCGTGCCACGCCGGCTGGCACCCTCCTGAGGGGCACGCCTAGCATCCTGGCGTAGGCGCCGAAGAACTCGCCCGTGGACACGTCGTGACCGGTGACGTTGAAGGCCCTGCCGGCCGCGCCGCTCGCTTCCCCCGCCGCGGCGAACGCTCTGGCCACGTCTTCGACGTAGACGACGTCGACCCGATGCGAGCCGTCACCCAGCATGACGGGCAGGCCCTTGCGCATGGCCGCGACGGGCGTCAGGGTCCATGAGCCCGATGCCGGGCCGTAGATGAGCGTGGGGCGCAGCACGACCAACTCCGTGCCCGTCCCTTGAAGCGCCGCTCTCGCGGCCGCCTCGCCGCGCACCTTGCTGTCCCCGTAGGGGTCCCCGATCTCGACGAGGGGCCGGTCTTCGACGACCGTGCCCTGCGCCACCGGCCCGTACGCGGCCATGCTGCTGGCCAGAACGAACCGACTCACGCCAGCCTCCGCCGACGCCCGCGCCAGGGCGGCCGTGCCCTCGACGTTCACCTTGTCCGCCAGGCCGGCGGGCGAGCCCATCCAGGCGGCCAAGTGATGGACGACCTCTGCGTCCGCGACCAGTCGAGCGAGCGTGTCGGGCCGCAACAGGTCGGCGTGGACCGGCTGGGCGCCCAGCGAGGCCGCCAGCTCGGCCTGCTCGTCGCTCCTGACCGCGGCCTTCACCGCGTGGCCGCTCGCGACGAGTAGCGGCACCAGTGCGCGACCGACCCCGCCGGTTGCGCCGGTCACCGCGACGATCACGTCCCGGCGCCCTCCTGGTGGGCCGCCATGCGCCCCCGCGGGCTCGTCAACGCCTTGCCGGATGCGAGCCTCGGTGCCCTGGCACCGCGTCTGGCGGAGATGAGGCCGGCGTAGAGCTGCTCGAGCCGGGCGGCGCTCAGGCCCACGTCGTGGCTGCGCCCGTACGCGCGCGCCTTGCTGCTCGCCGCGGCTAACGCCGCCGGATCCTCGAGCAGGGACAGGATGGCGCCGGCCTGCGCATGGGGGTCGCCGGGCCGCACCACGCCGCCGGCTCCGGCCTCGCGAACCAGTGAGGGCACGGCGCTGCTCCGGTAGTCCCAGGCGAACACCGGCGCCCCGGAGGCGAGTGCCTCCAAGGTGGCGATGCTCTGCAGCTCGGCGGGTGACGGCATCAGGAACGCTTGGGTGCGCGCGAGCAGCTCGAGCTTCTCGTCTTCGCTGACGAAGCCAGCCAGGGTGACGCGCCCTGCCAGGCCGCGCCTGGCGATGGCCGCCTCCATCTCACCGGCCAGCGGGCCATGGCCCGCGATGGTCAGGTGATAGTGCTCGGGCAGCTCGTGCATGAGCGGCAGGAGATCGAGCGGCCTCTTCTCAGGTGACAGGCGGCCCACGAACGCCAGCCGCCTCACACCCGTCTGCCGCGACTCCTCCGCCGCGGTGGAGCGCCGGATCCCTGCCAGGTCTATGCCGTTGGACACCGGCACCGGCTCCCGGTCCGTGAACGGCGTGACCAGCTTCGCCGCATAGGGCGTCGGCGTCACGAGTTGGTCGGCGAGGCCGAACAGGTAGCGATACCAGGTCGTGAGGAGCCGGGCCACGACCGGCCCCACGAGCGGGGCGTGCAGCGTCGAGGTCTCGAGCTGGGTGTGAACTCCCATCACGACCGGCACGCGGCGGCGCCTGGCCAGGTGGGCGGCGACCGCCGTCAGCGCAGCCGGCGTGTTGGCATGCACCACGTCGGCCCATGCCACATGCCGCGCGATGCGACTGACCAGCGGGTGGGCGAAACGCGTCTGCGCCGCTCCGAGGCGCCACGACGGCAGCCTGTCGACGAGTACACCTGCCGGCGCCTGCGTGGGCCGCGGCTCTGCGCCTGCCAGCACCCTGACCTCGTGCCCGAGCCGCGCCAACGCGGCGACGTGGCCCTCGGTCGAGCGCGCCTGTCCCCCGAAGCCCGGGTAGACGTCGTCGGCAACGAACAGGATCTTCAACTCTCTAGCCTTCTGCCTGCCGGCACGCGTGCGGGCGTCGCCCGTCTCTCATGGTCCGGCCACCGGAAGGTAACACGGCTCGGTTAGCGCCGGGCGAGAGCAAAGAACCCGACCTGGGAGCCGCGTTCACCACGGTTACACTGGCCCGGTGAGCACCCTCACGCGCCTGGCGTGGCGCAACCTGCTGCGGCATCCATGGCGCTCGCTGGCCACGGCGCTGGGTATCGGCTTGGGCATCGCGGCCGTCCTGACCACGCTGTCCGTCGGTGACAACGTCGAGGCGAACCTCAGGTCCACGCTGAAGGCGGCCGCCGGCAAGGCCGACCTCGTCATCACGCCGGGCCCGTCGGGCCGCATCGTCTTCGAGTCGGCCCCGGTCCTGGCTGCGGTAAGGGCGGAGCCGGGCGTCGAAGCCGCCTACCCGGTGCTGAACACCAGGGCAGAGCCGCTACGCGAGGTCGAGGAGTTCGAACGGTCGCCGATCCCCGGCGTCGACAGCGGGTTCCAGATCCAGGGCCGGCTGACCCAGTTCCCGGAGGACCTGCCGGCCGAAGCGAACGCCGGCGAGCTGCCGGCGGCCGGTTCGAACGGCATCGCCATCGCCGACGGCTTCGCACAGTCACGCGGCATCGGGGTCGGCGACGTGGTGCCTTTCACTACCGCGGGCGGACTGGCGCAGCTGAAGGTCACTGGTCTGCTCGACGACGGCGTAGGCGTCGCCAGCACCAACGGCGGCCGTGTCGGCGTCATGCACCTCGCCGACTTAGAGCAGCTCATCAACCTGACCGGTCGCGTCTCCGTGATCGAGGTCCAGGTCGACCCGTCGGCGACGGTGGGGGTCGTCCAACAGGCGCTACAGGAGCTCGTCGGCGACGACCTCGCCGTCACGCTCCCGGCCGTGACGGGGGACTTCGCCGCCGGCTTCACCGAGACGCTGCAGTCGGGCTTGAGCGTCCTGGCGGCGACTCTCCTGGCCCTCGGCGCGTTCCTCGCCTACAACACCTTCATGGCGTCGGTCGTGGAACGCACCAGGGAGCATGCGCTCCTGCGCACCATCGGGCTCACCCGTGGCGACGTGCTGCGCCTCGCGCTGCTCGAGGCGGTGGCGCTCTCGCTCATCGGCATCCTGTTCGGGCTGATGCTCGGCGTCGCGCTCTCGTACGTCGTGACCTCCCTCAACGCCGCCACCTTGGGCTTCGAGTTCCGCACCCTCGTCATGCCCGTGCGCAGCGTCGTCCTGGCCAGCGCCCTGGGCGTGGTGGCGGCGTTGGCCGCCGGCCTGATCCCGGCCTGGAGCGCCGCCCGCACGTCCCCCATGGCAGCTGTGCAGCGTCCCGAGACGGCACCGGGATCGCGCTACGTGTGGCTGGGCGTGGTGCTGATGGCCATCGGCGCCGGCGTGGCGCTCTACCCGTTCGAGGGCTTCACGGCCCTGGTCGTGGTGTGCCTGGCGCTGGCCGTCTTCTTCGCCGGGGTGTCGCTGGCGGCGCCCGGGATCCTGGGACCCGTGCTCAGGCTCCTGAGGCCCCTGCTGTTGCGGGTCTTCGGGGTGGCAGGAAGGCTGGGAGCCAGCTTCGCCGAGCGCAACGCGGCCCGCAACGGCGTGGCGATCGGGACCGTCGTCGTGGGCACCGGCCTGATCATCGGGGTGGGATCGATGGTCGCCAGCATCAACCAGGCGATCGCCACCTGGATGGACACGACCGTGGTCGGTGACCTCTACGTGACCACCCCCGTGAGCTTCCCGCCCGACTTCGCCGCGGCCGCCGAGGCGGTGGACGGCGTAGACGTCGCCAGCGGCGTCGGCATCCGGCCGGTGCGGTTCGTCAGCGAGGAGCAGCCGCGGGGACGCACCGTGGCGCTCATCCTGGCCGACCCGGCCAGGTTCGATCCCGACGGGGGCTTCGGCAGGCTGCAGTACATCCCGGGCGAGGGCGACGAGGTCAGCGGGCACCGCGCACTGGAGCGCGGCGACTCCGTGCTGGTCTCCAACACGATGCTCGACCGGCACGGCTTCGGCGTCGGCGACACGATCTCGCTGCGCACGTCCAGCGGCTTCAGGGACTACCCGGTCGCCGGCGTGATCGTGGACTTCACGGGCGGCGGCGAGGCCGTGCTGACGAGCATCGAGAACATGCCCGACTTCGGCGGCGGCACGCCGGACCTGTTCATCCTCACCGTCGACCCGGGACGCGACCCCGTGGAGGTGCGCGAGAACCTCCTGGCCGCGTTCCCCGAGCTGTACCTGGACGCGACGCTGAACGTCGACTACCGGCGCACGGTGCTGGAGATCACCGACCAGGCGTTCGCCACGACCAGGGTGCTCCTGGTCATCGCCGTGCTCGTCGCGGTCCTCGGCGTGGCCAACACGCTGGGCATGAACCTCGTCAACCGGGGCCACGAGATAGCCGTCCTGCGGACGATCGGGCTCACCCGCTCGGGACTTAGGTGGCTGGTGGTAGCCGAGGGCGTCGTGATCACCCTGTTGGGCGGCGCGCTCGGCGCCGCCTTCGGCCTGCTGCTGGCCCGCATCGTCACGACGGGCGCCGGCGCCGTCACCGGCTTCCGGCTCGAGCCCGTGGTGCCCACCTACCTGGCGCTGCTGGCGGTACTGGCCTCCCCGCTCGTCGGGCTGGTAGCCTCGCTCCTGCCCGCCAGGCGCGCGGCCATGACGGCCCCCGCCCGGGCGCTCGCGGCCTGGAGCGAACATGTCTGAGCACGGAGGGGATCGGGACGCGGGTCACGCGGCCGCCAAGCGGTTCGCGTTGGCGGCGACCGACCTTCACAAGGCCTACCAGCTCGGGGACGAGGACATCAACGCCCTCCAAGGCGTCACGCTCCTGGTCCCGAAGGGTCAGTTCGTGGCGGTGATGGGTCCGAGCGGCAGCGGCAAGTCGACCCTCCTGCACCTGATCGGCCTGCTCGACACGCCGGACTCGGGCTCCGTGGCGGTCGAGGGTCGGATGACGGCGGGGCTGAACGACGACGAGCTGACCGCGTTGCGTCGCGACCGCCTCGGCTTCCTCTTTCAGTCGTTCGAGCTGATCCCCAACCTGACGGCACGCGAGAACGTCCTGCTGCCTGCCGAGGTCGCCGGGCGGCGCGACGAGGCCGCGACGCGGCTCGAGGAGCTGGCCGGCAGGCTCGGCATCGCCGATCGCTTGTCGCACCGCCCGCGCCAGCTATCCGGCGGACAGCGGCAACGCGTCGCGTTGGCCCGCGCGCTCATCAACGACCCAGCGGTCGTCCTGGCCGACGAGCCGACGGGGAACTTGGACAGCAAGACCGGGGCGGAGGTCCTGGCGCTCCTGCGAGACGGCGTTGACAGGCTGGGCTGGACCGTCGTGATGGTCACGCACGACCCCGTGGCGGCACAGGCGGCCGACCGCGTGGTCTTCCTGCGGGATGGACGCGTGGCCGGCGAGACCGCCGGCCCGCAGGTGCGGTCGGACATCGACCGCTTCCTGAACGCCTGAGCGCGACAGTATGTTCGCGGCGCTCGGCCGGCTCGTCGCCACCTACCCGCGCTGGGTACTGCTGAGCTGGTTCGTACTCTGCGTCGCCGCCCTGCCCCTCGCCGCACGTGTCGGCGAGGTGCTCACCGCGGAGCCGGTGCCACCGTCGACGGGCGCGGCCCTGCAGGTTCAGCGTCTCATCGCCGAGGAGTTCGCCCTGCCAGAGGGCGAGGCGTTGGTCGCCGTCCTGAGGCCCCGCGCCGGCCCGGCCGACGCTGGCTTCGTGGCACGCGTCGAGGCCCTGGCAGACGCCATAGCAAGCGTGCCAGGCGTCTCCTTCGTCAACGACCCCACGGACCCGCTGGGCTTCGACCTCGTGAACGAAGAGGGCTCCTACGCCGCGGTGCTGATCGGACTGGAGCCGCAGGCTCGCCAGGAGGCGCGCGAGACGGTCACGGCCGTGAGGGCAGCGCTGGCGAACGCCGAGGGGATGGAGCACGACCTGGCGGGCGGGATGGCGACCCTCATGGAGATCGAGGAGGTCAGCCAGCGCGATGCCAGGAGGGCAGAGCTCTACGGCCTCCCCATCGCCCTCTTCATCCTCGTCCTGGCCTTCGGGGCGCTGGTCGCGGCGGGTCTGCCTTTGCTGTCCGCGGTGACGACGATCGTCGTCTCGTCCGCCCTGCTCTTCGCCCTCGGGCACGTCATCGAGTTCGCCGTCTTCACGCGGACGGTGGTCACGATGCTGGGTCTCGCGACCGGCATCGACTACGCGCTGCTCATCGTGAGCCGGTTCCGTGAGGAGCTGAGCGCCGGGCTCAGCGCCCGTGAGGCGGCCGAGCGCACGACGCGTGAGGCCGGCAAGGCCGTGGCCTTCTCCGGCGTCACCGTCGTCGTGGCGCTGCTCTCGCTGCTGGTCCCGCCCGTCGGGTTCATACGCTCGATAGGGGTCGCGACCACCGTCGTACTTATCGTCTCCGTGCTGGTGGCGATCACGGCCGTGCCCGCCACGCTGGCCCTGCTGGGCCCGAACGTGAACAGGCTCAGGGTGACCCGGCGCGAGCCCGGCACCCGCAGTCGCCGGTTCTGGCGCGAGCGCGCCAAGGTGACGCTGACGCATCCCGGAAGGTGGGCGGTCGTCGGCCTCGTCGTGCTCGTGCTCCTCTCCTTGCCGGCCCTGCGGCTCCTCGTGGGCGAGCCGGGTGCGCGCGGCATGTCGCGCGAGACCGAAGCGCGCCGTGTCCTCGTGGCGCTCGAGGACCAGGGGTTGGCCGGCCTGCTGTCTCCTTTCGACGTCGTCGTGGACACCGGCGAGGCCGGCTTCTTCCACCCGGCCAGCGTGAGAGCGGTCTCGCTGCTGGAGCGGGCGCTGGGTGACCTGCCCGGGGTCCAGTTCGTCTCCTCGCCGTTCGCGCTGACGAGCGTCCCGCGCATCTTCCTGTACCAGTACTACGCCAGCGCGGAGCTGGCCCGCGGCAGCGAGGTCGCTCCGCTTGTCGCGGCGACGGTGAGCGAGAACGGTCGCTACGTGCTCCTGAGGGTGCTGCCGACCGGCTCCCTGACGCCGGCGAGCGGCGCCGAGCTGCTCGCCCGGGTGGAAACGGCGGTGAGCGCGTCGGCGCTGCCCGGCCGGGTTGGAGGCTCCTACGTGCAGGACCTGGAGTCCGCCGCCGCGATCTACGGTTCGTTCCCGTTGGCGCTGGCCCTGGTGGCGCTGACTACGACGCTGCTGCTCGGCCTGGCCTTCAGGTCCCTTCTGATCCCCCTCAAGGCGGTCGTCGTCAACGCCCTCACGGTCACGGCGGGCTTCGGCGTGCTGGTCATCGTGATACAGGACGGCGCCTTCGCGGCGCTAGCGGGGAGCAGCACGCTCGGCTTCATCGACACCTCGGCACCGCTCTTCATCTTCGCGATGGTGTTCGGCCTGAGCATGGACTACGAGGTGTTCTTGGTCGCACGCGTGCGCGAGGCTCACCTCATGGGTCTCTCCGACCGCGACGCGATAGTCCACGCGCTGGCCTCGACGGGCGGTGTCATCACCAGCGCCGCCGCCGTGATGATCACGGTCTTCGCCCTGCTGATGTTCAGTCACGTCGAGCTGATCAAGGCCCTCGGGCTCGGGCTCACGGTCGCGGTGCTGCTCGACGCGACGTTGGTGAGGCTCGTCCTGGTGCCGTCGCTGATCCTGCTCGCGGGCCGCTGGAACTGGTGGCTTCCGGGGTCACGCCGCGGGCAGCGCGGGCCGGTACGCCGCTAGCGGACCACCGTCTCCAGCAGGTCCGTGGGTTGCAGCGTCAAGGCCGCGATCCCGGCCGCTTGCAGGTCCCAGCCACCGCGCAGGGTGACGGCCAGGCCCGAGCCCACCGCCGCCGCCCTGACCTGCTCCGCCAAGGCCGGCCCCAGGCGCAGCGGGTCGAACCGGAACGTCACGTGCGTCGTGCCGCTGCCGTTGGCCGGCACGGGCAGCGCCGCGATCTCGGCGACGGCGGCGTCCTGACCGCCGACCTCGAGGACCAGTTGCGGCGAGCTGAGCAGGTACCCGATGGGCCCTGGGTTCGTCACCGTCAGCTCCAGGTCCACGGCCACGGCGCTCACGCCTTCCACCCTGAGGGTCGCGGCCCCGATCGCCAGCCGGGGAGCCACGAGCGCCAGGCCGGTGTTCAACTGACCCTCCACGAGCGTGAAGCGCGGGTAGCGCTGGGTCGTCCCGAGCACGTCCACCGCCACGGCGGCGTCCACGCGGTACCTCACGGAGCCACCCCCGAGGACGCTCGCCAGCGCCTCCAGCAGGGCCGGTGCGGCGGTCAGCGGGACCCTCGCGTCGATAACGAGTCGCGAGGAGCCGTTCGCCGGCAGCTCGAGCCCGCCCCTGAACTGGGCCTGCGCGGCGCGAACCTCCTGAAGGTAGAGGTCGCCGTCGAGCGCGGACAGCTTGAGTGCGAAGGGGTTGGGGTTCTCGGCCGCCAGCACCAGACGGAACACGGCCGATCCGTCTCCGACCCCGGGCGGGTCGATTCGCACGAAACCGGAGCCGTTGGGATCGATGCGGAACGTCGGGGCCGACAGCATCCGGGCTCCCGGCGCGCACGAGGTGAGGACGATGGCGGCCAGAACGGCGCCGAGGCAGACGAAGACTCTCTTCACGGGCACCCGTACCTCCGCGGGGCAGCGCTCCACCCCGATCGCATCGAGCCTAGTGGAGCGGCGTGAGCGTCGCGGTCGAATGGTTCGCATGCGGCCGTGGCGACGGCCGCCACGTTGGGCCCACCGGCCCAGGGGGGTCGGCGCCGACCGCGCTGCCTGCGCCGGCGCTTACGATTGCCGCATGCCTGATCTGAGCACGACCGACAGGGGACGCGTGCGCGTGCTGACACTCGACCGGCCGCATGTGAAGAACGCGCTGTCCCGGGCACTGCGCTCCGAGCTGATGGCCGCCTTGGCGGCGGCACAGCGGGACGACCGCGTCAGGGTCATCGTCATCACGGGAGCGGGTGACGCGTTCTGCGCCGGGCTCGACCTGCGCGAGCTGGAGGAGACAGTCACGCTCAGCCCGGCGGAGCACCGGGCGGACACGTCCGCCCTCGCAGAGCTCCTACTGGCCATCGTCCGGTGTCCCAAGCCGGTGGTCGCCGCCGTCAACGGACCGGCGGTGGCCGGTGGCGCGGGCATCGTCACCGCCTGCGACGTCGCGTTCGCCGCCCCGGACGCCAGGTTCGGCTACACCGAGGCGCGGATCGGGTTCGTGGCCGCCCTCGTGTCCGTCCTCCTGCTCAGACAGGTCGGCGAGAAGAACGCCCGCGAGCTGCTCCTGGGCGCTCACCTGATCGGCGCTGAGCGCGCCGCGGCCATCGGCCTGGTGAACCAGGTCGTGGCCGATGGGTCGGTGCTGGACGCCGCGGTCGCCTTCGCGGAGCGCCTCGCCGGGAACGCCCCGGGCTCCCTCGCCGCGACGAAGGGGCTGCTGGCGGACCTCCCTGGCATGTCGCTCGAGGCAGGCATGGCCGCCGCCGTGGACGTGAACGTCGCGGCCCGGTCCGGCGCCGAGATCAAGGAGGGCGTGAGGGCCTTCCTCGAGAAGCGCAGCGCCGCCTGGCGCTCTTGACCGGCCGGACCACGGGCCATAACATGCACACGATGTGCAAGATGCACAACGTTGTGCGACAGACGTGCGTGACGACGTGAGGCCTGCTCCGCGCCGTGTCCTGCTGCTGTGCGGCGGCCGCTCCGAGGAGCACGACGTGTCGCTCGCCTCCGCGCGCTCCGTGTTGGAGGCAGTAGCGGGGTCACCATCCCTCGAGGTCTCCCCCCTCGTGATCGGACGCGGGGGAGCGACGCTGAGCCTGTCGGAGTCCGCGGCGCGGCTGGGCGTGACCCCGGCCCGCCTGGAGGAGGCTGGACACGCCGCCAACGGCGACAGCGAGCTGTCAGCGCCCTCACCCGGCCGTGACGGCCTCACCCGCAGCCTGGCCGAGGCGCGGAGCGCGTACGACGTCGTGTTCCCACTCCTCCACGGTCCCTACGGTGAGGACGGCAGCGTGCAGGGCCTGCTCAAGGTCATGGGCGTGCCGTTCGTGGGGAGCGATGTCCTGGGCAGCGCCGTGGCCATGGACAAGCTCGCGATGAAGGCCGTCCTCGCCGCGGCAGGGTTGCCCCAGGTGGAACACAGGGCGGTGACGCGGGCCGGGTACCGCGCGGACCCGGTGGCGACGGTGGCAACCCTCGACGAGCTCGGCAAGCCCGTGTTCGTGAAGCCCGCCAACCTGGGATCGTCGATCGGCGTGACCAGGGTCGACGACGGGGCAGACATGGCCGCCGCGCTCGAGTCCGCCCTGACCTACGACCGGCGGGCGATCGTGGAAGCGGCCGCCGTGGGCGCCCGCGAGCTGGCGGTCGCCGTACTCGGCAACGACGCCCCGCTGGCGAGCGGGGTCGGCGAGATCCGCTACGACGCGGCGGGCGGGGCGTTCTACGACTTCGAGACCAAGTACACCGACGGCAGGGCCGATCTACTGATACCCGCCGACGTCCCGCCCGAGGTGGCGGAGTCGGCACGGCGCATGGCACTCGAGGCCTTCGCCGCCGTCGACGCCGCCGGCCTGGCGCGGGTGGACTTCTTCTACCTGCCGGACGGGGCGCTGCTCGTCAACGAGATCAACACGATCCCCGGTTTCACCCGTCACAGCATGTACCCACGCTTGTGGCAGGCCGCTGGCGTCGGCTACGCCGAGCTGGTGGAGCGCCTCGTCGAGTTGGCCCTGGAACCGCGCTGACACGCCTGCTGAGCAGGTAAGATGCGCCGCGTGAGAAGAGGTGCCAAGCCGAACGCCTAGGCGACGCAGACGTCAGAGCGCTCCTCGAGGAGCCTGACGAGGAGTTGGAGCGCGGGCCCACGAGCGCCGACGGGGCGCTTGGGCTCGAGCGCGACGGCCTCACGCCGCTGGCGAACCTCAACTCCGGCCGCGTCCTCATCCTCAACGCGAGCTACGAGCCGCTCCACGTGTGCTCCGTGAAGCGGGCCGTGGCGCTGCTCATGCACGAGGTGGCCGAGCGCGTCGAGGAGTCTGGCAAGGTGCTGCGCTCCCCCAACTCGGTCTTCCCTGTGCCCAGCGTCATCCGGCTGAGGCGCTTCGTGCGCACCCCGTTCAGGCAGCGTGTCGCCTTCAACCGCAAGAACGTCTTCAGGCGCGACGAGCACGTCTGCCAGTACTGCGGCAGGCACACCCACGACCTCACCCTCGACCACGTGCTGCCGCGCAGCCGCGGCGGCCCGACCTCCTGGGAGAACGTCGTGGCCTGCTGCAAGAGCTGCAACGCCAGGAAGCGCGACCGGACACCGGACGAGGCGCGCATGCACCTGAGGCGCAAGCCGTTCGCGCCGCGCTTCATGTTCACCAGTGCCTACGGCGTCATGCCCGACATCGATCCGATCTGGGAGAAGTACCTGCCTCGTGCGCGGCACGGCTGAAGCGGCCCGAGCCGGGCCGTCGCCAGCGGCTCACGCCGGGCGCTTGACGAGCACAGGCGAGCGCGACACCTGCGTGAAGCCCACCAGCCTCAGCAGGTCGCCCAGCTTGCCGTCGAGCAACGAGACCTCCGCCTCCACGACACCGACCGGGCTGAAGGACGAAAGCTCCTGCAGGGCCGAGATCACCAGGCGCCTCAACATCGTGGAGTCCGAGCGCAGATCCCCGGCGACGCCGACGGCGTCCAGCGTGTAGCGCCCGTCGACGCGACGCTGTCCCAGCCCGAAGAAGGCGTACCCGACCGGCTCCTGGTCGAGCGTCTCGCGCGCGAGTAACCACAGGTCGGGGTGGAAAGGGCCGTGCCTGCGCTTGAGGTACGCCCAGCCGGCGTCGCTGACCGTCCTGCCCTCGGCGGCGGCGTAGAACTCCCGGAAGCGCTTGTCGGAGCCCAGCGACCAGGCCTCGAACAGGAGCGGGCTGCCGATGGGCGGTACCTGCGAGAGGTCGAAACGCAGCGACCTGGTCTCGTCGACCTCGAAGCCCAGCGGCTCGAGGGCCACGGCGAGCGCCCTCCTCCTGTGCTCCGGGACCGCGTCGAGGCGCAGGACGGCGGACTCGTGCGGGAAGCGGGCCAGCAGGGACTCCACGAGGTCGTGCACGTCGCTGGGTCCCTCCTCGTGCCACGGGCTGGAGAGGACGAGGTTCCTGGCGTCGTCATCGGGGTCTGGCGCCTGCACGACCACGCCGGCGCTGGGCGCGGCGCCCTCACGGGCCAGCACGTGGCAGGCGCCCGCGTCGGCTCTGGAGTCGCGGAAGCGCGCGGCGAGCCTCAGCGACATGCCGTGCGGGTCGGGGTGACCGAGGAACGCCAGCGCGCGGCCGACGAACCAGGGCAGCTCGTCTGAGGCCAGGCTACGGATCACGGTCAGCCAGTCTACCCGGCGCGTCGCGGCCCCCGGTCGACCGCCCGGGGCCGTTAAGCTCACGGCATGTCGAAGCCCCGCATACTGGGCGGATCGGCCAAGGGCCGGGCGCTGGAGACGCCCCGGAGCGGCACGCGGCCCAGCCCGTCGCGGCTGAGGGAGGCGCTGTTCGACATCGTGGCCTTCGAGCCGCGCGGCCGCTTCCTGGACCTCTTCGCCGGCTCGGGAGCGGTCGGCCTGGAGGCGGCGAGTCGCGGGTTCGACGCCGTGCTCGTGGAGCTCGCCAAGCCAGCCGCGGCCGTCATCGAGCGCAACGCCAGGGACCTGGGGCTGTCCGCGCGGGTGGTGCGCGGCGACGCCACCGCGTACGCAGCACGGCATCCGGGTGAGTTCGACGTCGTCTTCGCCGCGCCCCCCTACCCGCAGGACCTGGAGCAGGTCTTCCGGCAGGTCATGTCCTCGGGCACCGCGCGGTCGGGCGGTCTGTACGTGCTGCAGCATCCGACGGGCTTCTCCCCCGCCCTCCCGAGCGAGCTCGCGGCGGCGGCCCACAAGCTCCACCGCTACGGCTCCAACGCCCTGACGACGGTGCGGGTGCCCTGACGCCGGCGCCCGACCGGGCAGGGCCGCCATACACGGCCCGTCCGGCCTCAGGTGTTAGGCTGTCTGGCGGCCGCTTCGCAGCGAGCACTCAGAGGTAACCATGCTTGGTTTCGTTCAGAAGCTCTTCGACAACAACGAGCGTGAGGTCAAAAAGCTCGAGAACGAGGTCGTGGCACGCGTCAACGCGCTCGAGCCCGAGGTCGAGAAGCTAGACGACCTGGCGGCGGCCTACGCCGAGCTGAGGCGGCGGCACCAGGACGGCGGCGAGAGCCTGGAGGCCCTCATGCCCGAGGCGTTCGCACTGACGCGCGAGTCGGCCAAACGCTTCCTGGGCCAGCGCCACTACGACGTCCAGCTCATCGGCGGCGCCGCCCTCCACTCCGGGCGCATCGCCGAGATGAAGACCGGCGAAGGCAAGACGCTCGTCGCGACCCTGGCCCTGACGCTCAACGCCCTCACGGGCAAGGGCACGCACCTCGTCACCACGAACGACTACCTCGCGCGCACAGGCGCCGAGTGGATGGGGCCCGTCTACCGTGGCCTGGGTCTCACGGTCGGGGTCATCCAGCACGACCTCGACGGCCCCAAGCGCCGCGAGGCGTACCGCGCTGACATCACCTACATCACGAACTCGGAGCTGGGCTTCGACTACCTGCGCGACAACATGGCCTTCAGGCCGGATCAGCTGGTGCTGCGCGAGGACACGCCGCTGCACTACGCGATCATCGACGAGGTCGACTCGATCCTCATCGACGAGGCCCGCACCCCGCTCATCATCTCGGGTCCCGCCGAGGTAGCGACGGACAAGTACTACACGATGGCGAAGATCGCGCAGCAGCTCACGCGCGGCGAGCCCAAGGACGGCGACACGCCCGCCACCGGCGACTACTCGGGCGACGACAAGTCGAAGGACATCCACCTCACCGAGGACGGCATCGCCAAGGCCGAGAAGATCCTCGGCATCGACAACATCTTCAGCCCGGAGAACATGGAGACGGGCCACATGCTCCGCCAGGCGCTGCGCGCCAAGGAGCACTACCGCCTCGACCAGCAGTACGTGAAGGACGAGAACGGCCAGATCGTGATCGTCGACGAGTTCACGGGCCGCCTGATGCCGGGCCGGCGCTTCGGCGAGGGGCTGCACCAGGCCATCGAGGCGAAAGAGGGCGTGAAGATCGAGCGCGAGAACCAGACGCTCGCGACCATCACCTACCAGAACTTCTTCAAGCTCTACGACAAGATCGCCGGCATGACCGGTACCGCCAAGACCGAGGAGAAGGAGTTCCAGGAGATCTACTCCTCCGACGTCCTGGTTATCCCCACCAACAAGCCCATCCAGCGCAAGGACTTCGAGGACGTGGTCTTCCGCAGCGCCAAGGGCAAGTACGAGTCCGTCGTCGAAGAGATCGTCGAGGTCCACCAGACCGGCAAGCCCATCCTGGTCGGCACCGTGACCATCGAGGCGTCCGAGCGGCTCTCCGGCATGCTCAAGCGACGCGGCATCAAGCACGAGGTGCTCAACGCGAAGTTCCACGGCCGGGAGGCGGAGATCGTCGCTCAGGCCGGCCGCAGCGGTGCGGTCACGATCTCGACTAACATGGCCGGCCGCGGCACCGACATCGTGCTGGGCGGCAACCCGGAGTGGCTGGCCCGTCAGCTCCTGGAGCGCGAGGGCTTCGAGCGCTACGACTCCGACACCGAGCTGTTCATCAGGGCCGTCATGCTGGGCCGGATGGACGAGGCCAGGGAGCGCGCCCGCAAGCTCGAGGGCCTGCCAGAGGGCATCGTCGCGCAGGTCGAGAAGATCCGCGACGAGGCCAAGGCCGACCACGAGCGCGTCGTCGCGGCCGGCGGCCTGCACATCATCGGCACTGAGAGGCACGAGTCCCGCCGCATCGACAACCAGCTCCGCGGTCGCTCCGGCCGGCAGGGCGACCCGGGCTCGAGCCGCTTCTACGTGTCGTTCGAGGACGACCTCATGCGGCTGTTCGCGAACGAGCGCGTGCTGGGCATGATGGACCGCCTCGGGATGGACGACTCGCAGCCCATCGAGGCCCGCATGGTCACCGGCGCGATCGAACGCGCCCAGAAGCGCGTTGAGGACCGCAACTTCGGTATCCGCAAGCAGCTGCTCGAGTACGACAACGTCATGAGCAAGCAGCGCGAGGTCATCTACGCGCAGCGTCGCGAGGTGCTCCTCGGCCACGACGTCTCCGAGAGCGTCAAGGACATGATCGCCGAGTACGTCGACTCCCAGGTCCAGCGCTACGTCAACCCCGAGCTCGAGGGCGAGGAGCAGGACCTGGGCGCTCTGTCGGCAGCGCTGGCCGACGCCGTGCCGGCGCTGGGCGAGGTGGACCTCGAGCAGTACCGCGGCCAGCAGCCCGACGACGTCACCGACGCCCTGGTCGAGGTCGTGGAGGAGGCCTACGCGGCGCGCGAGCAGGAGCTGGGCGCTCCGCTGCTGCGCGAGCTCGAGCGCTTCATCGTCCTGCAGGTAGTCGACCAGCACTGGAAGGAGCACCTGCACGGCATGGACGTGCTCCGCCAAGGCATCGGCCTGCGGGGCTACGGCCAGCGGAACCCGCTGCAGGAGTACGCGTTCGAGGGCTTCAACCTCTTCGAGGAGATGAAGGCGAACATCCGTCTGAACGTCGCCAAGCTGCTCGTCAGGGTCCAGGTCCAGACCGACGAGGCGTTGGACCGCGGCCGGCGCTCGCGCGCGGCCAGGCCCGCTGCCGTCAACTACTCGGCTGAGCAGCAACCTGTGGGCATCGCCGCAGTCGCAGCGGGCGGCGGGGGGCGCGGAAGGGGCCCGGCGCAGCAGCGCGCCAGCGGACCGACCTCCCCCATCCGGGTCGAGGACAAGGTGGGGCGCAACGACCCCTGTCCGTGCGGTAGCGGCAAGAAGTACAAGCACTGTCACGGCCGCACAGCGGCCTAGAAGGCGGA
>DASVCK010000259.1:0-9446 GCA_036381675.1 Trueperaceae bacterium | reverse complement strand
GAGGGCATCGACCCCGGGCCTCTCGAAGCCATCAGCGCCGCCGGTGGGAACCAGGTGCAGGTGTTCTTCTTCGCCGTCGTGCCGCAGGTTTTGCCGGAGTTCGCCTCCAACCTGCTCTACCGCTTCGAGATCAACCTGCGTGCGGCGACGATCCTCGGGCTGGTGGGCGCCGGCGGCATCGGTGGGCCGCTCATCCAGCGCCTCCAGTTCCGGCGCTGGGACGAGATCTCGATGATCCTCATCGTCATCGTCAGCTTCATCATCGTCGTGGACGCGGTCAGCTCACGGATAAGACGGCGGTTGGTCTAGGCCGGGCGACCGCCGGATAAAGCCGAGACGGGTCCAGGTAACCGCGACCTGTGACAAGGCCCGCGCCGTGTGGTCGGCGTTAGGCTCCGTGACGGCATGTTGACGGGCACTAGGGCTGAGGCGTTGGCCTGGCGCCTCGCCCTGGCGTCGGTCACGCTCGCCGCTGCCACCGGGGCGTTCATGCGGTTCGGGCTCTTCCTCGGCTTCCCGTGGGGGCTCGAGTTCACGAACGTCAGGCACGCGCACTCGCACCTGATGTTCTTCTCGTGGGCGACGCCGGCCCTGGCCCTCTGCGCGCACGCGGTGCTGCGGAGCGCCGGCCGACGACTGCCCGGTGGGGCAACGCTGGCCGTGACGGCCGCGCTGGCTGGGCTGACGGCGTACGTGCCGTTCATGCTCTCCGGCTACGGCCTCATGCGGATCGGCGCCACCTCGTTGCCCGTGTCGATGATGGCATCGGGGCTGAACGGCGTCGTCTGGTACCTGCTCGCTCTGCTCTACGTCCTGGGCTCACGCAAGGTCGCGCGCACGCCGGCCGTGCGGCTGATGGACGGCGCCGTCGCGATGCTGGTGGTCTCGACCTTCGGCGTACTGCTGCTGATGCAGGGGGGCATGGCGGGAACGGGAACCTCGGCAAGCATCGCCGCGAACGCCGAGTACTACACGACCCTGTTCGCGGACGGGTGGTTCGGTATCGGGCTCCTGGCGGCGCTGGCACTCACGCGCTTCCCGCGGGTCCAGGCGACCGGGTTCGGCGCGGCCACGTGGACGCTTGCCGCGGGCTTGACCGCCCGCTCCGGCGCGAGGCTGGCAGAGTTCACGGTCGCAAGCCCTGCCCTCCGGGTCATAGAGGGCCTGGGCGGACTGTTGGCGGCCGCCGCCTGGCTGTGGCTCGTGGTGGCGCTGTGGCGGGGACGCTCCACCGACAGAAGCACGGGAGACGTCGTGGCCGCGGTGGCGCTCGGGCTGGTGGGCCTCAAGGCGGTGGTGGAGCTCGCGATCGCCCTGCCGGCGGGCGCAGCTCTCGTGACCCGTGAGGGTTTGCGTGCGCTGCTGCTGCACGCCTTCCTGCTCGGCGCCGTGTCACTGGGCCTGGCGTCTTCGGGACGGGTGCTGTTCGGCGCACGGGCCTGGCCCGCGCTCGGCCTCTTCGCCGTCGCGGTCGCCGTCATGATCCTCTGCCTCGTGCCGCTGACGGGTCTGTGGCCGGCCGGCCTGAGCGGCGCCTGGACGTTGCGGGCCGCGGCCTACTCGAGCCTGGGACCCGCCGTGCTCGGCGCCTACGCGCTCCTGCTCAGCCGGCGGCCGGACGCGCCTGCAGCCAGATCGCGCTGAGCAGCGCGACGGCGCTGAGGAGCGCCAGGCTGCCAGGCACCGCCACCGGGCCCAACTCGGAGAAGGCCAGCCCGATGAGCGGAGCCGTGGCGATGGGGCCTACGGCCGCGGCGGCGAACACGGCCGGCGACACCTGCTCGGCGCGCCTGGGCAGACGCTCGGTGAGCCAGGCGAACCCCGTGGCGAACGTCGGCGCCAGGGCGAAGCCCACGACCGCGTACATGACGGGCGCGATCGGCGCGTAGAGCGCTCCCAACAGCGCGACGACCGCAACGGAGAGTCCCGTGACGAGCACCTTCCCGGGCGCGAACCTGGCGGTGAGGGCAGCCGCCACCAGCCGGCCCACGGTCAGCGCCCCCCAGTAAGCGCCGGGCATGGCGGCTGCCAGCGCCAGGCCGAACGACGGCGTGAGGTGCTCGGTCGACCACGAGGTCACCCCGACCTCGGCCGAGACGTAGGCGAAGTAGAGCACCACGAACCCGGCGACCGAGACCCAGGCGCCAGGATCCCGCCCGGGAGGCACCGCGGGCAGGACCGGGAGGTCCCGGAGCGTCAGGACCGAGACCAGCACGAACGCCGCGAGGACCGTCAGGATCATCACCGGCGGCTCGAGCCGAGCCCCGAAGGCCGCCACCAGGACGGGCGTGGCGACCGCGCCGGCTCCGAACACAGCGTTGATCAGGTTCAGCGCCGGTGCAGCCGAGCCCGGGAAGCTGCGGGCGACCAGCAGGTTGATGGCGACCTGGACGAGGCCGAAGCCGACGCCGGCGAGCCCAGCGGCGGCCAGGAACAGCGACCAGGTTGGCGCCGGCACCAGCAGGCCGAGTCCCGCCATCAGCGCCACCGATCCGCCCACGAGCACGGGCCTGTAGCCCAGGCGCCTGATGAGTGTCCCGCTGAGCACTACCGCCGCCAGCGAGCCGACGAAGTGTGCGCTGACGACGGCACCGACCTGCTCGACCCCGATGCCGAACCGGGCTCTGAGCACGGGGAACAGGGGTCCGTAGAGGGAGATAAGGCTGCCGAGCGCCAGGAAGGAGACCGCGGCGACCAGCACCGTGCGCCTACGGCTCGAAGGCGACGGTCGCTGCGGTTCGTCCGTCACGGTGCGAAGATACCCCGCCGGCGACGCCGCCCCAGGCAACGCGGCTGCGGGAGCAACGAGACCGTGCCGGTATACTCGTGCCTCGTGGACGACGGCGTATCCCAGGCCATCAGCGAGCTCAACGACCTACGCAGGCGCTTCCTCGACTACTTCGTCGAGAGGGGCCACCTGGCCTACCCGTCGGCGTCGGTCAAGAGCGACGACCCCAGCCTCATGTTCACGAGCGCCGGCATGGTGCAGTTCAAGCCTTACTTCCTCGGCGCCACGCCCAAGTTCGCCGGCTACGACGGCGTCTGGCACCGCGTCACGACGGCGCAGAAGTGCCTCCGCATCAACGACATCGAGAACGTGGGCCGCACGCTCAGGCACCACTCGTTCTTCGAGATGCTGGGCAACTTCTCGTTCGGCGACTACTTCAAGCGCGAGGCCAGCACGTGGGCGTGGGAGTTCGCTACGTCCCAGAAGTTGCTGGGTCTCGACCCGGACCGGCTCTACGTGACCGTCTACCAGGACGACGACGAGGCCTTCCAGATCTGGCGCGACGTCGTGGGCGTGCCGGAGTCCCGCATATCACGCTGGGACGAGGACGAGAACTTCTGGCCCGCTAACGCCGTCACGAAGGGACCCAACGGGCCGTGCGGGCCCTGCTCCGAGATCTTCTACGACCGCGGGCCGGAATACGGCACCGCCGACGAGGACGGACCCAACACCGGCTCCGGCGACAGGTACGTCGAGTTCTGGAACCTCGTCTTCACGCAGTTCGACAGGCAGGACGGCGGGGTGCTGGAGCCGTTGCCGCAGAAGAACATAGACACGGGGCTCGGCTTCGAGCGGCTCGCCGCGCTGATGATGGGCCAGCCGGACGCCTACGGCACCGAGCTGTTCCAGCCCACCATCCGCAAGGTATCGCAGCTCTCAGGCCAGCCGTACCAGGGGACGTCGTCGCTGTCGCATCGGGTCATCGCGGACCACGTCAGGGCAGCCACCTTCGCCATCACCGACGGCGTCCTGCCGGCCAACGACGGCGCCGGCTACGTCGTGAAGATGCTGATCCGCCGCGCCGCCAGGCACGCCTACCTGCTGGGCCTGAAGGACGCCGTGCTTCACGACCTGGTTGACGAGGTGGGCATCGCGATGGGCGGCGCCTACCCCGAGGTGCTGGACGGTGCCGAGCGGGTGAAGGGCGTCATCGAGACCGAGGAGGAGCAGTTCCGGCGCACGCTCGAGTCAGGCATCGAGCGCGTGGGCAACATCCTCTCCGACCTGAGAGGCGAGGAGCTCCCCGGCGAGGTCGCCTTCGACCTGTGGCAGACGTACGGGTTCCCGCTCGACCTGACTCAGGAGCTGGCGGCCGAACGCGGCATGAGCGTCGACCGCGCCGGCTACGAGGCTGCTCGCGAGGCGGCACGCGATGCCTCGCGCGGGGAGACCGGCGAGAAGCGCCTGTTCACCAAGCAGTCGGACGCCTTCGGCGCCATCGCGGCCCGCGTGGGCGAGACGCGCTTCCTCGGCTACGAGGCGTCGCAAGCGCAGACCGAAGTCGTCGGCATCGTGCGCGAGGGGGCCGAGGTGGACGTCCTGCGCGAGGGCGACTCCGGCACGGTCGTGCTGGCACAGACCCCGTTCTACGCCGAGGGCGGCGGGCAGATCGGCGACGCCGGGAAGCTCGCGTGGGACGGCGGTGGCGCGCTCGTGAGCGACACGCGGCGCTCGAGCCAGGGCCTCTTCCTGCACGAGGTGAAGGTCGTGCGCGGGCGCCTGGCGCCGGGCACCCAGGTCACGGCGTCCGTCGATCCTGCCCGTGACCAGACCCGCAAGCACCACACGGCTACGCACCTCCTTCATGCCGCGCTGCGCACCGTGCTCGGCACCCACGTGACCCAGGCGGGCTCGCTCGTCGCTCCCGACCGCCTCCGCTTCGACTTCACCCACTCCCACGCACTGTCGGCCGACGAGGCCACTGCCGTGGAGGAGCTGGTCAACCGTTGGATCCAGGCCGACTTGGAAGTCGCGTGGAGGGTGGTGCCTCTGGCCGAGGCTCGCGAAGCCGGCGCCATGATGCTCTTCGGCGAGAAGTACGGCTCGCAGGTGCGCATGGTGAGCGTGGGTGACGAACGTCCGGTCTCGATCGAGCTCTGCGGCGGGACGCACGTCGACCGCACGGGCACGATCGGCGCTTTCATCATCACCTCGGAGGAGGCGGTCTCGGCGGGCGTCCGGCGCATCGAGGCACGCGTCGGCGCCGCCGCCATCGACTACCTGCGCGAGCTGCGAGCCAGGGAGCGTAGGCTGGCCGGTCTGCTGGGCGTCAACCCAGCCCAGCTCGAGGAGCGCGTCACGCGTCTCGCGAACGAGCTCAAGGACTCGCAGCGCGAGGTCAACCGGCTGCGGGACAGGCTGGCGGCCGCGCTGACCAGCGCCGCACCGGCGGCCGAGGTACGCGAGGCCGGCGGTTACAGCTACGCGACCTTCGCGCTCGAGGGCCTCGACGCCCACGCGCTACGCACGGCAGCCGACAGGCAACTCGAGGCGACCGGAGCGGACGTCGTCGTGGTGGGCAGCGGGCCGCTCATCGTCGTCAAGACCAGCCCAGGCGCCCGGGAGCGCGGGGCCGACGCCGGCAGGCTGGTGCGCGGCATCGCGACGCGGGTGGGCGGCGGCGGTGGCGGCAAGGCCGACATGGCCCAGGCCGGCCTGAAGGACGCCGCTCGTCTGTCGGAGGCGTTGGCCGGCGTCCCCGAGGTGCTGGGTCAGGCCGGAGGCTGATGTCGCCGGGCCGAGCCGTGCTCGCCCTCGACGTGGGTGACGCCCGCATCGGGGTGGCTCGGGCCGATGAGGGCTCGAGCCTGGCGTTCGGCCGCGGTGCCATAACCCGGTCGGGCACGACGAAGGACGTCGAAGAGGTCGCGGCGGTCGTCCGTGACGAGGATGCGAGCATCGTGGTCGTGGGCCTGCCGCGCAACATGGACGGCAGCGAGTCGACCCAGACCGAGCGTGTCAGGGCGTTCGCCGACGCGCTCGCTGAGAGGCTCGCCGGCGAGCACGTGGACGTGGTCCTGGAAGACGAGCGCCTGACGACCCGCGCCGCACATCGCCAGATCGCAGGCAGTGCACTGCCGCGCGGGAAGCGGCAGGAGAGGGGACGCGTCGACGAGGCTGCCGCCGTCCTCATACTGGAGTCGTACCTGGCCAGACGCGAGGCGGCGCGGTGACGGACGGCTTCGACGCGGAGAGGGCCGCCGCCGGCCCGACCGTGGACGGCGACCTGGAGGTCGGCCGCGCCGGCCGAGCGACGGACCCGGGGGCACGGGCACCGTCCGGCACGCGCACGGCCGAGCGCCGCCCGCGCCGGGGCCGCGGCATCGCGACGCTGATCACGGTCCTGATAGTCCTCCTGGGAGGCGCGGCTGTGGTGGGGGCGTTCCTGCTGTCGCCGCCCAGCGCCACACCGGCGTCCGTGGAGTTCGAGGTCCTCCCCGGGTGGGGTGGCAAGCGCGTGGCCGCCGAGTTGGCGGAGGCCGGCTTGGTGCGCTCCTCCTACGCGTTCGAGTACTACCTGCGCTTCCGCAACCTCGACCACTCGATAGGCGAAGGTCTCTACGACCTCGACCCCACGATGTCCGCGCGTGAGGTGGCCGCGTCGCTCGTGGCCGGCGGCCGACCGCGCGTGACGCGGATCGTGCTGCCTGAGGGCGTGCGGGCCTCCGAGGTCGTCGACAGGCTCGTCGCGGGCGGCATCGCGTCACGCGACGAGCTTCAGAGCGCGATCGAGGACCCGAGCCTGGAGCTGGCACCGCCGTACGCGCCGGCCGATCAGAGCCTGGAGGGCTACCTCTTTCCCGCCGTGTACGAGGTGCCCGTGCACGCCACGGCCGAGCAGGCGCTGCGTCAGATGGTCGATAGGTTCAGGTCCGAGGTCTCGGGCCAGGAGGACTTGGCGGAGCGGCTGGGGGAGCTGGGCCTCACTGTCCACCAGTGGGTGACGCTCGCGAGCATGGTGCAGGCGGAGGCCGCGGAGCCCAGCGAGATGCCCGTGATCGCCGGCGTTTTCCTCAACCGCCTGGAGCTGGGCATGCCGCTGCAGTCGGACCCGACGGTCGCGTACGGGTTGGGCAAGCCGATGCCCGCGCTGGACGCCGTCGCCGGTGACCTCCGTGTGGACACGCCGTGGAACACCTACACGCGGCCCGGGTTGCCGCAGGGCCCCATCGGGAACCCGGGGGCAGAGGCGCTTGACGCCGTTCTGGAGCCGGAGCGTTACGCGGACGACGGTGCCCTGTACCTCTTCTTCCTGCACGGCACTTCCGACGGGCAGATCGTCTTCAGGCCGAACACCAACCTGCCCGCGCACAACCGCGACGTGGAAACGTACCTGAGAGCGCCGTGAGTTCACGCGGTTAGAATGCCGCGTCAACATCCCAAGGGGGCAAGCGAGCTCCAGGTCTCGGAGGTCCCAACGTTGAGCTTCTTGTTGGGCGTCGCGCGTTTCATCGACCGTATCAACGGCTTCATCGGCCGGATCATGTGGTGGCTGTCGCTCTTCATGGTGCTCGTCGGCGTCTACAACGTCGTGACGCGCTACTTCTACGGCTTCTTCGAGTTTGTGCTGGGACCGCGCACGGCGGCCAACATGACCGGCAACCTGTACCTGGAGCTGCAGACCTACTCCTTCGACCTGATCTTCCTGCTGGGCGCTGCGTACGTGATGCGCGTGGACGGCCACGTGCGCGTGGACATCCTCTACTCCAACCTATCGGCGCGGCGCAAAGCGGTCGTAGATACCGTCTGCTACTGGTTGTTCCTGGTGCCGTTCTCGGTGCTCGGCATCATCTACAGCGTTCCCTACATCTCGCGTTCCTGGGCGACGCTGGAGATGAGCCCCAACCCCGGCGGGCTGGCGCGCTACCCCATAAAGACCGCCATCGCGGTCGCGTTCGGCATGCTCATACTCCAGGCGATCTCCGAGACGATCCACAACATCGCCTTCTTGTCGGGCCGCAAGGGCTCGGGAAGCATCCACGAATCTCCCCCGTCACCCACGGAGGTAGACGGCACGGCGGGCGGGCTGAGCGGGCCGGCCGGTGCCACGACGGGTTCCATGCCGGGAACTAAGCCCGCGCCGGGCGGGGACCCAGCCTGATGCTCGGGCTCTGGATGTTCGCTGTCGTCGTCGGACTGCTGCTCATCGGCTTCCCGGTGGCGTTCACGCTGGGCGGCACCGCCGTTCTGTTCACGGTACTGGGTTCGAACTTCACGGAGGTATTCCTGGGCTTCGCCCTGCCGTGGGAGCCTGCCTTCAACGTCGCCAGGCTCAACATCCTGCCGCAACGGATCTTCGGCACGATCATGGACAACTACACGCTGGTCGCCGTGCCGTTCTTCGTCTTCATGGGCGTGATGTTGGAGCGGAGCGGCCTGGCCGAGGAGCTGCTGGAGTCGATGGGCATGCTGTTCGGCAAGCTACGAGGCGGCCTGGCGATCTCTGTCGTGGTCGTGGGAGCGCTGCTGGCAGCTTCCACCGGCGTAGTCGGCGCTTCTGTCGTCACCCTGGGCGTTCTGGCGCTACCGGTGATGCTCAAGTACGGCTACTCCAATACGTTGGCCACCGGCGTGGTCGCGTCCTCCGGCACGCTCGGACAGATCATCCCGCCGTCGATAGTGCTGGTGATCTTGGGAGACCAGATCGGCGTCTCGGTGGGCGACCTGTTCCTAGGGTCCTTCATCCCTGGATTCCTCCTGGCGGGGCTGTTCATCGCCTGGGTCGCCTTCGTCGCCTGGCGCCGACCGACCGAAGCCCCCGCCATGCCCCCGGAGGCGCGGGCCCTCTCCGGTTGGGCGTTGGTCGTCAAGCTCCTCCGAAGCCTAGTCCCGCCACTGGTGCTGGTGATGCTAGTGCTGGGCACCATCTTCTTCGGCATCGCGACGCCCACCGAGGCCGGCGCTGCCGGAGCCGCAGGCGCGACCATCCTCGCCGCCCTGAACCGGCGCCTGACGCGCCGCAACCTGCTCGACACCATGGACACCACCGTGCGCCTGACGAGCATGGTGTTCATAATCCTCGTCGGCGCCACCGCGTTCTCGATGGTGTTCACGGCCCTCGGCGGCGGTCACGTAGTGGACGAGTTCCTGCTCGGTCTACCCGGCGGCCACATCGGGTTCATGTTCTTCACCATGCTGGTGATCTTCCTCCTCGGCTTCTTCATCGACTTCATTGAGATCACCTTCATCGTCGTGCCGCTGGTAGCGCCCATCGCAGCGACGTTCTTCGGGGCCGACATGCTGCTGTGGTTCGGGGTTGTCGTGGCCATGAACCTGCAGAGCTCGTTCCTCACGCCGCCGTTCGGGTTCTCGCTCTTCTACCTCAAGGGCGTCGCGCCGCCGGGCGTCAAGACCACCCACATCTACCGTGGGATCATCCCCTTCGTCGCCATCCAGGTGGTGACGCTCGTGACCCTGGTGCTGTTCCCCGGACTCGTCAACTGGCTGCCCAACCTGGCGCGGTAGCCGCCCACGCGTAGGTGGCATGGGCGGCTTCTGGTTGCGCCAGGTTCTTGGCGATCGGTTCCCGGTGGCAGTCGATCAGTCGCAGTGGTCCACGAGTGCCGACGGCCCGCCACCGAACACCGTGTCCAGCGGCGTGCTGACGTACAGCCCGTGGGCGAGGTCGGGCGCGGTCGCGGGCTTCTCGCCCGGATCG
>DASVCK010000258.1:0-2394 GCA_036381675.1 Trueperaceae bacterium | reverse complement strand
GGTCATCAGGTCGGCGGCCTCGATGAGCAGCGCACCGGAGCCGCAGAACGGGTCAACGACGACGTCTGGCGTAGGGGCGCCGGCCAGCCCGAGCCTGGCGACGGCTGCCGCCAGCGTCTCCCTGGCGGGAGCTGCGCCGACATGCGTCCGGATACCGCGCCTGTGCAGGTGCTCGCCCGAGGTGTTGAGGCTGAGCGTGCAGCGGTCGTGGTCAAGGCGCACATGCAGCTCGAGTGGCGCGTCAGGGTCGGGCTGCGGCCTGAGCCCGAGAGCGCTCATGCGCCGGGCCACGGCCCCGGTGACGGCGCCAGCCAGCTCGGCTCCGGCCTGTAATCGCGAGCGGCGCGAAGACATCCTGAGTGCATAAGCGGGTGCGAACCCGATGTGCACCTCCCACGGCAGCCTGCGCGCCTGGTCGTGAAGCATCTCGGCCGACGAGGCGGGGAACGAGCCGAGCCTGAGGAGCACCCGCGACGCCGTGCGCAGCGCCAGGTTCGCCGTCATGATCCCGTCCACGTCGAGCGGCAGGGAGACCCCGCCGCGCTCTGGTCGCACGCTCCCGCTCCCATCCGCTGGGAAGAGCCCGAGCGCCGCGAGTTCCTCGACCAGCAGGGGCTCGAGCCCCGGCGCCACCTGCACGAAGCAGGGAAAGGGCGCGGAGAGCAGCCACCTCTTTACCCGTCTCTCCAGCGCCCTAGGGGTCAGGTTCTCGTTGGACCGCTCGCTCGTCACCGCGACAGGCTAGCGCGGCTGCCCTAGCCCTAGTCCGGTTCCTCCCAGAGCGGGTTGGCGGCCCGGAACAGGCCCCAGTCGCCTGCCAAGGTGCCGTAGCCGAGGTTCGTCGCGGACGAGTAGAAGACGACGTAGCGCCCGTCGGCAGAGATGTGCGGCTCGATCTGGTCCCAGTCGTCCGGCGTGGTCTCGTCCTCCCCGACGCTGACCAGTGCAACGCGGCCGGTGACGACGTCCTTGACGTAGGCGTAGCCGTTGGCGCACACCTCGAAGTAGCACCAGTCGGGGTCGTCGAAGTGTGGCGCCAGGTTCAGTGCGTAGGCGCCGAACGCGACGTAGCGGCCGTCCCCCGAGATCGTAGGCAGGATGGCGTCGTCGTCCGCCAGGTCACCCAGCGCGTTGGTGCTCACGAGCTCGACCTCGCCGGTGACCAAGTCCTTGCGGTAGATGTCCTCGGCCGGCTCGAACTCGCCGTCGTTCTCCGTCGCCCGGGGAGAGAGGTTGGCCGCTTCCGTGGAGAAGACCACGTAGCGCCCGTCCCCGCTCGCGACGGGACCGTAGGCCCCACTGCTCTTGTCACCCGGTTCACCAGCAGGATTCGCGCTCACGAGCGCCACGTCGCCCGTCGAGTAGCGGTAGGCATAGAGGTCGAGCGCCTCGTTGTCGTCCTCCGGTACGAGCGGGCCGTCCGTCCTGAACACGACGACGTCGCCGTCCGCGGAGATGTCTACCGGCGACGAGTCGGCCCAGGTGCTCTCGCCCACGGCCCCGAGGCGCGTGAAGCTCGGGCCGGCGATGTCGATGAGGTAAGCGGCGTCCAGCGGGTTGTTGGTGGTGTGGGCGCCCATGACCAGCCGCGAGCCGTCGTGGCTGAGCCCGACCGGCCGTATCTGCTGGTAGCCGTCCGGGTCGTCGAGGAGGGCGGTGTCGCCTGTCGCCAACGTCACCACGGCGACGAGGTTGCCGGCCCGGTAGGCGACGCGGGTGGCATCGCCGCTGATGATCACCGGACCCGCCCCTCCGGTCGCCTTGCCGTCGCCGTCCGCGCTGGCCAACGTCAGGGCGCCGGTCTCCAAGTCCTTGACGTAGACGTCCGAGGCGCCGTTGGTGTCGACGTCCGGTAGGCCGGCGGCCGACGTGTCGAACGCCACGTAGCGTCCGTCCGCGCTGACGCTCCAGTAGACGAGGAAGTCGAGGGGCATCTCCGCGCCGCCTGGCGTCTGGTTCACGAGCGTCGGTGGATCGCCCCAGTAGTCGTAGGGCAGGTCGTCCACCGTGACGGTCGCCTCTGCCGTCAGTATCGTGCCGTCCTTCAGTGCCGCCGTGATGCCGACATCGAAGGTGCCGCCGTGCCCGTAGCCGCGCGAGACCACGTTCGACCAGGACTGAGCGTCCACATCGCCTAGATGCCACAGCCGCGTCTCCACCTCCTTGCCCTCCAGCAGGCCGGAGGCGTCGAGTTCCCAGATGGCGCTGCCCTCGAAACGGTCGTCTGCCACCGGCCTGACCACGAGGCCGCCCGTCGGTGGCGGCGGAGGCGGCGTGGGGCCGCCGCAGGCTGCCAGCAGCGTGACGAGGGCGAGAGCAAGTACACGACGTGCGAGTGTCTGCGACATGTTTTCCCCTTCGCGAGGCGGAGTGCCGCCTCGTGTGCAGATGGTC
>DASVCK010000257.1:0-2690 GCA_036381675.1 Trueperaceae bacterium | reverse complement strand
CCGCGTCGCTGCTGTTGACCCTACCCGGGACCCCGTTCATCTACTACGGCGAGGAGATCGGCATGCCCGACGGCCCCGGCAGCCGCGACGTCGAGAAACGCACACCCATGCGCTGGGAGTCGGGACCGGGAGTGGGCTTCTCCACCGCCATGCCCTGGACGGACACCGGGCCCGACCTGCCCGGCGTCAGCGTCCACGAGCAGGCCACCGACGAGGACTCGGTCCTTAACCACTACCGCGCGCTCACAGGCTTGCGCAACGAGCATCCGGCGCTGCATCGCGGCGACACGCGCGTGCTCTCGACCGGTTCCTCGGCCCTCCTGGCGCTCGAGCGCACGGCAGGCGACGAGACCCTCTACGTGCTGGCCAACCTGGGTGCGCGGGACCTGGAGACCGAGGTCCTGCCGGCTGGCGCCTTCACGGACCTCGTCTCCGGGGCGGCCTTCGAGGGCGTGGTGCCCGGACTCACCGTGCTCGTGCTGCGCCCGGACTGATCCTCCACAGGCGCCGCGCCTAATAGCCCATATGCGGCAGCCGGGCCAGTCGCCAGCCCCGCTTATACTTGCCCCTCATGGAAAAGGTCTCTGACAAGGCCCGCGTGTTCTCCGGCATCCAGCCGACCGGGGTGCTACACCTCGGCAACTACGTCGGGGCCTTGAAGCAGTGGGTGGCGGGCCAGGACCGGCGCGAGAACGTGTTCTGCGTCGTCGACCTGCACGCACTCACCATCCCCGAGGCCGTGGACCCCGCGGCGCTGCGGGACAGGGTGCGGTCGACGGCGGCCCAGTTCCTCGCGGCCGGCGTGGACCCAGAACGCAGCATCATCTTCGTGCAGTCGCACGTACGTGAGCACTCCGAGCTGTCCTGGCTGCTCTCGTGCGTCACGCCGCTGGGCTGGCTTTACCGCATGACACAGTTCAAGTCCAAGTCGGAGGGCCGGGAGAGCGTCGGTTCCGGGCTCCTGGTCTACCCGGTGCTGCAGGCGGCCGACATCCTGCTGTACGACACCGACGTCGTGCCGGTGGGCGAGGACCAGGTGCAGCACATCGAGATCACCAGGGACATCGCCGAGCGCTTCAACCACCTCTTCGGCGAGACGTTCGTGCTCCCGAGGGTGGAGCTGCCCAAGGCCGGCGCCAGGCTCATGGGCCTCGACGATCCCGAGGTGAAGATGTCGAAGAGCCTGGAGGCTGACAGGCCGGGCCACCTGATCAACCTGCTCGACGACGAGGCGACCGTGAAGAAGAAGATCATGGCTGCCGTGACCGATTCCGGTCGGGAGCTGCGCTTCGAGCACGCCTCCCCGGGGGTCAAGAACCTCATGACCATCGCGCACGTCGCTTCGGGCCGCGGCATCGAAGAGATCGAGGCTGAGCTGGAGGGCGGCGGCTACGGCACCCTCAAGAGGCTGACGGTGGACGCCGTGAACGCCATGCTGAAGCCATTCCAGGAGCGTTACCGCGGGTACATGGCCGATCGCGCGGCCCTCGACGCGGTCCTGGCGCGCGGCGCCGAGCGGGCCAGAGAGATCGCGGCGCGCACGCTGAAGCGCGCCCAGGACGCCATGGGAGTGGGCTGACGGGCCGGGTCCTGTTCCTGTTCCTCGACGGGTTCGGGGTGCCGAGCCAAGCCGCAATCGAGCCCGCGACCGATCCGATAAGCACGGCCCACACGCCCGCGCTGGACAGGCTGCGCGAGCAGGGGTCGCCGGCCGGTGCGCGCGACGTGGTCTACCGCGAGCTGGACGCCACCCTTGGGCACCCGGGGCTGCCGCAGTCGGCGACGGGCCAGGCCACGCTGCTCACGGGCCGTAACGGTGCGGACGCGATGGACGGGCACTACGGCCCGTGGCCCGGACCCACGCTCCAACGCCTCCTCGACGCTGGCAACCTGTTCCACGACGGGGTCAGGGCCGGCGGCGCCTGCCTGGCGAACGCGTACCCGGAAGGGTACTTCGAGGCGAGGCGCGGCCGGCGTTTCAGGCTCAACTCGGTGGCGTACGCGGCGGTGTCGGCAGGTGTGCCTCAGCTGAACGCTGCGGACCACGACGCGGGCAGGGCCGTGCCGTCCGACCTGCAGGGCGAGCACCTGCCGAGGGAAGGAGGCCCGCTCGGACCCATCGGTAGCGCGCGGGTCCTCAGCGAGCTAGCCGCTCTAAACGCCTTCACGCTCCTCGACGTATGGCTGACCGACTCTCTCGGGCACATGAGGAAGCTCGAGGAGGCTCGGCGCCTGGTCGAGCGCATAGACCAGGCCGTCGGCTACCTGGTGGACGCAGAGGACGGAGCCGTGGCGCGCGGGGCGACGCTGATAATTACCTCCGACCACGGCAACCTGGAGGACGCCACGGTGGCCACGCACACCCGCAACCCCGTGCCGCTCTACGCCGTCGGCCCCGGGGCAGGCGTGTTCGCCGGCGCGGCCGGGCTCATGGACGTCGCTCCGGCGGTGCGGCAGGTCCTGTCTGGTCCGGAGGAGAAGCTCAGCTAGAAGCCGAGGATCAGAGCACCGGCCTCGAACCACGCCCCGGCCAGTAGCAGCACGAGCGCGACCGGAAGAGTCGACAGCAGCTTCCTGAACCCCTCCGGCAGCCGGGCGAACCCGCCCCGCCAGATCGTGGCGAGGAGCATGCCCCCGCCCGACACGACGAAGAAGTACGAGGTCAACTCCAGCACCAGGACCACCAGGAG
>DASVCK010000256.1:0-10807 GCA_036381675.1 Trueperaceae bacterium | reverse complement strand
CGCTAGTAATCGCGGATCAGCCATGCCGCGGTGAATACGTTCCCGGGTCTTGTACACACCGCCCGTCAAACCATGGAAGTGAGCTGTACCCGAAGACGTGTAGCCTCGCCAATGGGGCGCGCGTTTAAGGTATGACTCATGACTGGGGTTAAGTCGTAACAAGGTAACTGTACCGGAAGGTGCGGTTGGATCACCTCCTTTCTAAGGAGTAATCGCCGGACGCCTTAGGGCGACCGGCCACGACGGTTCGCAAGTACTGCTACTGGGTTGGATAGACCTTCAGAAGGGCGCGTCCTCAGGGGCGCGCCCTTCTTCTTTTTCTATTCTCTTCTCTTTCTATTCGCGCGGAGCAGCCGTGTACGTCAGCCGTAGGCGACCTTGAGAAGCCGCATCAGCCTGGGCAGCCCGAAGCGCTGCAACAGCTTCAAGGACCTGGGGTTGGCTGCAGCGAACGCGTCTATGCGATCGAACATCTCGTCGAACAGGGCCTCCGGGATGTTGAGAGGCGGAGTGAACCGCAGGATGTAGTTGCCGCGCAGGCTGAAGCAGGCATGGACGCCGGCCTCGTGCAGCTGGCGTAACCCCAGCATCGAGGTGACGGCCTGAACGTCGTCGGCCGGGACACCGGGCACCGGGAAGCCCACGATCGGGCGCAGGGTGAAGGCGAGCAGCATGCCCGCGCCGCGAGCGTCGGCCAGCAGGTTCGGGTAGCGCTCCACCGTGGCGCGCATGCGCTCAAGACCGCGGCGACCCAGCTCCTGCGCTCGCAGGTCCAGGCGCTCGTCCACCAACAGCTCGAGCGACCTCAACGCCACCGCGCAGGCGAAGGAACCGCCGCCGAACGTCGACGAGTGGCGCCGCGACGCCGTGCCTGGCAGCATGGCCCGGAAGATCTCCCGCCGGGCGATCGTGGCCCCAACCGGCAGCAGTCCCCCGCCCAGCGGCTTGGCCAAGGTGACGATGTCAGGCTCGAGCCCCTCTGCCACGCTCGCGAACCAGTGCCCCGCGCGGCCCAGGCCGGTCTGGACCTCGTCCGCGATCACGGGCACGCCGTGTGTGGAGGCCAGCTCTCCCAGGCGCCTGAGGAACCCTGGCGGCGGCGAGACCACGCCGCCCTCGCCGAGCACCGGTTCCACGACGATGGCGACGACGTCGTTCGCGTCCGTGCGCAGGGCACCGGCCAGGGCGTCTTCGTCCCCGTACGGCAACGTGATCGTCTCGCGCAGCGGCCTAAACGGCCCCTGGTAGACCTCGCTCGACGTGAGCGACAAGGCTCCCAGGGTCTTGCCGTGGTAAGCGCCGCCGAAGTTCACGAAGCGCCTGGCCTTCGGCCGGTACGCCAGGGCCAGCTTCATGGCCGCCTCGACCGCTTCCGCACCGGAGTTGCTCAGGAACACCTGACTGTCTTCATGGGTCGGCGCGACCGAGGCCAGCAGGGCCACGAGGGCGGAGTCCAGCGCCGCCCGCCACTCGCTGGCCGTCTGGTGGGGGAAGCCGAGCTGCCTGGTCTCGCTCAGGTAAGAGCGCGCGAACTCTACCAGCGGCGGGTAGGCCTCGCCGAACGGCGAAGCCGCGAAACCCCCTGCATGTATCAGGTGTCTCCCGGTCTCGTCTCTGAGCTCCCAGGGCGACTCCAGTTTGAACGGTCCGGCCAGCTCGAGGAGCTCGAGGATGGCGAAGAGATCCGCGTTGCCGTGACGCCGCTCCAGCGCGACGGCGTCGACGGCGGCGGCGCCGTGGGTCAGGAGCTCGGAGGTCCTCACGGGCAGGCTGGGTGCCGCGTGGGCTGCGTCGGACGTCTGGGTGGGTGCCACGCCCCTCACTGCAGGGGTACGGCGGCGCTGTTGCCGGCCCCGTCCTCCACCATCACCTGAGCGTCCGCGGTGTTCTCGACCAGGACCGAGAAGCTGAACTCGGGACCGGGCGTGAAGGCCAGGGGTACCCCGCCGATCCTCACGGACGTCACGCCGATGTTGTCGCGAGCGACGCCCTCGACCCTCAACCTGTTGCCGGCCGCGGCCTCCACCGAGGTGAGCTCCACCGTGGGAGGAGTCGCGTCGAGTATCAACGTGTAGGTCTCCGTCGTCGTGCGGCCGCTCACGTCCGTGACCTCGAGGACCATCGTCAGTTCGCCGTCCGCGACGTTGGGTTTGGTGAACGCGAAGTGGACGAGGCCCTTGCCCCTCTCGGAGGCGTAGAGGTCGTTGGCGAGCAGGTCGAGCCCGTCGACCCGGATGCTGGCTATGCCTTCGTCGTCCATGGCGTAACCGCTGATCCTGAGGTCCTCGGTGCTGCGCGTAGCGCCGCTACGGGGGTCGGTTATCGCGATGACGGGGGCCAGCGAGTCCGAGCGGCCCAGGCACGAGGTGAGCAGCGCGGCCAGGACGGCGCCGGCCAGGAGGCTCAGGTAGCGGCCCCGGTGCTGGTAGTGGTGCGAGAAGCCCGTTCTACGCGGCATGGCGCAATGCTACAACGGTGGTGTCAAAGCTCAGGAAAGCGGTGGGGCGCCTCGCCCGTGCTGGGTACCCAGGCGCGCTAAAGAGGCGAAGGTACGATGAATATCAGCAGTACGGTAGTTCACATGATCACGACCCCGTGGTGTAATCTCTATGTCGCCTGTCTACAGTCGTGGTCCTGATAGTGGCGCGCAGCCGCGATCAGGGGCCACCGGCGTAGAAGCTCAGGGGCAGGGCCCCGCCACGGCGAAGGGAGCTAGAGCAAGCCAAGCCTCTATAGCCCTAAGCAAGTGGGGCGCACCTGTGCCCTGAATCCAAGTCCCAAGGGAGAGTTGAATGAAGAGAAGCATCCTAGCGCTGATCGCGGGTGCCGCGCTCGTCGCCTCCACGGCGGTCGCGCAGTCGGGCCCCGACACCTACGTCTATCAGACGTTCGGCGAGCCGGTCTCCATGGACCCGGCGCGCGCTTACGACACGGGCTCCGGCGGCATCATCGAGAACGTGTACGAGACCCTGTTCCTCTACTCCGGCGAAGCCATCGACGAGTTCGAGCCCGCGCTCGCCCTTGACTACACGGTCTCGGATGACGGCCTGCACTGGACGTTCAACCTGCGCCCAGACGTGCAGTTCCACAGCGGCAACACGATGAGCTGCAAGGACGTCGAGTACTCGTTCCAGTACGGTGCTCTCACCGCGCACCCGCAGGGCGCGACCGCGTACCTGACCGGTAACCTCTTCCTCGGGTACTCCGGCGACGGCAGCGACCCGGCCGCGTTCCAGGAGAACGTGACCTGGGAGATGATCGACAACATCGTCGATTGCCCAGAGGGCCCCGACGGCCTGGTCGCCGTGGTCAACCTCGTCAACCCCACCCCGGCGCTGATCCCGATCCTCACCTACACGGCCTACAGCATCCTCGACAGCCAGTTCGCCATCGAAGGCGGGTCGTGGGACGGCACCGAGGCCACCTGGAAGGACTGGAACGGCCGTGACATCACGACCGAGTTCCTGAGCACCCACACCAGCGGCACGGGCGCATACGAGCTGGTCGAGTGGACCGACGACGCCGTCGTCGCGCGCGCCAACGAGAACTACTGGGGCGGCGCTCCGGCGATCAAGAACGTCGTGTACCAGTACGTGGACGAGCAGTCCACCCGTATCCTCGCCGTGCAGCAGGGTGACGCAGACCGTGTCACCATCAACGAGCGTTCCGCGCTCGTCCAGCTCCGTGGCGCCGACGGCGTGACCGTCCACGAGAAGCCCGAGTGGACGACCACCTCCGTGACCTCGCTCTTCTTCAACTTCGACATCGTGACGGACAACAACGAAGACGTCGGCAGCGGTCAGCTCGACGGCAACGGCATCCCGGCCAACTTCTTCCAGGACGTCAACGTTCGCCGGGCGTTCGCCCACCTCTTCGACCAGCAGGGCTTCATCGACCAGCTCTACGAAGGCGCCGGCGTCGTCCTGACCATGGGCATGCCGCCCTCCTTCCTCGGCTACAACGACGATGTCGCCGTACGCACTCTCGACCTGGAAGCGGCCGAGGAGTACTTCCGCGCCGCCTTCGACGGTCAGCTGTGGGAGAACGGCTTCGAGTTCACCGCCATCTACAACGAAGGCAACACCACGCGGCAGACGGCGCTGCAGATCCTCGCCGACAACGTGTCGTTCATCAACCCGAACTTCGTGATGAACGTTCGCAGCCTGCCGTGGGCCGACTTCCTCAACCGCTCGGCCGAGCGGAAGGTCCCGATGTTCGCCCTCGGTTGGGCCGCTGACTACGCCGACCCGAGCAACTTCATCAACACCTTCTACGACAACGACGGTTACTACGCGAACCGGACCTCGATCAACGTGCCCGAGATCCAGGCGCTGATCGACCAGGCCGACGCATCGTTCGACCCGGCGGAACGCGGCTTCCTGTACAGCCAGATCGGCACGCTGCACTACGACTACGCGCCGCTCATCGCCGTGCCGACGCAGTCGCCGTTCATCGTCACGCGCTCCTCGCTGCAGGGCGTCTACTACAACCCGATGCTCTCCGACGAGTTCTACTGGAAGGACCTCTCCAAGAACTAAGAGGTCGGTGCGTGGGCCGCGGGCAGCCGCGGCCCACACCTCTCGCTCGGGACGGCTCTCTATAGGCGGTCGTCCCGAGCGACCCTAGGAAACAGAGAGACTTATCTTGCTCGTCTTCATCGCGCGTCGCCTGGTACTTCTGCCCGTCGTCTTCATAGGCGTGACGCTCGCCATCGTGCTGCTCATGCAGCTGCTTACGCCCTACCAGCGGGCAGCTGCCTTCGTGCAATCCGAACAGCAGATCAGGCAGATCGATTCGATAATCCAGCAGTACGGGCTCACCGACCCCTGGTATCAGCAGTACTACCGCTGGATGAACCAGGTGTTGCAGGGCAACCTCGGTTTCTCGCGCACCACCAACGAACCCGTGCTGACCACGCTGAGGAACCGCTTCCCGGCCACGCTGGAGCTGGCGCTCCTCGCGATCATCCCCGTCATCGGTGTCGGTATCTGGCTTGGTACCGCCGCCGCCCTGAACCGTGACAAGGTCGTCGACCAGATCACTCGCGTCATGTCGATCGTAGGGTGGTCGCTGCCCACGTTCGTGCTCGGAATCTGGCTGCTGGTCATCTTCTACGGGGCTCTAGGCTGGTTGCAGCCCGGGCGGATCTCGACCAACTACCTCGTCGAGATCGCCGGCCGCTCCGGGTTCGAGCACTACACGCGCATGCTCAGCCTGGATGCGCTGCTCAACGGTCGCTTCGACATCTTCCTCGACGCCATCAAGCATCTGATCCTGCCCGTCGTCACGCTCGCCGTCGTCCAGAGCGCGCAGATCATGCGCGTCATGCGCTCATCGCTGCTCGACGCCCTGGGCCGGGACTACGTGAGGACGGCTCGGGCGAAGGGCCTGCCTGAACGGGTGGTGTCCCACAAGCACGCCAGGCGCAACGCGCTCATCCCGGTCATCACCCTGGCCGGCTTCACCCTGGTTGGCCTGATCAACGGGGTCGTCATCACCGAGACCATCTTCAACTACCCGGGTCTCGGCCAGTGGGCCGCGGCCTCTGCGATCAACCTCGACTACGCGGCCGTCATGGGCTTCGCGCTGTTCACCGCCCTCATGGTCGTGCTCGCCAACCTACTCGTCGACGTCCTCTACGGCGTGGTAGACCCGCGCATCAGGTACGAGTGATGGCCGACGCGACCTACACCCAAGTCAGCGATGCCGGCGCTACGACGCGAAGGGAGTCCCGCGGTTGGCGCGACTCCAAGGCGCTGAAGCGCTTCAGGCGCAACCCGCTGGCAGTCGTCGGGTTGCTCGTCGTGCTCGCCTTCGTGCTCACCGCGATCTTCGCTCCTGTCATCACGGATGTAGGCAGGAACTGCCTGCGCGACCTGGGCCTGAGCGCCGCCACCCAGGCCGACTACAAGAACCCCACGAAAGCGGTGTTCTGGCGCACCATGTTCGCGCCGCCGGAGAGCTGCTTCACGATCCCGCGGGTCGGCTTCAGCAACGTGCCGCGTGACGCCGAGACGTCCGAGACGCTCCTGGGCACGACCAGCGGTGGCTACGACATCTACTACGGTCTGATCTGGGGCACTCGCACGGCGTTCAAGATCGGCCTCATCGTCGTGGGCATCAGCCTCCTGGCGGGCCTGATCATCGGCAGCCTCTCGGGTTACATAGGCGGCGTCTTCGACAACGTGCTCATGCGCTTCACCGACATCGTCATCTCGTTGCCCAGCCTGGTCATCGCCATGGTCGTGGTGATGGTTCTCGGCAACTCGATAAGCAACATCATGTTCGCGATCGCCGTCGTGGCGTGGCCGTCGTACGCCAGGCTCATGCGTGGCGAGGTGCTGAGGGTCAAGGAAGAGGACTACGTCACCAGCGCCAGAGCGTTGGGACGCCGCTCGCTGGGCGTCATCTTCCGTCACGTGCTACCGAACGCCATCGGCCCTCTGATCATCGTGGCGAGCCTCGACATCGGGTCCATAGTGCTGACGGCCGCGGCGCTGTCCTTCCTGGGGCTGGGCGCACAGGTAGGCTACGCGGACTGGGGCCAGATGATCTCGTTCGCTCGCGACTGGATCCTCGGCCCGCCGGGCCAGCCCCTGGCCTACTGGTACGTGTCGTTCTGGCCAGGCGTGATCATCGTGCTGTTCGTGCTGGGCTGGAACCTGCTCGGCGACGCGTTCCGCGATGTGCTCGACCCGAAGAGCGCCTAGAGCCCTTCCACCGCGGGCACGTCCCCGGCCCGACCGTTCATGTCGAGGAGGAACGCGGTCAGCGCCCGGTACTCGGCGTCGGTCAGGCGCCCCGGGTCGTAGCGCGGCATCGTGGCGCGCACGTAGTGGAAGATCGCGGCTGGGTCGGCTGTGCTTGCCAGCGTCACTGGGACTTCGCCAGTGCCGTGCAACGGAGGCGGCTCACCGATCGAGAACATGTCGTTGTCGATGAACGGCTGGTCGAGGGGCTGCACGATGCGGTTCGAAGGGCGGTGGCAGCGTATGCAGCGCCTCTCGTCCTCCGGGAACGCCAGCTTGGCCTCTGCCAGCCCGCCGCCGGTGGCACCGTGGCACACGGCGCAGTTCCAGGCGTACAGCTCGGCGCCGGCCGCGACGAGCGACGCCACCTCGACGGGCTCGCCGCCCGTGGTGTCGGGCGAGCCGGCGAGAGCCAGAAGGGCCGGCGCGACGACCGCCGCGGCCAACAGGGCGAGGAGCGCACGTCTCACGTTGTAGCCGATGAGCCGTTCAGGCCCGTTCGTCGTCTCCCTCGATCTCGGGGGGCGCGGCCGTGTCGTTCGCGGCGTTCGACTGCTCCGCGTCCGCGGCCGGGCCGGCGGTCTCCTGACCCTCCGATACCGCGGGTGCAGCTGCCCGGTTCGCCGGGGTAGGTCCGTTGGCTGCCTGGGGCGACACGACGCTGGCGTGGGTCGTAGAAGGAGCCGCCCGAGCGGTCGACGCCATGCCGGTCCCGCCGGTCGCGGTTGCAGAGCTGCCGCCCCCCGCTTCCGCGGTCGTCGGCTTCCTGTCCTGCGCCGCCTTCACGAGGAAGTACACGAGCCCACCGGCGATCGCCACCGGCACGATGAAGCGGAGCAGGTTCCACAGCAGCCCGGCCACCCACTTCAGCGCGACCCCACCGATCGACAGGACCCAGCCGACGAGCCACAGCAGGCCGGTGCCCACGAGCAGCGCCACGAGGCCGAATACGACGAGCTCCACGTACTCCTGTAGGGAGCGTCTCATGCCGGCAGTATAGCAACAGGTCTCGTGAGGCCCGGACCAGCCGCTAGACTGCTCGGATGCGTTCCGGGGCCGTCGTCAACGTGGACCGGATGGTGCACGGGGGCGTCGCTCTTGCCAGGCTGGACACCGGCGAGGTCGTGCTCGTCGCTGGGGCGCTGCCGGGCGAGGTAGTCGCTGTCGCGCTCGAGCGGCGCAAGGGCGTGCTCAGGGGCACGACCACGGAAGTGATCGAGCCTTCGGCCCACCGGGTGGATGCGCCCTCCCATCCCGGGCTCGACTACGGTCACATCGCCTACGGCCATCAGCTCGAGCTCAAGCGCGAGGTAGTCGACGACGCGCTGCGCCGGGCTTTCGGCGTGGCTGGGGTCGACGGTGGGTCAAGCGCTGAGCTCCAACTACCTTCCGTGCCGCCCGTCGTGCCGTCACCCCAGGTATGGGGCTACCGGAACGTCGTACAGCCGGCCGTCCACATGGACGGCGGCCATGGCGTTCGGTTGGGCTACCGGCGCCGGGGCACAGGCGAGGTGGTGCCGTTGGCATCGGACCCGGTGGCGACACCGGCTGCGAACGCGGCCTTCGGGACCGTACGGGACGTGCTGGACGGGCGCCGGGGGTCTCGTTCGTCCTCGCCTCGCGTCGACGAGGTCGTGATTAGGGCGAACGACGAGGGCGAGTCGCTCGTAGCTCTCGTGGGCCCGGGTCGGGGGCGTGCCGCGCTGGACCTGGGCCACGAGCTGGTCAGAGCCGGGGTTACCGGCGTCGCCTGGGCGGAGTCCGATCCCAGGGGAAGGTTCCGGCGCGGCGTCGAGCGGCTCGCCGGCAAGCGCACCGTGCTGCAGCGCTTCAACCACTTGTCACTCAGCGTCTCCGCCACCACCTTCTCGCAACCGAACCCCCTTGGCGCCGCCGCGCTGTATCGCGAGCTGACGTCATGGGCCGGCTCCGGAGACGCCGCTCTCGACCTCTACGCCGGGGGCGGCGCGATCGCCTTCCACCTGGCGGACACGTTCAGCAGCGTCACGGCCCTGGAGGTCGAGCGAGGAGCCGTCGCTCGCGGCGAGGCCGACGCGGCACGCCTGGGGATCAATAACGTCAGCTTCGTGAGGGCAGACGCGGGGCGCCTCGATCCGCCCACCGGCGTCGAGCTCGTCGTCGTCGACCCACCCCGCGCCGGCCTGTCGGCCGGCCTGCGTGACACGCTCACGGGGGCTACGTTCGACCGGCTCATCTACGTCTCGTGCGACGCCGCGACCTGGGCGCGTGACGTGGCGGACATGCACTTGCGCGGCCTGCGCCTCCGGCAGGTGCTGCCATACGACCTCTATCCGCACACCCACCATGTCGAGATCCTCTCGCTTCTGGAGCGCATCCCGTGAGCGGATATGCTCTCCTCCGGTGCTCGCGAAGCGGATCATCCCCTGCCTGGACGTCCACGACGGGCGCGTCACGCGCGGTCAGCAGTTCGGGCGGGCCGAGCTGGGAGAGCTGGCGGACGTCGGTGACCCCGTGGCGCTCGCGCTGGAGTACGACCGCCAGGGGGCAGACGAGCTGGTCTTCTACGACATCACGGCCACCGTCGAGGGGCGCGGCGCGATCCTGGGCGTGTTGACCCAGGTGGCCGAGCGCTGCTTCATGCCGCTCACGGCGGGGGGCGGCGTGAGAGCTTTGGACGACGTGCGGGCGCTGACCCTGGCGGGCGCCGACAAGGTCTCGATCAACTCCGGGGCCCTGGCCGATCCCGAGCTGCTGCGACGCGCTTCCGACCACTACGGCTCCCAAGCCGTCGTGCTGTCCGTCGACTACCGCGCCAGGCCGCGCGGTGGCGGCTGGGAGGTGTACGCCGCGGGCGGCCGCAAAGGCACCGACCTGGACCTCCTCGCCTGGGTGGCGCGGGGCCAGGAGTTGGGTGCCGGCGAGATCGTGCTCAACAGCATCGACGCCGACGGCATGGGCACCGGCTACGACCTGGATGCCGTCAGGGCCGTCGCCGCCGAGGTGGACGTCCCCGTCGTGGCCTCCGGTGGGGCTTCCGGTCCCGAGGACATGCGCGACGTGCTGCTCTTCGCCGGGGCGGACGCGGCGCTGGCTGCCGGCGTGTTCCACCGTGGCGAGACGACCGTCATGGAGGTCAAGCGCGTGTGCCTCGCTGCGGGACTCGTGATCCGGCCGCCGGAGGAGGGCGTGAGGGCGCATGTCGCCTGAGGGTCCAGACGGCATCGCCTTCGATGAGCGCGGCCTGGTACCGGTGGTGGTCCAGGAGGCCGCGACAGGCGACGTCCTCATGCTGGCCTGGGCTGACTCGGAGGCGTTGACCGCCACGTTGACGACGCGCTTCGCCCACTATCACAGCCGCTCGCGCGACGAGCTGTGGCGCAAGGGAGCTTCGAGCGGCAACGTTCAGCGCGTGGAGGCCGTGCGCTACGACTGCGACGCCGACGCCGTCCTCTACCTGGTGGACCAGACGGGTCCCGCCTGTCACACGGGCGAGCACAGCTGCTTCCACCGCTCGCTGCTGGAGGGTGCCGGCGTAGCCGCTCCGGACGCGCGACCGACACAGAGCGCGCCCCCCGCCCAGGCGGCAGAGGGTATCGAGGCCGCGATGCGCACCCTTGTCGCCGTCGTGCGCGACCGTTTGGAGACTCTCCCCGAGGGCTCGTACGTGGCTCGCCTCCACGAGCGGGGCGTCGGCTACGTCGCTCAGAAGGTCGTCGAGGAGGCCGGAGAGACCATCGTCGCTGCCTTGCAAGCACGGCCAGACGAGCTGCGTGGCGAAGCGGCCGACCTGCTCTTCCACCTGACCGTGCTCCTCGGCGAGGCCGGGGTCGAGTGGGACGAGGTGGGCGCCACGCTGCTCGCCAGACACCGGCAGACGAGGGAAGGCGAGCCGGGCACGTAAGCTCGGGTACCCATGCGCCACAGCTCGTCGTTCACGGTCTTGCTCTTCGTCCTGACGCTCGTCGCCTGCGCCCCCAAGGCGGCGTCGCCCGAGGAGCTGGCGCGCGCGGCGGCCAGGCCACCGGCGGCGACGCCGCCCGCCAGCGGCTTCGTGCCCACCAAACCGGTGGCGGAGG
>DASVCK010000255.1:0-6638 GCA_036381675.1 Trueperaceae bacterium | reverse complement strand
CAGCGCGGGACCGCTCTAGAGGATCTTCGAGAGGAACGCCCGCGTCCTGGCCTCGCGCGGGTTCTCGAAGAAGTGCTCAGGGGTGCCCACCTCGACGATCTGGCCGGCGTCCATGAACACGACGCGGTCGCCTACCTCGCGGGCGAACCCCATCTCGTGCGTCACCACGATCATCGTCATGCCTTCGCGCGCCAGCGCCACCATGACGTCGAGAACCTCGCCGATCACCTCGGGGTCGAGCGCGCTCGTGGGCTCGTCGAACAGCATGACCTTGGGTCCCATGGTCAGCGACCGGGCGATGGCCACGCGCTGCTGTTGGCCGCCGGAGAGCTGCCCCGGGTACTTGCGCGCCTGCTCGGGGATGCCCACCTTCTCGAGGTAGAACATCGCCCGCTCCTCCGCCTGGCTCTTCTTCCATTTCCGTACCCGGATGGGCGCCAATGTCACGTTCTCGAGCACGGTCAGGTGCGGGAAGAGGTTGAACTGCTGGAAGACCATGCCGGTCTCGCGGCGCACGGCGTCGATCGCCCTGACGTCGTCGGTCAGCTCGACGCCGTCCACGACGATCCTGCCCTCCTGGTGCTCCTCGAGGCGGTTGATGCAGCGGATCAACGTCGACTTGCCGGAACCGGAGGGGCCGATGACGACGACGACCTCCCCCTTGTTCACCGACAGGCTGATGTCGCGCAGGACGTGGAAGTCACCGAACCACTTGTTCACGCCCTCCATCTCGATGATCCGCTGGCCGCCCTCCGGGGCGTCCGCCCTGACTACCTTGGTCGCGACGGCGTCGCTCATGCTCGTCCTCCAAATCGGCGCTCGCTACGAGGAGCACTGGCCGTAACTGCCATTACCTGACCCCCACGCCCAGCTCCCGCTCGAGCTGTCGGGACGCGACGCTCATCCGGTAGGCGAAGAAGAAGTAGATCACGGCGATGAACAGGAACACTTCCAGCTTCACGCCGCCGGTCACCAGCAGCGACTGCGGCTGCACCGAGACGAGGTCCGCGACCTTGAAGAAGTCCACCAGGCCGACGATGAACACCAGCGAGGTGTCCTTGAACAGCCCTATGGCCTGGCCGACGATCGCCGGGATGACCGCGCGCAGCGCCTGCGGCAATACGATCAGGTACGTGGTCTGCCAGCCGGACAGTCCCAGGGCGCGGGCCGCCTCGCTCTGCCCCCGGGGGACGGCCTGGAGACCGCCGCGCACGTTCTCGGCCATGTACGCCGCCGAGAACAGGGTGATGGCGACGTACGCCCGCATGATCGCCGGGAGCGAGTTCGCATCCATGTCGAGGATCAGCGGCAGGAGCAGCGAGGCGATGAAGAGCCACATGATGAGCGGGGCTCCCCTGACCACCTCTATGAAGCCGATGCAGAAGTACTTGATGGCGGGCATCTTGCTGGCCCGGCCGAGCGCCAGGGCGATGCCGATGGGGAAGCTGGGCACGATGCCGGTGAACAGCACGAGGGTCAGCAGGAACCCGCCCCAGTCGCGCGACGGGACGATGCGCAGCAGTCCGGACCCGGGTACGAAGCCGTAGAGGAGCAGCAGCCCGCCGAAGAGCCACGCGACCCAGGCCCACGTCAGGTACCGCACCACGCGCGGACGGGCGCGGCCCAGCAGGTAGCCCAGCACCCCGGCCACGAGGACCATGGGCCACAGCACCCGGACCGAGGGCCAGAACAGGATCGCGAGGACCGACAGCACGCCCACGAGCGCCATGAACGCGAAGAACGCGTTCGCCACGATAGAGCCGCGTCCGCTGGCGCCCGACATGATGCCAAGCAGGCCCAGCATCACGGCGGCGATCGACAGGGGGCGCCAGAGTAGGTCGAACGGATAGCGGTAGACGCCGAAGAGCTTCATGTTCGCCCACACCTGGCCCCAGGAGGCGTCAACGAACACGAACAGCGCGAAGTTGTAGATGACGAAGGCGGCCACGAAACCGGTGACGACCGTGAGCACCGCGTTGAAAGGCGACGAGAAGAGGTTGCGCCTGAGCCAAACGAGGGGGCCTCTGGTGGGTATCGGCGCGGGCCTGGATTCGATCATCCCGTACATATCAACGCTCCACCAACGCGAGCCTGGCGTTCACGTTGTTCAACACCACCGAGAAGGCGAGGCTGATGGCCAGGTAGGAACCCACCAGTAGCAGGGCGATGGGTATGGCGGCCCCGGTCTGGTTGCTGACTACGCTGGCGATGACGAACAGCTCGGCGTAGCCGGCCAGCGTGGCCAGCGAAGAGTTCTTGGTGAGGTTCAGGTACTGGCTGATGACGGGGGGCAGCACGATGCGCAGAGCCTGCGGGAAGACGACGAGCGAGAACGTCTGGTAGCTGGACAGGCCGAGGGCGTTGGCAGCCTCGGTCTGCCCTCGTGATACCGCCTGGATGCCGCCGCGCACGATCTCCCCTATGAACGCTGAGGTGTAGATGACGAGCGCCAGCAGCAGAGCCAGGTAGTTGACCGTGAACCGCGCGCCGCCGTCGTAGTTCGATACGGGGATGTTCACGCCGGAGATCACGAGGGGCCCCACGCCAAGAACTTCGGTCTGAGCCTCCAGCTCAGAGGAGGTCGTCGACTCGGTGGCAGCCTGGCCGAACGCCGAGAAGCGGCCGCGGGCTGCCGGCGCGGCCTCCTCAGCCTCGGCCTCCTCCTCCTCGTCAACGGGCACCTTGAACAGCGGGGTAGTGACCTGGCCGTCGCGACCGCTCACGATGACGCGCTCGAAGTTGGTCACGCTCAGCACGACGCCCACGCCGTTGTAGCCGCGGCCGGTCTCGGGGTCAACCTCCTCGCCCCTGTCGAACTCGCCGCTGCCGTTCCTGTCCACGTAGATGGTCGCGACGGACGGGAACTTGTCGAAGTGGAGGCGGTAGCCGGCGGCCTCGGCGGCCTCCGGGTCGGCGAAGGTCATCTCGTACGACTCGGCCTCGCGTGGCCTGAGCAGCGGGAACCGCACCGTGGAGTTGACGCGGTCCCGCCCCTCGACGAGGTTCTGGGACGTCTCGGTGAGCTGAGCGGACTCGATGCTGACGCGCACGGGCACGTACGAGACGGGCTGCCTGCCCGCGTCGGTCTCGCGGTAGACGACACCCCGTCCGCGTGCGGCCTCGAAGTCGAAGCCCATGTCCGCTGGCACGCTGCGATCAACGGACGCTACGGCGTAACCGACGCCGGCGACGACGACGAACGCCAGCAGCCAGTACGGCCAGACGCGCCCGACGACGTCACGCCGCTCCAAGCTCCGCTTGCGCCAGATGCCGGCCGCGATCGCCAACAGGAGCGCGCCCACCAGCCACGGTGCCCAGGCCCCGAACCGGTACGTGGGATAGACCCACGGGGTCGCGAGGCCGATATTGGATAGGAGCAGCCCGCCGGGCAGGGTCACGGGGTTGGTGATGCGCGGCGGGAAGGGCAGCAAGATAGCGGCGTACCAGAAGACGATCTGGACAGCCAGCGGGATGTTGCGTAACAGCTCGACGTAGACGGTCGCGATGGACCGCACCAGCCAGTTGGCGGAGAGCCGCATGACGCCGACGAGCACGCCGATGAGCGAGGCGAGCACCACGCCCACGATGGCTACCTTCAGGGTGTTCAGGAAGCCGATGAATATGGCTCTCGCGTACGAGTCCCTGGGCGTGTAAGGGAGCGGCGTCTCGGCGATGGGTATGCCCGCCCGCTCGCTGAGGAACGAGAAGTCGGCCGGCAGGTTGGACCGCGCGAGCGCCGTGGTCACGTTGTTGACCAGCACGCCTATGGCCGCGACGATGAGCAGCACGAACACGACCTGAGCGAGGATCGTGAGCGTCTTGACGTTGCGCCAGAACGGGATGCGCGTTGCCGTCGGCGGCATGGCTGTCACGCGGGTTGCCATCTTCCGGGTTCACGACCTCGCAGACGCACGGGTTAGTGCCCCGCGTCGGGGCACACGCTCGCTAGGAAGGCAGGACGCCAGGGCGGAGCAGGTCAGCTTCGTCCGCCCTGGCGGTCCTCGACTATCGAATGTCCCTAAGCCCTAGATCCAGGACTGGGTCGGGCTCAGTTGAAGGGGTAGCCGTAGATCAGGCCGCCCTCGTAGTACTGCGCGTTGAGTCCACGCTCGAGGTTGAACACGGACCCGGAGCCCAGGTTGCGCTCGAAGATCTCGCCGTAGTTGCCGACGGCCTTGATCGCGCGACGGAAGGCATCCGCGTCGAGACCCAGGTCCTGCACGTAGTTCTCGCTGCCGGGCGCGCCCAGGAGGCGCTGCACCTGCGGGTCGGCGGCGCTCACCAGCAGCTCGTCGGCGTTCGCCTGCGTGACGCCCAGCTCCTCGGCGACGAACAGCGCGTACACGGTCCACGACACGATGTCGGTCCACTGGTCGTCGCCCTGGAGGACGGCCGGCCCGAGCGGTTCCTTGGAGATCAGGACGGGCAGGATCTTGTGGTCCTCAGGTACGCGCAGCGTCTGCTGGATGGACACGAGACCGGACGAGTCGGTAGTCCAGCCGTCGCACTGGCCATCGTCGTAGGCCGAGGCGAGCACCGGGGCCGTCTCGAAGATCACCGGCGTGAAGTCGACGCCGAGGCCCGCCATCGTCGTGGCGAGGTTCGTTTCGGTCGTGGTGCCGGACTGCACGCAGATGGAGCGACCCTGGAAGTCCTGCAGCGTGTTGATGCCGGAGTCCTTGCGGACCATGAAGCCCTGGCCGTCGTAGAACGTGGTCGGGGCGAAGTCAGCCCCCCACACGGTCTCGCGGCTGCTCGTCCTGGTGGTGTTGCGGATCAGGACGTCGATCTCGCCGGACTGGAGGGCCGTGGGCCGCTCGCCGGCGGTGAGGGGGCGGTACACGACGGCATCGGCGTCACCCAGCACTGCCGCGGCGATGGCCTTGCAGAAGTCGATGTCGAAGCCCTGGTACTCACCGGACTCGTCTACGTACCCGAAGCCGGGCAGGTTGGCGTTCACCCCGCAGCGCAACTCGCCGCGCTCCTTGATGGCGTTGACGACGCTCTGAGAGAACGCGGCGCTGAGAAACGTGAGCAGAGATAGGACTACGACTGCCTGGATGGATCGCTTCATGGGTCCACCTTCCTGTGCGAACAGGCGCTATGAGATTGGCTCCCCACGCAAGGAGTATGAACAGGGGCCTGTGCCGAGCTTAACGTCCACCCGGTCCTGCGTGCAACTGCGCTACCCAGGGCAAGGGACACGTTGCACCAGGCGGACCAGCGTACGGGTACAACTGCCGAACACCCCACCAGTTCAGCACCACGTGAGTTCAGCCGGATGCACTATCGGTTTCGCCATGCGGTATGGCTATCCATGCCAACGGCGCCCCGCCTGGTTCGAGCGGGGCGCCGTTCATCGTTCCTCGGAGGCCGTGGGCGGCGAACGTCCAGCCGGTCCACGTTACATGCCTGATCTGAGTCAGGCCGCGTCAGGGTGAGCCTGGCGCTCGGCCTCCTCCTTGCTCTCCAGCTTGGCCTTGATCTTCTTGAGGACGGTCGTCTCTTCCAGCGCGCGCTGGTCGAGGACGCTGCGGATGTGCCTGATCTCGTAGTTGATCCCGGGGATGACGAGCTGCTCGAGCGCGTTCACCCTGCGGTTCGTCTTCTTGATCTCCTCGCCGATCCGCCGCAGGCGGGTCTCGGTGGCGGCGACCTTGATCAGGGCCTCGACCAGCTTGCGGAACTGCGAGGCGGCCTCCAGGGTCGTGGCCCCTGCTCCGACCGGCGAGAACGGCAGCTTGTCGTCGAAGTGGGGCGCCTGCACCTGCGGCACCTTGACTCCGAAGATGTTCTCCATCTTCAGCTCGACCTCGACGGCCTTCGATTCCGCCAGCGCCAGGCTGGACACGTTCTCAGGGCCGTCCCAGGCGTTGGCCAGGAACAGGGCGAAGTAGGCCTCGCGGCTCGCCTCACCCAGCTGCTTGCGCGCCTCGAGCGAGGACTTCACGAGCGCGAAGAACTCGCCGATGAGCGCGTCCCGCTTGCGCTTCAACAGGTCTGCCCCGCGAATCGCCAGTTTGACCTGGTCGCGCCGCTGCAGCAGGTTCGAGCGGGTTGGGGCGACGTTCTCTGCCACGAAAGCCTCCTCCTAGATCCTGTCCCTGCCCGCGGCTCCCCAGAGCTCCTCCATCTTGGCTCCGTAGTACTTGTCGATCTGGTCGTTAGACAGCCTGGTGAGCTCGCTCTTGGGCAGCATCGAGAGGATGCTCCAAGCGATGTTGAGCGACTCGTCGATCGAGCGGTTCTCGGACCCCTGGTTGATGAAGCGCTTCTCGAACTCGTCGGCGAACTTCAGGTACAGCTTGTCCGTCTCGGAGAGAGCGTCCTCACCGGTGATGGCGACGAGGCGGCGCAGGTCGAGACCGTTGGCGTACGCGGCCTGGAGCTGGTCGGCGACGTTCTTGTGGTCCTTGCGGGTCTTCCCCTCGCCGATGCCGTTGTTCATGAGGCGCGAGAGAGACGGGCCTGGGTTGATGGGCGGGTAGATGCCCTTGTTGTGCAGCGCACGCGCCATGTATATCTGGCCCTCGGTGATGTAGCCCGTCAGGTCAGGGATCGGGTGCGTGACGTCGTCGTCGGGCATCGAGAGGATCGGGAGCTGGGTGACGGAGCCCGGCAGGCCCTCCACCACGCCG
>DASVCK010000254.1:0-2061 GCA_036381675.1 Trueperaceae bacterium | reverse complement strand
TGGCGGGCCGCATGTCGTGCTCAGGTTCAGATGAGGAACTTGGCGGCTTCCTTCGCGGTGCGGGCCTTGCCGACGCCGGCGGGGTAAGCGTGCGCCACCTCACGCAGGGGGACCGCCTTCCAGGCGGGCTCGTGGCGGAGCTTCTCGACGTTGCCGACGTAGCGGCCGTTCGCGTAGACGTGCATGCTGCCCTTGCCGCTGCTCTTGAGGGTGATCGTCGCTTCGGTCATCTTGTTCTCCTGTCGGACGCGGGGTGGTTTGGGGTCTGACTCCCTCCCGCGTTGACAACACCATACACCGTGGGGCCACACTCTGTCAAGCCCCCCCAAACGGGGACACAAGGCGGGCCCAGGAGGCGAGAAAGCCCCCCCGCGTGGGTTCGAATCCCACACCCGCACCCAGGCCCCACACCGGGGCCCCGCCCCCCCTTTCCAAACCCGCCCCGCCGGCAACCCGGGGCGGGCCAAACCAAACACACGAGAGGAGGCGAGAGCATGAGGAAACGACGCCGCTACACCGACAACGACCGCGCCACCGCCCTCGCCGTCCTCGACAGCAACGGCGGGAACATCGCCCGCACAGCCCGAGAAACCGGCATCAGCCAAAGCACCCTCCGGGACTGGCGCGACGACCCGCACCCCGACACAGCGGAACTCCGTGACCAAAAACGAGCCGCGCTCAGCGACCTCTGGGAAGAAGTCGCGCGCGCCTACATCGCCCGCGCCCTCGACCACGCAGCCGTCAACGACACCACCGCGCAATCCGCCGTGACCGTCGCCGCCATCGCCACCGACAAGCTCCAACTCCTCCTCGGGAAGCCCACGGAGATCAGCAAGCATGAGCACGAGCGCAGGGAGACACCCGCAGCCGCCCTCGAGGCCGCCGCTGAGGAACTCAGGCGACGCGGACTCGTCAACTGACGCGGTTCGCGCCGCGATCGACGCCGGCCACCTGGGCCTCATCCCGTGGGCGTTGACGTACGTCCCGCATCACTTCGAGCGCGACCCGGCCGAGTTCCATTGGGAGCTGGCTGGCCTCGCTGACGAGCATGAGCGGTTGGCGGTGGCGGCCCCGAGGGGTCACGCGAAAACGACGCTCCTGGCGTTCGCGAGACCCCTGTTCCTGGCGGCCACGCGGCGGGAGCCGTTCGTATTGATCGTGTCGGACACGGCGACGCAGGCGGAGCAGCGCACGAGCGACATTCACGCCGAACTCCTCGATAACGACCAGCTCGTGACCGCCTACCCGCACTTGGCTTTGCCGGAGCGGAAGGACTACGCCGACAAGCGCGTGAAGCGCACCACGCGCGAGTTCATCACGCTAGGCGGCGTCAGGTTCTCATCAGCGGGCGCCGGTCAGAGCCTGCGCGGCATCAAGGAGCGGAACGTTCGCCCCACGTGCATCGTCGTGGATGACCTGGAGAACGACGAGAACGTCCGCACCCCGGAGCAGCGGGGGAAGCTGTGGGATTGGTTCACGAAGGCGCTCCTGAACCTGCCCGGGCCGGACGGTGCGGCGATTCACGTGGTCGGCACGATCCTGCACCGCGACAGTCTCCTCTCGCGCCTCCTCAGCGAGGAGCAGGCGGGCGCGTGGACGCAACGCCGGTACGCCGCCATCCAGGACGGACGACCACTATGGCCGGCGGCGTGGCCGCTTGAGCGGCTCGAGGCGCAGCGCGCCCTCATCGGGTCGCGGGCGTTCAGCACGGAGTTCCTGAACGACCCCGTGGATGACAGCGCGACGCTCTGGAAGGAAGCCTGGCTGAACGCTAACCGCGTCACTGAGCACCCGCCGCTGGAGCGCATCGCGGTCGCCGTCGACCCGCCGGCGACGTCGGGCGGGGACGCGTGCGGCATCATCGCCGGCGGCACCGCCCAAGGGCACGGGTACACCCTCGAGGACAACACCGTCAAAGGCTCGCCCGCCCTGTGGGCGCGCGTCGCGCTGGACGCCTACCACCGCCTCGAGGCCGACTTCATCATCGCTGAGCGGAACAACGGCGGCGAGATGATCGAACAGACCATCCGCAGCGTTCTGAGGCCCGGCGAGGTCATGCCG
>DASVCK010000253.1:0-4802 GCA_036381675.1 Trueperaceae bacterium | reverse complement strand
GGGCCTTGCCCAGGGCCTCCACCTCCCCGAAGTCGCCGAACCGGCCGTCGTCGTTATAGACGTAGACGCTGTCGCCTTCGTGCCCCGGGCGCCCGGGTGGCTCCTCGAGGTAGCGCGAGGACGGCGTGTCCTGGAAGTAGCGGACGAACAGGGCGGCGGTGTCACCGGGGCCCTCCCACCAGGCCGCCACGCTGCCCAAGTGCGCTCCCGTCCTCACGCCCACCTTGAACCGGCGCCGGCCGGACAGAGCGATGGTCAGGCCGCTCTCGCCCGGTCGCAGGTGCAAGTCGTCCACCGGCTCGAAGTAGTCCGTGACCGCATCGGCGCATGCGCCCGGCACGAGCACCGTGGCCGGAGCCTCCACCTGGGCGAGCACCCAGGATTGGCATGCCACGCCGCCGTCGTCAGCATCGCCCCGCTCCAGCGCCACGTCCCGGCTCCAGCCGAGGTGGCGTAGGCCGGCCGACTCCTCGAGCCTGCGTGCCGGGTCGGCTGCCGGAGCGATCGTCTGCTGGACGTCCAGGGCGAGCCGCCCCAAAGGCTGACTGGCGGAGAGGGACATATGCGTGCCGAGCACTGCCCCCGCTTCGGTGGCCTCCAGTGACCAGTCACCTGGATCCATCGCCGGGCTGAGCGCATAGGTGCCCAGGAAGTCAGCGCGGTCCCTCACCATGAGCCGCCACTCCGGACCGATCCACAGGCGCTCCGCGCCCAGGTTCCAAGCACCGGTCGCAGCCCACGTTCTGACCTGTCTGCCGGGGAGCACGTCCGGGGCGAGCCAGAGCATGGGCCGGCCCTCGTCGTCGAAGGGGACTACCCGAGCGCCGCGGCGCAAGACCACCAACGCACCGGCGCCGGCGGGCAGCACTGCCGGGCCCAGGCCCGCCGCGTCCCACGACTCGACGAACGACTCCAAACCACTGTTCTCCAGACTCTCAGTCATCTGACGTCTCCGTGATGCATCATGACCCCGCAGACCCCTGCTCGCCGCCCGCGCCATACGGCGAACGGGTTCGTGACTCTCGAGGCGTATCTCATCCCGTGGCTACGGAGGTGAGGCGGGACGATGCCAAATACTGCCGCGAAGATGGCGGTGTCAACGCCACAGCGCCTACCACTGTCGACCGCCTTGCGCAGCGCGTTCGTGGGTTACTGCCCCAACTGCATGCTGGGCAGGCTGTTCAACGGGCTGCTGAGGCCGGCGGATGCCTGCAGCGTGTGCGGCATGCCGTTCGAGCACCAAGGCAGTACCTGCACGGCCACCGCGTTCATCCTCTACATGCTCATCTGCCTCGGTCTGGCGGTCGAGGGCGTCACCTTGGGACTGATCTTCGGGATCTTCCCCGGGTTCATCGCCGTGATGGCGGTGAGCGCCGCCGCCCTCTTCGTGCTCCTGCACAGGCCGGTCAGGGGGCTGTGGGTGTGGTGCCTCTGGAAGATGGGTTTCTTACAGTGAGCGGCTGGCAAGCAGAACGCAGCTAGGCGGCCGGCGGAGACGACCCGAAGCTGAAAACGACGTGGTGCGCGCCGCTCTGGGACCGCCAAGCCTGACGCGGAAGGCGAGTGGGGCTGTCCGCGGGGACTCCTAGCCGGATCTCCCATGAGGCTGAGCCGGAAGATGCGGCAGTAGCAGCCCGATAGATGCGAACCCGCCCGGTCAGCTCAGATGACCGGGCGGGCATGTTCGACACTCGCGGCTGAGCGGGGTGACGTCTCTGGCAGCAGGGCAACGTGTCCTTGCGTGACCATGGACCCATGACTGCACGCGAAGGGTCGTTAGGCTTACGAGGGGGACGCAGATGAGCGGGACCCGTGCCGCACGACGAATGTGCCGCGGTGCCCGCCCACTGGAAGGGGGCAAGGCGTGACAACCACCCGTCTATGGGGGACGGTGGCACGACGGTCTGACTCCGGCAGGGGTAGCCGCATGGCGGCTCGGGGGACCCCGGAGGCATGACGGCCGTCACGACCGACATACAAGCTCGTGTCGAGCAGCAGCGCGTGACGGTGGTACAGCGGTTGCTGTGGGTATTGCTCGCGGTGATAGCCGCCAACCTGGGGCTGAGCGTGGCACGCGCAGGCCGCGAGATCCTGGCGAACCCAGCGTTCGTTCCCAACATGCTGGCGATCCCCGTCATCGGTCTGGCTCTCTGGCTCAACGCCAAGGGGAGCTTCAGGTCCGCGATCCTCATCGTCATGGGCTTGACGCTGGGATCCGCCACGCTGACGCTCATGGCCGTGGGCCTGGCCGGCAACCCGGTGAGCATCCTCTTCTTCGCCGTGCCCATCGTGTTGGCGGGCCTGGTGCTCAGCCGGCGAGCTCTTGTCGTGACGACGGCATGGTCGGTGGGCACGCTGCTGCTGGTGCCGCTGATGGCCGAGCTCGACCTGCTGCTGGTACGCGACGCGGCCAGCAACCCCGGGTGGCAGATGGCGTTCGAGAGCATCGTCATGCTGCTGCTCGTCTCCTACTTCCTCGACCGGTTCGGCATCGTCCACCGCTCGACACTGACGGACGCGCTGGATTACCAGGTCCGGCTCAAGGAGCAGGCCGACGAACGGGCTCGGGTCAGGGAGGAACTGGAGGAGGAGCGTCAGGTCACCGACGCCATCGTGCAGGGCCTGCCAGGCATCTTCGCCCTGCTCGATGAGGACGGCCACTTCACGCGTTGGAACCGGAACTTCGACCGCGTGCTCGGGCTTTCCGACGAGGAGATGGCCGCCGTGAGCCCCGAGCAGCTGGTGGCCGTCGCCGACCGTCCCAAGATCCACGACCACTTCGCTAGGGTCTTCGAGCAGGGGAGCGCCATCACCGAGCTCAACCTGCTCACGCGCCGGGGCGAGGAGCTGCCGTACCTCCTGAACGGCGCTCGTATCAAGCTCGGCAACAAGGTGTACGCCGCCGGCGTCGCCTTGGACCGCAGCGAGATAGCCGCTGCCCGCAAGAACATCGAGACGCTCAACGAGGAGCTGCAGGAGCGGCTCGAGCGCATCACGTCGCTGCACGAGATCGACCGCGCCATCACGGGCAGCCTCGACCTGAGCCTGACGCTTGACGTCGTGCTGCAGCAGGTGACGAGGCGGCTGAAGGTAGATGCCGCGTCCATCCTCCTCCTGCAACCGGCGAGCGAGCGGCTGGTCTTCGGATCGAGCCGCGGGTTCGAGAAGAACACCACGCTCCACGACACGTCACTCAGGGTGGGTGAGGGCATGGCCGGTCGCGCCGCGCTGGAGCGTCAACGCATCGTCATCCAGGACCCCGACGCGTTCAGGCGCGCCTTCGAGGACTCCGGCTCGATCGTGAGACAGGGCTTCCAGAGCTACGTGGCCATGCCTCTGATCGCCAAGGGCCACCTGCTCGGCGTGCTGGAGCTGTTCCACCGCTCCCGGCTCGATCCCACCGACGACTGGTACTCGTTCCTCGCCACGCTCTCCACGCAGGCGGCCATCGCGCTGGACAGCGCGACCATGTTCGAGAGCCTCGAGCGCTCCAACACGGAGCTACGCCTGGCGTACGACCGCACCATCGAAGGCTGGGCACGGGCGCTCGACCTCAGAGACGAGGAGACAGAGGGGCACAGCCGACGCGTCACGGACATGACCGTGTCGTTGGCCAAGCGCATGGGCGTGCCCCGCGAAGACCTCGTCCACGTGCGCAGAGGGGCGCTGCTGCACGACATAGGCAAGATGGCGGTGCCGGACTCGATCCTCCTCAAGCCAGGCAAGCTGGACCAGGAGGAGTGGGAGATCATGAAGCGGCACCCCACGTACGCCGCCGAGTTGCTCGGTCCCATCGACTTCCTCCGGCCGGCCTTGGTGATCCCGCTCTACCACCACGAGAAGTGGGACGGCTCGGGGTACCCGCACGGGCTCAAGGCCAAGCAGATCCCCATCGAGGCGCGCATCTTCTCGGTGGTGGACGTGTACGACGCGCTGACGAGCAAGCGGCCCTACCGCGAGGCGTGGCAGCCGCAGGAAGCCAGGCGGTACATCGAGGAGCAGGCTGAGGGCCATTTCGACCCCACGGTCGTGGGCTCGTTCCTGGAGATGAAGGCGATGCAGAGTTGACGGGCTAGGCGGCCGGGCACGGGCACGGACAAACCCGGGGAACGTTCATAGCATGACCTCATGCTCAAGGTGCCCAGACTTCTCCTCGGCGTCGGCCTGCTGTTGATACTGGCCGCGCCCGTCGCCTTCGGCCAGGCGCCGTCCTGTGCCGCGCCAACGGACACCGTCGACTTCCCAGACCGCGGACTGGCCGCCGCCGTGCGAGCGGCGATCGGCCTGAGCGAAGCGCAGGCAGTGACCTGCGGCGCCCTGGCCGAGCTCGAAGAGCTGATCGCCAACGACGCCGGCATCACCGACGTCTCTGGCATCGAGAACGCCGCGAACCTGCGCCGTCTGGACCTGAGGGGCAACCGCGTCGCCGACCTGAGGCCCATCGCCGCGCTCTCGCGCCTGACCAGGCTGGACCTGTTCGACAACGACCTCACAGACCTCAGCGCGCTGAGCCGCCACCCTTCGCTGCAACGCCTCGACGCCAGGCGGAACCGGGTCTCGGACCTCGGTTTCGCGGCCACCATGCCCAAGCTATCGCGCCTGGACGTGCGCGAGAACCTCGTCGAGGACGTCGCGCCCCTGGCCGGCGACACCAGCCTGGAGTACCTCTACCTGTCGAACAACCTGATCGCTGACCCCAGGCCGCTGGCGAGCATCTCTCAGCTCCAGTACCTGGACCTGGCCAACAACCGCATCACGAGCGGCACGGGCCTCGGGGCGATGGAGAACCTCGAGTTCCTGTC
>DASVCK010000252.1:0-3354 GCA_036381675.1 Trueperaceae bacterium | reverse complement strand
TGCTGCGGCACCCCGACCTGTTGGTCCTCGACGAGGCCACGAGCAACCTGGATGCCGCCAACGAGGAGCGCGTGCAGCAGGCCATCCGGTCGTTACACGGTCACGTGACCCTCGTCGTCATCGCCCACAGGCTCTCCACGGTGCGCGAGGCCGACGTGATCCACGTCATGGAGGGCGGCCGGTTCGTCGAGTCGGGCACCTGGGACGAGCTCATGGCCAACGAGGCCGGAGCCTTCCGCAAGCTGGCAGAGGCGCAGGGCCTGGGCCCTCAGGCGACGGTGATGCTCTCGTCCAGGTAGACGTCCTGGATGAGGTTGAGCAGCCTGACCCCTTCGCTCATCGGCCGCTGGAACGCCTTGCGGCCCGAGATGAGCCCGGTGCCACCGCCGCGTTTGTTCAGTACCGCCGTCAACACGGCTTCCTCGTAGTCGTTGGCGCCGCCTGACGCTCCACCCGAGTTGATCAGGCCGGCGCGGCCCATGTACGAGTTGGCGACCTGCCAGCGCACCAGCTCGATGGGGTGGTCGTCCGGCATGAGCTCCTCGTACATGCGCTTGTGCGTCCGGCCGAAGCCCACCGCCTTGAACCCGTGGTTGGAGTCGGGGAGCTTCTGCTTGACGATGTCGGCCTGGATGGTGACGCCCAGGTGGTTCGCCTGGCCGGTGAGGTCGGCGGCGGCATGGTAGTCCTTGCCGTCGACCTTGAACGCGTCGTTGCGCGTGTAGCACCACAGGATCGTGGCCATGCCCAGTTCGTGGGCGTGCGCGAACGCCTCCGCGATCTCCACGATCTGCCGGTTGGAGTCGGGGTGCCCGAAGTAGATCGTCGCACCAACGGCGACGGCTCCCATGTCGAAGGCCTCATCGACGGTACCGAACAGCACCTGTTCGTAGGCCGTCGGGTAGGTCATGAGCTGGTTGTGGTTGATCTTCACGATGAACGGGATCTTATGGGCGTACTGCCTGGCGACCATCCCCAGCACGCCGAAGGTCGAGGCCACGGCGTTACAACCGCCTTCGATGGCCAGCTCCACGATCTTCGCGGGGTCGAAGTAGTCCGGGTTGGGGGCGAAGGATGCGCCTCCCGAGTGTTCGACTCCCTGATCGACAGGCAGGATAGAGAGGTAACCGGTACCGCCCAGCCTGCCGTGATCGAACAGGTTCTGTAGGCTGCGCAGCACGCGCGGGTTCCTGTCGCTGAGCGCGTAGACGCGGTCAACGAAGTCAGGGCCCGGTACGTGCAGGCGCTCTCGCGCGATGCCCCGCGCTTGGTACGTCAGCAGTTCCTCGGCCTTATCGCCCAACAGCTCGCGGATCTCGGTGTTCACGTGACAGACCTCCCGGCAAGCGGCGCGGCGCCCGTGGGCTCAGCCCAGAGCGACGTCCAGCACTAGCATCACGACCACTCCGACCATGGTACCCAAGGTGGCTGAGCGTTCATGACCTCTGGTGTGGGTCTCGGGAACGATCTCGTCCAGGATCACGTACAGCATGGCGCCGGCGGCGAACCCCATGGCGTACGGCAGCAGGGGCTCGACGGCCGAGACCAGCCAGGCCCCGAACACCGCTGCCGGCAGCTCGAACGCGCCAGCCCTGATGCCGGTGAGGGTCGCGAAGCTGCGGCCGCCCATGCCCGCGTTGCGGGCAGCCACCGCGACGGCGAGGCCCTCAGGCACGTTCTGGATACCGATCGCCAACATCAGCGCCAGCGCGTCGGTGATGCGCCCGGCTCCGAAGCCGACCCCCACGGCCAACCCCTCAGGCACGTTGTGCAGCGTGATCGCGACGATGAACAGCAGCACCGCGGAGAGCCGACCGCGCGCGCTGTCTGACGTGCCCGCCTCCTGAGCGGCGTCGCTGCGCAGCCTGCCCGTTACCAGCACGTGGACGTGCGGTACCCACGCGTCCGCACGGTCCAGGATGACGACGCCGAGTGCGATGCCGACCACGACCGGCAGCAGCCCACCGATCTCGATGCCGGGCAGTATCAGGCTGGTGAACGAGGCCGTGAGCATGACGCCCGCCGCGAATCCCAGGGCAGCGTCGAGGCTCCGTTGACTGGGCCGCCGCCAGACTCCGATCAGCACAGCGCCGAGTAGGTTCATCAGCGCGATGAACAGGCCCCCCACCACACCCTGGGCGATCGGGTTCGAGCCCGAGACGCGTAGGAACAAATCAACGAACCCGTCCACTGGCCCTAGGATACGTGCGCCATGACCGACACCTCAAAACGCGACATGTGGCGCTCCGCCGAGAACTACGACCGTTACATGGGCCGGTGGAGCCGGAAGGTGGCCCCGCTCTTCCTGGGCTGGCTGGACGAGCCCGGTGGCGAGGAGTGGCTCGACGTGGGCTGCGGCACCGGCGCACTGTCAGCTGCGATCGTGCGGGACCGCGACCCTCGCAGCCTTCTGGGCATCGACTTCGCACCCGCCTTCGTCACGTTGGCCGAGCGCAACGTTCCCGACCCCAGGGCGCGCTTCATGGCCGGCGACGCCCAGGAACTGCCCGTGGACGACAACGGCTTCGACGCGGTGGTCTCTGGCCTCATGCTCAACTTCGTGCCCGACCGGACACGCGCCTTGAACGAGATGTCAAGGGTCGCCCGACCGGGCAGCAGGGTCGCCTTCTACGTCTGGGACTACCCGGGCCGCGGCGTCGGCTTCCAGCGCGCGTTCTGGGAAGTCGCTTGCGAGCTCGATCCCGCCGCACTCGAGCTCAACCAGGAGACCCGCTACGCCTTCTGCACCGAGGAGGGGCTCACCCGCCTTGCGCGCGCGGGCGGGTGGCAGGACGTGGAAGCAGAACATCTCGAGGCCGAGACCGTGTTCGAGGACTTCGATGACTACTGGACGCCGTTCACGCTCGGCACCGGCCCGGCGCCCAAGTACTGCGCCGACCTCGACATAGCCAGCCGCGAGCGCTTGAGGGCGGCCCTGCTGGAGCGGCTCCCCTTCGAGGCGGACGGGTCGCTACGCTTCTTGGCCAACGCCTGGGCCGTGAGAGGGCGAGCGGTCTAGGGCACGTTCAACCTCGCGGCCTGGGCCTTCACATCCAACGGCGCGGTCGGTGCAGCACAATTACTCCGACGTCAGTCCAATGACAGTCAGCCTGTAGCCGGGTCATCTCTTCACCCTCTCCGGGGGACGGCTAGGAGGAAGAGGTGGGTACGGTCCGTTCCCTGGCCTGGCCAGCCAGATGCAGGTATGCGCGTGTTAGCGGTGCCGGTGGGAGACGGCAACGCACGGCGCGGCGGCGTTGCCGACCACGCCCCACGAAAAAAGCTCCACTTCGCGTAGGAGTCTCATGCCACAGAACCGCTTCACCAAGCTGGTCATTGGCGCACTGCTCCTTC
>DASVCK010000251.1:0-3478 GCA_036381675.1 Trueperaceae bacterium | reverse complement strand
CCGACGTAGGTGAACACCGAGCCGACCTGGTACCGGTCGTCCAACCTCGCTCCCGCCGTCGGCCGCCACGTTCCGGGCATGCCGACAGCCTCGCCGTCAGCGCTGCGCACGACACGCATGACGCCCAAGCCCTGCTCGCCGTCGAAGGTGGCCGGATGCGTCTCGAGGAGGCCCTCCGGCTCCCACCCGGCGCCTGAGCGCTCCTTGATGAGCGCGTCCTCCACCGACACCTCCTCGGCGTCCGGCTCCACCGCGTGGCCCTCCAGCGGCTCCACGCCGGCGAGGGGGGTCGGGTACAGACGAGCACGCTCGTCCTCGAAGTCGTCGAGGGTGTCGTTCGGGGCCAGCGGCTCGCGGCTGCGCTCGTCGAACCCAGCGGGGTCGTTCTCGGGGTACGAATCGCGGTTGATCCTCGGGTCCAGCAGACGTCTCTCATCGGTGGGCATCTCGCGCCTCCTCTACTGTTCGACGAGGGTAGGGATGGCAGCATGACGAGGGTACGGTTGCCCATGAGGAGCGTGAGGGGCGCTGCGACCCGCCGTCTTGGCGCGCGAAGGCTAAGCTTTGCCGGGTGACGTCACGAACCGCCTTCCACCTCAGCGGCACGGCCCTGGCGGTTCTCCTGTTCGTCGCCCATTTCTGCAACGACTTCTTCGCCGGCACCCTGTCCGCCCTGCTCCCCACGTTCCAGGTGAGGTTCGGGGCGGGCGAGCTGACCCTGGCGCTGCTCGTGGCCACGCTATCGTTCAGCTCGTCGGTGCTGCAGCCGCTGTTCGGCGCGGTGGCCGACCGCCTCGGGCGCCGCGTCGTCGCGGCTGGCGGCGTCATCCTCAGCTCCGCCATCCTCTCCTCCATGGCGGTGATCCCGTCTCCGCTCCTCCTGGTGCCCCTCCTGTTCTTCGGGGGGCTCGGGTCGGCCGCGTTCCACCCGGCTGGTACCAGCCTGGCGCGCTCGGCGGCCAAACAGAAGGGCGGCCTGGCGCTGGGTGTGTTCTCGGCCGGCGGCACCGCCGGTATGAGCGTCGGCCCTCTGATCATCGGCCTGTTCGTCATCCAGGGCTGGCTGCGCTTCACGCCGCTTCTGATGGTGCCGGGCGTGATCCTCGGCCTGCTCATCTACTTCCTGGTGCCACCGCAGCCACGTGACGCCCACGCCCGGGCGGCCAAGGTCTTCGACATCGACCTCTTCAGAGGACCCGTGGGCCGCTTGTGCCTGGCGGGCGTCCTGCGGTCCATGGCTTGGACCGCGATCATCAACGGAGCCCCGCTGTGGCTGGTGAACGCTCGCGGACTAGCCCCGACGGACCCGGTGGTCTTCTGGACGATCACCGTCTTCACGCTCTCCGGCGCCGTGGGCGGGATCGTGGCTGGCCTCATCGAGCAGCGCTTCACGCGCTCCCAACTGGTCACGGGCACCATGCTGCTGGCCACCGCGCCACTCTTCCTCATGCTCGTCTCGCAGCCCGGCTCGGTCGTCTACTTCATGCTGGTGGCGGCGTCCGGCGTGCTGGTCAACGGGGGCCTGCCCATCATGGTCGTGGCGGCCCAGGACATGGCGCCGCACGCGGTAGCGACCGCCTCCGGGATGATGATGGGCCTGACGTGGGGCACCGCCGGGGTGCTCTACCTGGGGATCGGAGCCCTGCAGGAGGCCATCGGCATGAACGCGGCCATGGTCGTATCGATCCTGCCCCTCCTCCCGGGCGCGCTAGTGGCTCACCGCGTGTTGGGGGCCAGGACCACCTCGGTACCTCCGCTACCGACGAACGCACCGTAAGCAGCTGCCGCCTCCCGTAACTCCGCCAGTTCCTTGCCTGCCAACGGCCGCTTGAGGTCGAACGTGAGGGTGAGGGCGTCCGCACGCCTGTCTTGGCGCCACCGACCCAGCAACCGGTCACCCTCGATGACGACATGCATCATCTTGCTGAACCCGATCTGGAGCACGGGCCCGAACTCACCGTCGGCGTCGAGTAGGTCCCGCGTATCCGAGTAGCCGACGAACAGCTCGTCGAAGACCTGCAGGAGCTCGAAGGAAGGCTCGTCCTGCGCCGCCTGCGCGGGCGGCGCATCTGCGAGCCACAGGTACTCGCGCCCGCCCACGCTCTCCCTGACGACGGCGTCGCCGAGGGCGTCAGCAGCTACGCTCAGCTCGGAGACCTTGAGCCCGGACCACCACCTGAGGTCCTTGAGGGTCGCCGGAGCGTGACCCGTCAGGTAGCGCTTCACCAGCCGCGCCGTCGCCTCCTCCGCGTCGATCTGCCCACCACGCGGCAGCCGTTCGTCGACCAGGGCGTACGTGTGCTTGCGGTCCCGCAAGGGGCCGGAGCAGACGACCGTCTTGAGCTCCAGGTCGAACATCAGGGCCGTCATGCGTTGCCCGGAGACGTCCAGCCCGGCGGCGGCCACAACCTCTCTCAGCTGGTCACGGGTCAGGTATTCGCCGTCCGCGAGCGCGTCCTCCACGACGGCCCTGCCCGCGTCTAAGAACGCGTCGTCGACGCCGTGGTTCCGGTACCAGCCGGCGCTGGAGCGCAGCACGCGCGGCCCCGTCAGCGCCTGCACCCAGCGCAGGTCCTCGCCCCTTAGGTAGTGCCAGGTGGGCCTCAGAGCGTGCACCCGGACGATCGCGGCGGTCGCCAGCGCCTCCGCCACGGCCGGCTCGTCCGGCGCCAGGGTCCTCTGGGCGACCGACCAACGGGAGAAGGCGGGCTCCTGCGCCTGGACAGCCAAGAGGTGCGCAACGACCTCGGCAGGAGAGCCCAGCCGCCTCGGTCCCAACAGCACGTTGCGCACTCGAGCGGCTGCCAGCTCTCGCTCGGCAGGGTCCATGCGGCATGCTATACGCGCTCGCATCGCAGGACTTGCGGTTGACGTAGCGTCAACTCGTATCCTCTGTCCCGGCCCTGGAGCGAGCGCCCCGGTCGTTGCCGAGCGCTCGACTCACCAGAAGGCCAGGGAAGGAGCTGGTGGTGATCCGGTCCATAGACGAGGTCGTCCGCCTGACCGGGGTGACGTCGCGGACGCTGCGGCACTACGACGCGATCGGCCTTCTGTCGCCCGCCTCCACCTCGGAAGGTGGGCGCAGGCGGTACGGCGACGCGGAGCTCGCGCGCCTGCAGGAGATCCTCCTGCTCAAGGAGCTCGGGTTGAGCCTGAAAGACATCTCCGCGGTGCTGGCCAGCCGCGTGGAGGACGACAGGATCCGCGTCCTCAGGCGTCACAGGAGTCAGCTCGTCAAGGAGCGGGAGCGTCTGGACCGGCTCATCAGTACGGTCGACAGGACCGTGACCAGCCTGGAAGAAGGTGTGAGCATGCCAGCAGAAGAGATGTTCGACGGGCTCATCCAGAACCCGTACGAGCAGGAAGCCAGGGAGAAGTGGGGCGACGCGGCAGTCGACGATTCGTACGGGCGCATCCGCCGCTTGCCCAAGGAGCAGCGCGAGAGGTTCCTCTCCGGAGTGGCCTGGGGCGAGGTGCA
>DASVCK010000250.1:0-2085 GCA_036381675.1 Trueperaceae bacterium | reverse complement strand
GGCACGGGGTTAGCCGCTATGTAGTCGTTGACGTCCTTCAGGGTGACAGCCTCGATCTTCGACGTGATCTCCTCGAGCGTGCGCGGCCTACCAAGGTTGAACGTGTCCCCTGCCAGGCGCCCGGCCGTGGCCCCTGAGGACTCGCCCTGCATGACGAGGCCGGAGAGGATGCCGGTCTTGGCGCGCTCCAGCTCGTCCGCGGTCACGCCCTTGGCGAGGCGCCTGAGCTCGGCGAGGAAGACATCCAGCGTCTCGTCGGCGCGCTCCGGCGTCGTGCCCGCGTAGCCGACTGTGTAGCCGAAGCCCCGCAGGTAACGGGTGAACGCGCTGACGGAGTAGACGAGACCGCGCTTCTCGCGCACCTCGGTGAAGAGCCGCGAGCCCATGGACCCCGAGAGCACGTTCAACGCCACGCTGTAGACGTACGCCTCGTCGGTGCCCTGGGCCGGTGACGGGTAGGCGAGCCCGATCTGCACCTGCGAGGTCTCCGCCTCCACGTGGCTGCGGCCTGGCGAAGCCGTCTCCACCGGCGGGGTCTCACGCCCTACGCCCGTCCAGGAGCCGAACGCCCTGCGCGCGGCCGCCTGGACGCTCTCCCAGTCGCTGCCGCCGGCCAGTGCGAGCACCGCGCCCTGGGGGCCCAGGTTGCGCTCGGCCTCCTGCCTGACGGCGTCCGGGGTGAGGGCTGCGAGACCCTCGGCCGTGCCGTAGGGGCTGCGCCCCTGGGGGCTGGTGACGAAGCGGGTGACCAGGAGGTCGAACATCTTGGTAGACGGCGCGTCTTCGAGGGAATGCAGCTCCTGTAGCGCCACCTCGCGCGACGCCTCGAACTCCATTTCGTCGAAGCGCGGGCTCATCACCACGGACGCCAGCAGCGGCATGACGTCGTCGAGCTCCGAGGCTAGGAACGACGCGGTGATACCGGAGCTCTCGCGGCCGGCGTTCGCGCTCCACCTGACGCCAAGGTCCTCGAGCGCGTCAGACAGCGCCCGGGAGTCCAGGTCACCGGCTCCCCGCTGCATCCACTCCTGCAGCACGTTCGTGGCGCCCTCGAGCCCCTCGGGATCGGTAGCCGAGCCGTACGGCAGGACCAGCGAAGCGCTTATCGAAGGTAGCCATGGCATCGCCTCGTACACGAGGGTGAGCCCGTTGTCGAGCTGTGCGGTGAGGGGCCGGCGCGCCCCGGCCGTCCCGTTCTCCGCGTCGTCTCCGAATGACATGGCGGCGAGTATAGCCGCGGGTCGGCCTACCCTTGGACGCGGCGCGGACTTCTGCCAAGACGACAGCGGACGTCCTAGTGCGGGCTGGCTGGAGTTCTGCCTCTTGGCCCTGCCGGCCTCGGGCTAGGCGCCGCGCAGGCTCCGGAGAGCTGCCTCCAGGTCGCCGCTGCCGGCGAGGCTGGTGCCTACCAGGACGGCGTCTGCCAGCCCTTCGAGTACCGCGAGGTCCTCATGCGTGCGGTAACCGGACTCCGCGACGAGGACGCCGCCGAACCCCGCTTCCCTAGCCTTGGCCAGGAGCCTGGGCGCGGTTCCCAGGTCTACCTCGAGCGTGGTGAGGTCACGGTTGTTGACGCCGATAACCTCCGCGCCCGAGGCGAGCGCCACGTCCAGCTCGGCCTCGTCGTGCACCTCCACCAGCGCGGCCAAGCCAGATCCGTGGGTCGCCGCTAGGAACCGACCGGTCTCCGCCCCGAGCACGGCGACGATGAGCAGCACGGCGTCCGCCCCGGCGGCGTGCGCCTCGACTATCTGAGCCGGGTGCACGGTGAAGTCCTTACGCAAGAGCGGAACGTAGCGGTCCCACGAAGGGCGGTCCTGCGCCACCTGCATAAGGTGCGCGAGCTCGCCCTGGAAGTGGCGTGTCTCGGTCAACACGCTGATGGCAGCGGCGCCGCCTCGCACGTACTGCCGCGCGGCCTCGACCGGCTCCAACGGGGCGATCTGCCCCTGCGAGGGGCTGGAGCGCTTCACCTCCGCGATGACGTTGAGGCCGTTCTTCCTCTGCAGCGCGTTCGTGAAGGCGGCGCGGCGGTCTGCCGTGCCTCCTCTGACGCCAAGCGCCACTTGGCCACCTTCGCCGTCT
>DASVCK010000249.1:0-10724 GCA_036381675.1 Trueperaceae bacterium | reverse complement strand
AGGTACTCGCCGTCCACGAGCAGCGCCCCACCCGGCGCTACGGCGTCGAACGGGATGAGGTTGTTGCCGGTGGTGATGTTGTAGTCGCTGGGGTCGCGACCCCGCTGCGGCTTGACGAAAGCGGCGGCAACCTCGCCCGCGGGCGTGAAGAAGAAGTCGGTCCCCTTGGTGGTGACGCGGGTCAACTCGTCGTCCTCGTACTGGCAGAGGAACGACGGCTGAGACGTGCCGCAGGTGGCCAGGACGTCCTCGAGGCCTTTGAAGCTACCCGGTTCGAAGGCGCCCGACTCGATGGGCTCCCGCGCGAACGCGGCCGACACGACGAGCAGGATCAGCGCCAGGGCCGCAGCCGCCAGGCGCGACCGCCGGTGGCCGATCATCGTGCCTCCGAGTGCGCGTGCTCATGCCCGGCGCGCCACTTGGGCGCTGGTCCGTTGCCGCCGCGCGTATGCCCGTGGCCACGCCTGGGCGGGACCGGGTCGAAGCCGCCAGGGTTGAACGGGTTGCAGCGCAGGACGCGCCAGGTGGCCATGGCCATGCCCTTGAGCACGCCGTGTGTCTCGACGGCCTCGAGGGCATACTCACTGCAGGTGGGGTGGAAACGGCAGCTCGGGACTGGCTTGAGAGGCGACAGGTAGCGGCGGTAGAGCCGGACCGGCGCTAGCACCACGTCCTTGAGGAGACGGCTCACGCCTTGGCCCCGGCCCGCGACAGCGCCGCGTTCAACGAGCCCCTCAGCTCCTCGAAAGGGGCGTCTGCGGCCGAGGGGCGCGCCACGACGAGCACGTCCAACGACGCCTTGAGGCCGCCGTTTCTCAGCAGAGCCCGCAGCGACTCGCGCAGGCGCCGCCTGACGCGGTTGCGGACGACCGCATTGCCAACCTTGCGGCTAACGACTATGGCTACCCTCACCTCTCCGGTTCGCGTCTCCCGCGCGCGCACCGTGACGTGCTTGCTGCCAGACGCTCGACCCCGCACGAGCCGCTGGAAGTCCCGCTCGGACTTCAGCGACCGCAACTTGGGGGCCGGCGTCAGCGATCGGAGACCGTAAGGCGCTTGCGGCCCTTGGCGCGCCGACGGGCGAGGACGCGCCGGCCGGCTGCCGTAGCCATGCGCGCGCGGAAGCCGTGCGTCTTGGCACGCTTGCGGCGGTTGGGCTGGTAGGTACGCTTCATGATCTGCTCCTCGTGCGACCGGCACCCGGCGCCCTGTCATGGGCCGCCGCGACCTGGTCGCTGGGTGTTTCGCTCTCCTTGCCCGCGAGGTGGTTCTTGGCGGGGCGACACGAGATCCGGCGACCGAGGTGGCCGCCGAGCCGAAGGAGCATATCACACCGGTCCACCGCCTCGCCACGAGCGGGCACGGCCTTCGCATCAGGTCTCTAGCCAACCCGAACAAGACGGGCCGGTCGAGTGGCGCTTGGTCAAGCCCGCAGGGCGGCGACCAGGCTCTCCGCTAAGTCGAGGATGCCGTCATCACTGCCGGGCCGCCCCATGAGTTGCACACCCACGGGCAGGCCGTCGTCCGCCGTCCCGGCGGGGACGCTGATGGCTGGCAGGCCGCCCAGGTTCGCGAGACAGGTCGCGACATCGCCGACGTACATGGACACCGGGTCCTTGGTCTTCTCGCCCAGGCGGTAGGCGGTGCCGGTCGCCGTCGGCGTGATGAGGGCGTCCACGCCGGCCAGCGAGTCACGTAGCTGGGCCGCGATACGGGCACGCGCCGCGACGGCCCGGCCGTAGTAGGCGTCGCGGTAGCCGGCCGACAACGCGAACGTTCCCATCAGGATCCTCCGCTTGACCTCGGGACCGAAGAGCTCCCCGCGGGTGCGGATGCTCACGGCCTCCTGCCCGTCCCCGGAGCGCCCGACCCGCACCCCGTACAGGGAGCCGTCGTACCGGGAGAGGTTGCTGGCCGCCTCGGCGGTGGCGATGAGGTAGTACGTGGGCACGGCGTACCGCACCGCCGGCACGTCCACCTCCACGACCTCCACGCCGGAGCTCTCCAACGCTCGCCTGGCTGCTTCCAGACCACGACGCGCCGCCTCGCTGAAGCCGTCGCCGGCCAGCTCCTTGACGACGGCGACACGCCCGTAACCGAGAGGCGCGGCCTGGAAGGCCCGGCTGGTGGGATCGAGAGGGTCTTCACCGCGCATGACATCGAACGCCGCGCGGACCACGGCGACATCCTTGGCGACGATCCCGACCTGATCCAGCGAGGAGGCGTAGGCGACGAGCCCGTAGCGCGAGAGGGCGCCGTAGGTGGGCTTGAACCCGACGACCCCGCAGAAAGCCGCCGGCAGCCGCACCGAGCCGCCCGTGTCACTGCCCAGGGCCAGAGGAACGGCGCCGGCAGCGACAGCCGCCGCCGAGCCGCCCGACGAGCCACCGGCCACGCGCTCCGGGTCCAGGGGGTTGAGCACCGGGCCGAACGCCGAGTTCTCGTTCGTCGACCCCATCCCGAACTCGTCGAGGTTCGTCTTGGCGACGACCACTGCCCCCGCGGCCTCCAGGCGCTCCACCACCGTCGCGGTGTACGGCGGCACGAACCCCTCCAGGATCCGCGAGCCCGCCGTGGTGGGCGTGCCGGCGACGCAGATGTTGTCCTTGACCGCTACTGGCAGGCCACCCAGAGGGGAGCCAGGCGGCACGCCAGCGGCCGCCGCCGTGGCCCTGTCGTCGAGGAAGCCCAGGAAGGCGTTCGTGCGTTCTTGGACCTGGCGTGCCGCAGCGAGCGCATCTATTACGGGGGACGTCACTACCTCGCAGCATACCAGCGGACCCGCCGCCGCCCCGACTGGCGACCGCGTCCACGACGGCACGAACTGCGAGAACTCAGACTCCGCTTCTCACCACCCCGCTGTTATCATCTGCCTGCATGAGCTCGGCGTTGGCACAGCGTCACGACGCTTACACGGGCCCCAGCCACGGCCCCGAGACTGTCGTCGTCGCGGCCGGTGCCAGCGACCCAGGCAGGGTGAGAAGTCTCAACCAGGACGCCTATCACGTCGGTGCCGTCGGAGCCCACTGCCAACTCGGCGTCGTCGCCGACGGCATGGGGGGCCACATCTCGGGCGAGCTCGCGAGCCGCCGCGCCGTCGAGGTGCTCGTCGAGACGCTCAAGGCCAGTAGGGCGCACCCGCCCGTGGCCCTCGCGCGGGCAGCCCAGGCCGCCAACGTCGAGGTCTTCAACCACGCCGTGCTCAACCCGGAGCACAAGGGCATGGGCACGACCCTGACGGCCGTGCTCGTAGACGACCAAGTGGGGCTGGTCGGCCACGTGGGCGACTCGAGGGCTTACCTGCTGCGCGACGGTGAGCTGCGCCGCCTCACCGACGACCACTCGTGGGTCGCCGACCGCGTGCGACAAGGCCTGCTGTCCGAGGACGAGGCCAGCAAGCACAGGTACCGCAACGTCATCACTAACGCGATCGGCGCCACGCCCACCTTCCGGCTTGACGTCCTCTACTTCGAGGTCCAGAGCGGAGACACCGTGCTCATCGTCTCGGACGGCGTGAGCATGCTCCTGTCAGAGCCGCTCATGGCGCAGCTGATAGCGGGCATGGCGCCCAGGGAGGCCGTGCGCAAGCTGCTGCGTGAGGCCAACGACCGGGGTAGCCCCGACAACGTCACGGCTGTCGTCTTGAAGGTCGAGCACGTGGCCGTCAAGCCGAAGCGCTACGACCTGCCGGAACGACAGCTGGAGGCCGCGACCATCCCGATCGGCGACACGATGTCGGGGATCAGGCAGGTGGAGGACGGCTACCCACCCAACGGCCCGCTGGCTCGCATCAGGCGTCACCCCTGGTACCCGTACCGCGGCTGGGTCCTCGGCTCGGCGGTCCTGTTCGCGGTGCTGCTGGCCTTCGTGCTGTTCTGAGGAGCCCACCGGTGCCTGGCGACGACCGCGGAGGGTGCCCCATGGTCCCGCCGCCGTCCCCGCGCGTCGGTGGTGCCCCATGGTCCCGCCATCGCCCTCGCGGGTCGGTGGTGCCCAACGACCACTGTTAGGCTCAGCGACATGCGTCAGATCGTCTCCACCCAGGATGCGCCCGCAGCCGTTGGCCCGTACTCCCAGGCCGTGAGGTCAGGCGACCTCCTGTTCACCGCCGGCCAGGTCGCCCTCAGACCCGACGGTTCCTTCGTGGGAGGCTCCGTGACCCAGCAGACGGAGCAGGTCATGAAGAACCTCGCCGCCGTCCTGAAGGCCGCGGGCGTCGGGTTCGAAGCCGTCGTCAAGTCGACTTGCTTCCTCACCGACATGGCGGACTTCGAGGAGTTCAATCGCGCCTACGCCGGCTACTTCACCCATGAGCCACCGGCGCGCAGCACGGTCGCCGTGGCCGCCCTGCCGAAGGGGGCCAGGGTAGAGGTCGAGTTGGTCGCCAGGCTCGGCTGACTTCCGCCCTGGTAGCCGCTCAGGCGGCGGCGGGAGCGTCCCTCAGAGAGTCCAGGTCCGCCAGGAGGCGCCCGCGCGCCTCAGCTTCCACGATCTCATCGGCCAGGCGCCACGCTTCGGCGCGGTGGAACTCGGCCTCCTCGGCGTGGCCGAGGAGGTGGTGCGCCCTGGCCATGGCCTCGTGGGCGTAGCCCAGGAGGAACGCGGGCTCCTCGCCCTCGACGCCGTTCTGCGGGGCGTCCTCGCGCACGCCTGCGGGGATCGTGTCCGTCGCAGCCGCAGGCATGTCAGAGGCGATCGCGGTAGCCGCGATCGCGTTGAGATCCCTGGCCGCTTCCAGCGACAGCCGGGCGTGAGCCAACGCGACCTCGCCTCGGCCCGCGAGGCAGCTGACCCTGGCGAGCTGCCAGTGGCCGATGGCTCGCTTCTCGGGCGCGTAGTCCGGGCGCTGCATCCAATGCCACAGCGAGGCGTGTGCGGCGAGGAGCATCTCCTCGTCCTCCAGCGACGTCCTGTCCGGCTTCTCCATGAGGTCCCACGTGCGGTTGAAGCAGTCGGCCGAGAAGTGCTCGTGCGCCGACGCCTCGTCAAGAGGGCGCTCCACCTAGATCACCTCCTGCATACAGAGGATGGTAGAGCGACGGTGGGTGAGCCTGTCTAGCCGGCCAGTTAGGCCCGACGGTAGAGGATCGCGCGCTTGACCTCTTCGATCGCCTGGGTTACGGGGATGCCGCGCGGGCAAGCCTCGGTGCAGTTGTAGGCGGTGCGGCAGCGCCACACGCCGTTCATGTCGTTCATGATGTCGAGCCGCGTGGCCGCGCCATGGTCGCGCGAGTCGAAGATGAACCGGTGCGCGTTGACGATCGCAGCCGGGCCGACGTAGCGGCCGTTCGTCCAGAACACCGGGCAGGACGACGTGCAGGCCGCGCACAGGATGCACTTGGTCGTGGCGTCGAAGACCTCGCGCTCCTCCGGGCTCTGGAGGCGCTCTGTGGCGGGCGGCTGGTCGTCGTTGATGAAGTACGGGAGCACCGATTTGTAGGAGTCGAAGAACGGCTCCATGTCCACGATCAGGTCCTTCAGCACCGGCAGGCCAGGTAACGGCTCGACCGTGATGCGGCTGCCGAGGTCCTTGACCAGGACCTTACAGGCCAGTCGGTTGCGGCCGTTGATGAGCATGGCGTCGGAACCGCAGATGCCGTGCGCGCAGGAGCGCCGGAAGGCCAAGCTGCCTGAGCGCTCCCATTTGATGTCGTTCAGGACGTCGAGCACCCGCTCGTTCGGGTCGACGTCCAGTTCATGCTCCTCCCAGCGCGACCTCTTGTCGCCCTCCGGGTCGAAACGCTTGATGCGGACCGTGATCCGCATGGACTCATGGGCCACCCCTCGAGCAGGCTCGCCGCCGGATCCTTGAGCAGGTACGTTCTGCATGACGCTCCTAACGCCTAGTAGACGCGCGGCTTGGGCTCGTAACGACCCAGTGCCACGGGCTTGTAGTCGATGCGCAAGCCCTCGCCGTCCTGGTGAACGAGCGTGTGCTTGAGCCAGTTGTCGTCGTCGCGCTCGCGGAAGTCCTCGCGCGAGTGAGCGCCGCGGGATTCCGTGCGGTTGAGGGCGGCGTGGACGAGGAAGCGAGCGTTATCGAGCAGGAAGCCGAGCTCCAGCGCCTCCATGAGCTCGGTGTTGTAGACCTTGCCCTTGTCGTCCACCCCGATGCTCGCGTAGCGCTGCCTGAGCTCGTCGACCTTCGCGGCCTGCACAGTGAGCGTCTCCTGCGTCCTGAAGACCGAGGCGTTGTCCATCATCGACTGCTGCAGCTCGGCCCGCAGGTGCGATACGCGCTCGGTGTGCGGGCCGTTCAGCGCCGTGTCCACCAGTGCCCGCGCCTGGTCCGCGGCGTCCCGTGGCAACGGCTCGTGCGTCGCGCCGGCGGCGTAGGCGGAGGCGTTCCTGCCCGCCCGGCGACCGAACACCAGCAGGTCGCCCAGCGAGTTGGTGCCCAGGCGGTTGGCGCCGTGCAGGCTCGCGCAGGCCACCTCGCCGGCCGCGTAGAGACCGGGAACGATGGTGGACGCGCCATCGAGGATGACGTTGGTGTCGATGGTGGTGGGCACGCCGCCCATCGCGTAGTGCGCGGTCGGCTGGACCGGCACCGGCTGGGTGAGGGGGTCGACGCCAAGGTAGATGCGGGCGAACTCCGTGATGTCGGGGAGGCGCTCCTCGATGATGTGCCCGTCGATGTGCGTGAGGTCGAGGTGGATGTAGTCCTTGTTCGGGCCGACGCCCCTCCCCTCCCTGATCTCGAGGTACATCGCGCGGCTGACCATGTCGCGGGGTGCCAAGTCCTTGATCGTGGGCGCGTAGCGCTCCATGAAGCGCTCGCCTTCGGCGTTGCGGAGGATGCCGCCCTCGCCGCGGGCGCCCTCGGTGAGCAGCACCCCGATCTTGTACAGGCCGGTCGGGTGGAACTGGTAGAACTCCGGGTCCTCGATGGGGATGCCCCGCCTGAAGACGATGCTCATGAGGTCGCCGGTGAGGGCGTGGGCGTTCGAGGTGACCTTGAACATACGGCCGTTCCCGCCGGTGGCCAGCACGACGGCCTTGGCATGGAAGGTGTGGATCTCGCCCGTGGCCAGCTCGTACGCGACGACGCCTCGGCAGGCGCCGTCGTCCATCACGAGGTCGAGGACGTGGAACTCGTTGAAGAAGGTGACGTCGTCCTTGATGGACTGCTGGTAGAGCGTCTGCAGGATCATGTGGCCGGTGCGGTCGGCCGCATAGCAGGCGCGCTCTACCGCGGACTTACCGTGCTCGCGCGTGTGCCCGCCGAACTTGCGTTGAGCGATCTTGCCGTTGGGCAGCCTGCTGAACGGCAGCCCCATGTGCTCGAGCTCGTAGACAGCTTCGATGACCTCGTGCGAGAAGACCTCGGCGACGTCCTGATCGGTCAGGTAGTCGCCGCCCTTGACCGTGTCGAAGGCGTGCCACTCCGGGTGATCCTCGCTCACGTTGCCGAGGGCTGCTCCCACGCCGCCCTGTGCCGCGCCGGTGTGGGACCGCGTGGGGTACAGCTTGGAGATGACGGCGACCGAGACGCCGGGGTGCTGCGCCGCGTAACGGGCCGCCATGAGACCCGCGCCGCCGGCGCCGACCACGATGACGTCGAACCTGTGGAAACCGCTCATCTGTCCCCCACCCGCGTTGCCGCTCGCTGTGACAGCTCGCTCTGGGTCACTGTCCCAGGTTCCTGACGGCCTCGCCCATCTCGTCGAAGGTGAAGGTCCACAGCGCCATGACGCCCACGACGAAGATCGCGCCGGCGATGGTGAACACCACGACCTTGACCCAGAACCTGACCTGAGGCCGTTTGAAGTAGTCGTCTATCGAGTACCGCAAGCCGTTCATGCCGTGCAGGAGCGCCAGGCCGAGCAGGAACGAGTCCATGACCCGCACCGCCGGCTGCGCCAGGCGCTGCGCGACGTACTCGTAGTCGATGGTGCCGGCGTTGGTGGCGATGTTGTTGGCGAACAGGTGCGCGAAGACGAGGAAGATCAGCAGGAAACCGCTGATGCGCATGAACACCCACCACGCCAGCTCGCTGTTGGTGTGGTAGGTGGCCCGCGCGTCGCGCAGGGTGCGCGGCCGCGGCGTGCGCTGCGTGCGTGTGTCGGTCGCCATCTAGGCTCCCCCGCCCACGATCTCGGGGATGATCTTGAACAGCACCGGGATACCGATGGCTGTGGTGACGACGAGCACGCCGTACCACATGGTGCGTTGGTACCTGATGCCCCACTGGGAGAAGTCGAGGATCATTATCCGCAGACCGTTCAGGGCGTGGTAGACGACGCCGGCGATGATCAGGACGAGGCCGATGCGGAACGGCCACTGGTGATAGAAGAGCAGGAAGCGGTTGAACGGGCCGTCCGGGCCCCACATCACGAGACTGATGTCGAACACGTGCAGCAGCAGGTAGAGGGCGATCGCGATACCGGAGATCCGGTGAAGGAAGTACGCCCACTGGCCTTCACGGCCTCGGTACATGCCTCAACCTCCATGCTCCGCGGCCCGTCAAACGAGGTGGGCGCGGCGCGCTCACGGATTCTACACCCGGTGTGCGCGACGTCCTGAACGCAGGCGATCGCGAAGGCGACACAGTCTGCCGCCGCGAGTCGGGGGTAACGGCGCCACATTCGTCAGAGCCGCCCGCTGCTAAGGGCGGCCGCGTCGCGCCGGGCCGCCCCTGTCGGTGCGCCATGAGGGGATGTAGCGCCGCACCTGAAAAGCGTGAAGCCCCTGGTACCCTGGCTCGATGTTGTTGGCGTTCGACCTGGACAAGACGCTGGTGACCGACGACTTCCGCCTCCCCGCAGAGACGGCGGACGCCGTCATGGCGGCTAGGGCGGCCGGTCATCACGTGACGGTGCTGACGGGGAGGCCGCTGATCGCCGCCCGCGAGTACCTCGAGATCCTGGCCGTGGACAGACCGCACGCGGTCAACCACGGCTCCACCATCCTGGCCGCGGACGGCTCCCTGCTCGTGCGTCGCCACCTGCAACCGGCGGAGGTGGCCACGATCATCGACGGCTACCTGGACGACGTCGAGCTCGAGTTCTCCTGCGTGGTGGGCGACTGCATGTACGTCCGCGACCCGGAACACGTCAGGTGGCAGTACGCGCACGGTCAAGGCCGTACCGTCTCCCGCTACGCCAGGGGGCTGACCCTGGACGCTGACAAGGTGGTCTTCCACGCCAACGGGCGCCACCCCGAGATCGAGAGGGCGCTCGTCGAGAGCCTGCCCCACCTCGTGCGCTACGCCTGGGGAGACGACTGGCTCGAGATCGTGCCCCAGGGGGGCGACAAAGGCTCCGCGTTGGCGCATATCGCCGGCCTGTTGGGCGTGGAGCGCGAGGACGTGGTGGCGTTCGGCGACGGGCTGAACGACGTCAGCATGTTGCGCTGGGCCGGACACTCCGTGGCGGTTGGAGACGACGTCCACCCCGACGCGCTGGCGGCGTCGGACGAGCACGTGCCCGCCCCCGAGCTGGGTGGCGTCGCGGCCTGGCTGGCGGCGAACGCCGGTTGAGGACGACCTTCTAGACGACTCGGTCCGCCTGGGTCACTGGGCATCGGGGCCGGCGTCGGAATATGCAAGGCCCCTGGTGCGCGTGAAGATCAGTCGTGGCGGCCGATCGCCTGCATGAACTCCTGACGCGTGCGCGCGTCCTCGCGGAAGATGCCGCGCATGGCGCTGGTCACGGTCATGGAGCCCTGCTTCTCGACGCCGCGCATCATCATGCAGAGGTGACTGGCCCTCGTCACGACCGCCACGCCGTGCGGCTCGAGTATCTCGTCGAGCGCGTCCGCGATCTGCGCCGTCATGCGCTCTTGGACCTGCATCCGCCGGGCGAACACGTCGACCACGCGGGCGAACTTCGAGAGCCCGAGTATCTTGTCGCCCGGTACGTAACCTATCGACGCCGTGCCGAAGAACGGCAGCATGTGGTGCTCGCACAGGGAGTAGAACTCGATGCCGGTGAGCACGACCATCTCCGAGCTCTCGGCAGCGAACAGCGCACCGTTGATCACCTGGCGCGGATCCTGTGAGTAGCCGCTGGTCAGGAACCTCAGCGACCGCTCCACCCGCTGCGGCGTCTTGACCATGCCCTCACGGGTGATGTCCTCACCGAGGCCCGTGAGTAGCTCGGCCACGACGGCATCCAAGCTCGTCTCGCCCACCTCGTCGAAGTCGTCAACGCGTCTGAGGCCCACCACGGCTTCACTCATGTGGCGGTAATGCTAGCCCAAGCCTTCCCGCGTCGCTGCCTCCGGAGAACGCGCGCGCCGGGGCTAGACTCTGGCGGTGCGACTAGACCGCCTCGACAGCTACCTGACGCGTTTCCAAGCGCGAGTCCTGAGCGTGGAGGAGGACCAGCAGGGCCAATGGGTACTCCTCGACCGCTCAGCTTTCTACCCGACGGCGGGTGGCCAGCCCCACGACGAGGGGTTCCTGCGAGAAGCCAGGGTCGTCGACGTGGAGGCACGCGCCGCCGAGGTGTGGCACCTGGTGGGAGACGGGCCTGTGCCGGCGATCGGCGACAGCGTGGTCGGGCGGGTCGACTGGGACCGTAGGTACGCTCACATGCAGCGCCACAGCGCCCAGCACATGCTGTCGCAGGCTTTCGTGCGCGTGGGCGCGTCGCGTGGCGTTGCCGCGGACGGGCTGCCGGGCTTCCACACCAGGTCGGTAAGCATGAGGGGCCCGGACTGCACCCTCGACCTTACGGGTGACCCGGACGACGCGGCCCTCTCCGAGGCGGAACTCGCGG
>DASVCK010000248.1:0-4969 GCA_036381675.1 Trueperaceae bacterium | reverse complement strand
CGAGATCGAGGACCCTCCGCGCTACCGGCGAGAGTCGCGCCGCCCGTGCAAGCACCGCGTCGCCCGCCCTGACGGGCACGCCGTCCCCCTCGACTGCCATCACCTCGGAGACGAAATACGCGTTGCCACCGGTCCGGCCGTACACGTGCTCCGGGTCAAGTCCGCGGTTCCCGATCAGCGCGCGGACGGCTTCGAGGCTCAGCGGCGGCACGTGTAGACGGTGGATGTTGACGACCCTGGCCAGGTCACCGAGGAGGCGACGCACCGGATGCGCCGTGCCCACCTCGTCGTCTCGGTAGGTCGCCACCAACGTGACCTTGAATGCCTCGATGCGCCTGCCCAGGAAGCGCAACAGGTCCAGGGTCGCGTCGTCCGACCAGTGCACGTCCTCGAACACGATCAGGAGAGGAAATGTGGCGGCCCCGAGCTCGTCGGCGAGCGCCGTGAAGAGTGTCTGGCGATCGGCACCGGAGGAGACGATGTCGCGGAGGCTCCCGGAGAGTCCGCCGACGATGTCGAGGAGCGGCGCCAGGGGTCGCGGGACGTCCAGCGGGTCGCAGGCGCCGTAGAGGAACGGCGTTCTCGCGGGCAAGCGCGCCCGCAGCGCCTCGATTAGGGAGGTTTTGCCGGCGCCGGCCTCCCCGCCCACGAAGACCATGCGGCCGCCGCCGCTCTGGGTGGCGGCTACATGCGCCAACAGCTGATCCAATAGCTGCTCGCGCTCGAGGAGACCGGAGCCGTCCGTTGCCGTGCCGGGATGATAGCAGCGACGCCTAGGCCCGCGCCGCTCGTCGACCGACGAGGGCTAGCGCGCCAAGCCAGCTAAAGGGTGTTGGTCGGGGCGGCAAGATTCGAACTTGCGACCCCCTGCTCCCAAAGCAGGTGCGCTACCAGACTGCGCTACGCCCCGTCACACCGGCCCAAAGCCGGACGAGAGTCTACCACGCGGTGCCGCAGCGACCCACGGCCAGCCGGCTTGCCTCTGCCGTGAGCTTCTAGTCGACCTCGTCGAGCGCCAGCCTTACCCAAGCGTCCAGCTCCGGCGTCAACCGCAGCCCCAGCGCGCCGTCAAGGTCGTACCAGCCGAAGCCTGCCTCGTCGCCACCGACCGAGCCGTCGTACGGCGTAATCGGCCGGGCCAGGTAGACGAGGTCGATGTGCTCATGCCCGGGAGTGATCTGCTCGAGCTGCACTCCGCGGGGCCTGGTCAGTTGGCGGGGCCCAGGGGCTGTCACCGCCGCGTCGCCAACCAGCTCGACCGCAACGCCCGTCTCCTCCAGGACCTCGCGAACGGCGGCTTCGTCGGGCAGCTCGCCCGGCTCGACGTGGCCACCCGGTGGCAACCAGATGCCCAGCTTGCGGTGGGGGTGGAGCAGCACACGGCCCCGCCAGACGACGAAGACGCTGACGGCCCAGTCGCGCGATACGGCGACGTCGGTAGCGTGCGCCGCACTCAGAGCCCGAACACCTCCAACTGGCGCTTCACGTATTTGGCCACCTCGCCGCCGAACGGGCCAACCAGCTCGTGAGGCAGGAACTCGCGGATCCGTAGGTAGCTGAGGGCGTGATACAGCGGTGCCACCTCGAGACCCAACCGCACACCCTGTTCGTGTTCGGGCCCCAGAGCTTCAACGTAGGCACTCACCAGCTGTTCGCGCTCGTCTTCCATGGCGTGGAACCGCTGTACCAGCAGGTACGCGTCAGCTCCCGGCCACGCCAGGGCGGCATCGGTCCAGTCGATGAGCTGAGGAGCGCCTTCGCTGTCCTGCAGCACGTTGCCCAGGTGGAGGTCCCCGTGGACGACGACGGCGGGCGAGCGGTGCAGGCGCCTGAGCACCTCACGTGCCAGCGTATCCAGCGTGGGCAGCTTGGCGCGGTCCTCCTCACCCAGATCGGGCGCGACCGCCCGCCACAACCACTCCAGCTCCGCGGCCGTCTTGGCGGGTGTGCGGTCAGCGGCTCCCGCTCGCAATAGCTCCTCCTCGCGGCCTGTGCTGGCGACCTGCACGCGCGCGAGGGCTAAAAGGGCGGCCAGGCTCCTCGCGTGCCGCTCCTGAAGGTCCTCGGGTTCCGGCGGCTCGACCACCCGCCGCTGCACGAGGTAAGGGCCTTGCGCGAGGTCCCCTGTCACCACGCCGGCGCTGAGCACCTCCGGGACCTCAGCCGGCGCAAGCTGCGCCAGCAGCCCAGTCGTCGCTGCCTCGCCGTGCCAGGCGGGGTTCGTGAGCTTGAGGACCAGCTCCTCGTTGCGCCAGACGCTCGAGAGCGACCAGCCCTGCTCCTGCAAGAGCTCGAGTGGGCCGTCCGGAGCACCGCTTGTGGAGATGGAGGCGCGGCTGCTCAGCACGCCATCGCCCGCGACCGTCGCGCTGAGCAGAGTGGTCGCTCCCGGTATGCAGAACGCGGGCCACGGGCGACCGGTGAAGCGCCGCGTCAGCGCCGCCTCCAGGCCGCTCGACGCCAGCTCCGGCATGTCTGCTGGTGCCGGGTCCCCCGGCGTCCACCAGGCGTCCGCTGCCACGTCGCCGTCACGCGCCTCTGCCAACCCGACAGGTGCCGTGCCGCCCTGCCCGAAGTGCAGAGGCGTGAGGTGGGTCACCCGTGATCGGAAGGGCGCGGGCGCCTGGCCGTCGAGCGAGGCGAGAGCCTTCCGGTAAGCCCACGCATCGCCGTCCCAGCCCGGCAACTCCGGCAGGCCCAGCCGGCCGTCAGCGCGGCCGACGAGCGCCACGCGGCCCTCCTGCACGATCGCGAGCTGGGCCGCTGGCTTCGACGTCTCTTCGCTCAAGTCGCCATGGACAGGGGCACGTAGGCACCCGCCTCGTTCGTTATCGCGCTGCCGTAGAGCGCGTGTGGCGTGGCGTGTTCGACGCGGACCGTCTTGAGGCCCATCGCTCCCACCTGGTGGCGCGGTACGAGTACCGTGTGGTTCTGGTCGGAGTGCCCTACCACGTAGGCGTCGTCGCGGCCCACTTCCTTGACGAGCACACGGAGGTCACGGCCCACGAGGCGCTGGTTCGCTGCCAGGGAGAGGCGCTTCTGCAGCTCGATGAGCCGCGCCAACCGCTCGGTCTTGACCTCCCGCGGCATGTCGTCGAAGTGCTTGTACGCGGGCGTGCCGGGACGGGCCGAGTAGATGAACATGTAGGCCTGCTCGTAGCCGGCCTCTTCGTAGAGGCTGAGCGTCTGCTCGAAGTCCGCCTCGGTCTCACCGGGGAAGCCCACGATCACGTCCGTCGAGATCACCACGTCCTTCACCTTGGCCCTGATCTCGCGGACGATGTCCAGGTACCGCTCGCGCCGGTACTCGCGGGCCATGCGGCGCAACACCCTGTCGGAACCGGACTGGACGGGTAGGTGAACGTAGTTACAGACGGCGTCCTCTTCCGCGATCACATCGATGAGCTCGGAGGAGAAGTTCATAGGGTGGCTGGTCGTGAACTTCACGCGCTGCACGCCGGTGCGCGCGACCATGCGCAGCAGCTCCGGGAAGGAAGGGAAGCCGGGCCGGCCCAGGCCGTACGAGTTCACGTTCTGGCCTAGCAGCGTGATCTCGCAGGCGCCGGTGGCGACCATTGCCTCGGCCTCGGCCAAGACGGCCTCGGGGCGGCGCGAGACCTCGGGGCCTCGCGTCTGGGGCACCACGCAGTACGTGCAGTGGTGGTCACAGCCGCGCATGATCGTCAGAAAGCCTGTCAGGCCGCCGGGAGGCGGCGTGAGGTGGTCGTGCAGCTCGGGGTCGAAGCCGCGGCGCTCGACCAGGGCGGCTTCGGTCCTGCTCTCCAGCTCATCTATCGCGGGCAGAACGGAGGTGATGGCTCCAGGGCCGATGAGCAGGTCAACGGCGAACTTCTCGGCCAGCTCCTTGCCCTCGTCCAGCTGGGCGAGGCAGCCCATCAGGCCGACCTTCACGTCTCGGCCGGCGGTCCGCTCCTTGCGCAGGTCGCCGAGGAACGACACGACCTTCTCGACTGGCTTGCCGCGCACGGCGCAGGTGTTCAGGAGTACGAGCTGTGCGTCCTTGGGGTCATCGACGAGCATGTGGCCACCCGCGACCAGCTCGGAGTTGATGGTGTGGGTGTCGTACTCGTTCATCTGACACCCGTAGGTGACGACGTGGGCGCGCATGCTGCTCTAGACCTCCGCTCGGCTGCCGATTCTAGCAAGGCCGCTCCCGCTGGCCGCTGACCGCGACGGGGCCCCAAGCCCTTCGCGGCGGTAACGTGTCGGCCGTGCCAACGTTCCGGGAAGCCGTGCTCGACGTCGTGAGATCCGTGCCGAGGGGTCTGGTCGTCACCTACGGCCAGGTCGCCGCCATGGTGGGCTCACCTCACGCAGCCAGGCAGGTGGGGGCCGTGCTGTTCGGGATCTCGGAGACGGAGGACGACGTCCCGTGGCACCGCGTCATCAACGCTTCTGGCGGGATCTCGACCTACAAGGTCGGACATGGCGAGCTGCAGGTGGCCCTGCTGCGAGAAGAAGGCATCGCGGTGTCCACAGGCGAGCGCGGCGCGGAACGCGTGGACCTGCGCCGCTACCAGTGGCGCCCCGACGTCCTGGAGCACGACGACTGACGCCTCAGCCCACGTGCACGGCGTCACCGATGTAGTAGACGAACACACGCTTGACCAGGCGGCGCGGCACCCAACTCACGCTCACCACGGCCTCCGCCACGAACCCGCCGTGCTCGCGCAGGTTGGCGGCGTTCCAGCGCGCTGCCGGCAGTACGAAACCCAACACGTCAAGCACGTCTGCCGCGATCTCCGCCCGGATGTCCGTGTGCCGCCTCGCCGGGAACGGGGCTAGGAACGTGGCTGCGAAGCTAGCCTCACGGCGGCCCAGCAGCGTGCCGCCGCCCAGGAGCACATGGCGAGCCAGCCGCTGCGTCCTCGTGCTCATGCCGGCGTCGCCCGAGCGCTCGTAGAAGCGGTCAAGGAACGAGAGCGTCACGCTGACGCCGTCCAAGCGC
>DASVCK010000247.1:0-3789 GCA_036381675.1 Trueperaceae bacterium | reverse complement strand
ACCGTGGGCAGGTCACTGGCGCCAACAAGGTCTGGATCGAAGGGGCGTATCGAGCGCGGCTACCGGAGCGTTACCTGTTCCCCACCGTGACCCGGGCGAGAGAACTAATCGAGGCGGCACCCACGCTAGACGAACATGTAGCCCTGCGGCGGGTGCTGGACCTGCCGCCGGACCTGGAGGAGCTAAGCGAGCTCGAGGGCTCCTTGGTGCTGCCGTTCCTGGAGTGGGCGAAGGCTCAGGGCGCGAACGATGGTTACGTCGCGCGACACCGCAGATCGTGGTGGTCGGTCGGCCTGCGAGCACCCGCGCCGGTACTCGTGACCTACATGGCCCGGCGCGCCCCTACTTTCGTATTGAACCCCGGACGAGCAAGGCACATCAACGTCGCTCACGGGCTCTATCCCCGTGCGCCTCTCAGCCAGACGGAGATCGAGACGGTGGTAACGTGGCTCAATCACACGGTCAGTGTTGAGCAAGGGCGGACATACGCCGGAGGACTCACGAAGTTCGAGCCCAAGGAACTCGAGCGCATCCGAATCCCTCCACTCGAGGAGCTGAATGCAGTACCCACGTCGATGGAACCTCGACGAACTGACTCGGGACGCCACGGCAGCCCGGAACTCTTTCCGTGACCGCCGATTGCTTGAACCACTAGAGCTGTACGTCCAGAGCTACGAGTCCGTCGCACGTACTTTCGAAGCGCTGATAAAAGATCTGCCTCGAGTGATCGCCGACAACACCGGTGAGGTCACCGCAGCCATCCTTGCCGACAAGGAGTCGCGAACGGCGTTCAGATACCTCACGGCTCCTCCGATCAGCGATGACGACCTGAAGACTCTCGCGGGAGTGAAGATCTCCACCAAGGCCCTGCGCAACGATCCACAGCTTGCACTCCGAGTCAGGGACGTAGTCATGCGCATCATCGACCCCCATCGCTTCCCATGGGTGCCAGGCCGCCGTCAACCTACGAACGGAGAGCTGAGGCTGGCCGTCGCCGCATCCTCGGTCCTCGTGGCCTCCAAGGTGGTGGAGACGTCGAGACGACACGACGCGAAACGCAATCAAGAAGACCTGGTGAAAAGCGTTCTGCGGGCGGAAGGGTTCGAACAGGTCCCGACGAGAACGGTACCTCAACCACACCTGGCGCCGGAGGCGGGGCAGTTCTGTGGGGAGAGCAAGTTCGGCTCTACACGGGCAGACATACTGGTGCACCTTCGAGACGGGCGCATCATGCCCATCGAGTGCAAGGTCAGCAACAGTGACGTCAACTCGTACAAGAGGGTCAACCACGAAGCCGCGAACAAGGCCAGGCAGTGGTTATCGGACTTCGGCCGGGCGACGACCGTGCCGGCAGCTGTATTGAGTGGGGTCTACAACCCTGCGAACCTCTTCGAAGCCCAACGGGCCGGTCTGGCGATCTTCTGGAGCCATAGGTTGGAGGACCTGGCGAAGTTCGTCGGGTCGGCAGCCTGACCGTTTGGCGTCTTCATCTGCCTAGGAAGTGGCCCGGAGGCGACCACGCTGGACCAGGCTCATCCGTTCCGCTAGAGCAGGTGGCCCAGCTTGTCCGCCTTCGCCCGCAGGTAGCGCTCGTTGTGGGGGTTGGGTGAGATCTTCAGCGGCACGCGCTCGGTCACCTCGAGGCCGAAGCCTGCCAACGCGGCGATCTTCCGCGGGTTGTTCGTCAGCAGCCGCAGCCGGCGTACGCCCAGGTGCACCAGAACCTGCGCGCCCACGCCATAGTCCCTCAGGTCCGGCAGGAAGCCAAGGCGCTCGTTGGCCTCCACCGTATCCGAGCCTTCGTCCTGCATCGCGTACGCCTTGATCTTGTTGAGGAGCCCTATCCCGCGCCCCTCCTGGCGGAGGTAGACGAGGACGCCGCGCCCCTCGCGGGCGATGGCGGCCAGCGCAGCATCGCGCTGGAACCCGCAGTCACAGCGCAAGGAGTGCAGGGCGTCGCCGGTGAGGCACTCGGAGTGCATGCGTACCAGGACCGGGTCGGTGCCGGTCACGTCGCCCAGTGTCAACGCGACGTGCTCGTCGCCGCGCAGCTCGTCGACGTAGCCGTGGATGCGGAACAGGCCGTAGTCGGTGGGCAGGTCGGCCGAGGCGACGTGCTTCACGGTGCTCTCACGGGCGAGCCGGTACGCGATCAGGTCGGCGATCGACCCCACGAGCAGACCGTGCTCGCGGGCGAACCCCCGTATGTCGGGCAGCCGCATCATGGTGCCGTCGTCGTGCATGAGCTCGGAGATGGCTGCTGCCGGCTTGAAGCCCGCGAGACGGCACAGGTCCACCGCCGCTTCTGTGTGGCCGGCGCGCCTCAGGACGCCGCCGTCTCGAGCACGCAGCGGGAAGACGTGCCCAGGTCGCGCCAGGTCGTCTGGGCCTGCGTCGTCCGCGATCGCCGCGCGGATCGTCGTCGCCCTGTCCTGCGCGGAGATGCCTGTGGTCACGCCGGCACGCGCCTCGATGGAGACGGTGAACGCGGTCTCTCTGCTCGCGGTGTTGTGCTTGACCATGGGCGGCAGGTCGAGGCGGTCGGCCATCTCGTTCGCCATGGCGAGGCACACCACGCCGCCCGTGTGCCGGATCATGAACGCCAGCTTCTCGGCCGTGACGGACTCTGCCGCCAGCACGAGATCGCCCTCGTTCTCCCGGTCCTCGTCGTCGACGAGCACCACCGGTCGGCCCGTCATGAGCTCGGCGACGAGTTCGTCGATGCTTGCGAACCCGCCGCGCCGGTCAGCGTGCATGGCCGGCCTCCCTGAGGGCGAGGATCCGTTCGACGTGCTTGGCGATGACGTCGGTCTCTACGTTGACCTTGTCGCCGGCCCGCAGGGCGCCGAGCGTCGTGACTGCCAGGGTGTGGGGGATTAGCGCGACCGAGAAATCCGCCGGCTGCCACTCCGGCCGGGAGCCGCCGGGGCCACCTACGTCCACGAGCGTGAGGCTGACGCCGTCGACCGTCACGCTACCTTTCGGCACGAGCTGACCGGCGAGCGCGGTCGGCGCCCGGAAGCGGATCACGCTCGAGCCGGGCGTGATGTCCACCGCCACCACCTCCGCCACGCCGTCCACATGCCCCGTCACGACGTGACCCCCGAACGCACCGCCGGCCGTCATCGCCTGCTCGAGGTTCACGTCCGAACCGGGCGTCCACCGGGGAGCCGTGCGGCTCAGTGTCTCCTCGACCAGCTCCACGCGGAAGGTGCCTCCGGAGACGGTGGCCCGCTCCACGACGGTGAGGCAGCAGCCGGACACCGAGACCGAGTCGCCCACGTGGAGCGCGTTGACGAACGGGATGCTGGCCGAGACCGTGAGCCCGAGCGCGCCGGAGTCCAACTCCTGCACCTGGGCAACGGAGCCGATCTCTTCGACTATGCCTGTGAACATCAGGCTACCTCCTGGTACGCGACGCGCCCACGCACCAGCAGGTCGTCGCCGATCTTCTCGCACGTGGTCTCCTCGATGCGCCATGCCTCCGCCAGGGTCTCGACGCCGGGGCCCGACAACGGTCCCGGGGCCCGGCCACCTATCAGTTGCGGTGCAACGAACCAGGCCACCCTGTCGATCGAGCGCGCGGTAAGGAACGCCCACGCCAACGTGCCGCCGCCTTCGAGGAGCAGGCTCCGCACGGACCGCTCGTTCAGGTCGCGCAGCGCTGCCGTCACGCTCGGCCTGCCGTCTTCCGATACGACCCTCACCACCCGGGCTCCGCGGCCCTCGAGCTCGGCGCCGCTCGCTTCCGGCGCCTCTGAGGTCGTGTAGATGACGACACGGGCCGGC
>DASVCK010000246.1:0-9941 GCA_036381675.1 Trueperaceae bacterium | reverse complement strand
TACAACAAGGCTTCGAACCGTCCGTCTCTGCCGGACGGCGACGCCGCCGCCTACGAGGACACATGCGACCCATACGGCATCGGAGCGAACGGCGGCAGCTGCTCGGAGTCCGCCCACGAGAGCCCGGTGTACTGCACCGAGTACGACGGGGACGAGTACTGCGCCTACGCCCTCGTCGTTGCGCAGGGGGGCGGCATCCAGCCCGTGCGGGCTTACCAGGTCTGGCATAACTCCGCCGTCTTCGACTTCAACCTGAACCTCTACCGTCAGCTGCTCGCCAACGGCCACGCGCTCATAGCCAGCTTCCCCGTCTACAAGGGCTTCATGGATGACGCCGTCGACGGCTACGTCGACAACTTCGCGACCACGCGCCTTGACGTTGGCGGCAAGGAGGTGCCTGGCGCGTACGGCGGTCACGAGGCGCTGATCGTGGGCTTCATAAGTAACGAGGAGCTGGCCGAAGCTCATCACCCATCCGACGTGCCGGGCGGCGGCTACTTCGTGCTCAAGAACTCATGGGGCTGCGGCGCAGGTGACGGCGGGTACTACTACGTCCCGGCGCGGTACGTCAGCAGCTTGTTCGACTCCCTGTACGCCCTGGACTTCGGCCCTGAACGCAGCGCCGCCTGGAAGCACGAGCAGCAGTACCCGGGCAGCACCGAGGCGCCGAGGATCCAGACCCGCGAGTCGGTGCTGGTGGACCTGCGAGTCGAAAAGGACCTGGGAGAGTTCTTCGCTGTCACCCACCCCGTCGCCAAGACGGTCGATCTGAAGGTCACGTCGGACGCAGACGGGCTCATCTACGACGGCGGCTGGATCACGGATCCGTACGCGTTCGGCTCCAGCCTCCCCTACACCTTCCTGACGGCTGGCGTCAGGACCCTGGAGCTGACAGCGAGCTACGGGGGGCGATCCAGCCATGCTTCCTTCGATGTCAGCGTGATGAACTGGTCACCAGACGTGGACATCGAGACGAGCGGCACGGCGCACCAGGGAGAGCCGTACCCCGTAACGGCCGTCGTACACGACGTCAACGAGCCCAACCCGAGCGAGCTGTGCCGGTACGTCATCTGGTCGGTAGACGCCCCGGATCAGGTCACCACCGCCAGCGGTTGCCAGGCCCAGATCACCTTCGGAGCGCAGGGCGACCGCACGGTGCGAGCCACGGTTCACGATCAGGACGGTGCCGAGGGCGCGGGCTTCGTGACGCTCGACGTCGCGTCGCCGCCGGAGAACCCTTACCCACGGATCAGCAAGGCGGGCATGTACTCCCGCCAGTTCCACGGGATGCCACCTGGTGATCCGTACCGATGCGGTGACGTGTCGGTCGCTGCCGGGGCCGTCATCGACTTCGAGGCCCTGGGCTGCACATCGAGCTTGGACCCGAACGCACCCCGGCCGCCGAGGTTCACCGCCGTGGTCTCTGTCGAGAACCCGGACGCCGAGTCGCTGACGTACGACTGGCGCGTCTACGTCTCGATAGACGGCTCCGAGCGCCTTCTGGAGGAACAACTGGGCACCACGAGCAGCACGTTCGTCCCGTACTCGCCCGGCAACAGCGTCCCGGTGACCTTCCCCTGCCGCGTTTGGGTGCGTGTGAACGCTCCCGACGAGGCGCGCAGTAAGGCGCAGACGGTCTGGCAAGGCCAGTGCAGCTACCTCGCCACGCGCATCGGCTGAGGCGAGCGCCGGTCCGCGGGGGAACGTCCGCTGTGGCTACTGCCCCCCGCCCACCGGTTCGGTGGGTACCACGGAGACGGTGAACGGCAACTCCGGCGTTCCCTGCATGGCCGCGAACTGGGAGTTCACCACCAGCAGGTCGTCTCCTACCAAGGCTGCGGTGGCAGAGCTGCTCAGTCGCTCGTCCTCCAGGTAGCCCACCGGTTCCCCACTGGTCCAGTCCTCGGCCAGCTGCAGCACGGCCACGCGGTCCTCGCCGTTCTGGACGACGTATAGGGTGTCGCCGTCCACGACCATGCCGTCGCCGCCAGTGACAGCGACGCCCACATCGACCTGTGCCACCTCGCCGCTGGCGATATCTACGCGGTAGATGTTCCCGGTCGAGGCCTGGACGACGAGCAGCACGCTGCCGTCCTCGTTGGACACGATCCCGTTGGCGTTGAACCCTTCGCCGTACTCGAACGCGGTGCCGGTGAAGTCGAGCCACGGCTCGGCCTCGCCGCCTCCGCTCTCAACGCTTCCAGCGGGCACGCGCCAGAGCGTGGGACGGTTCGAGTCGGTGATGTACGCATCACCCGCGTTCGTCACGACGACGTCGTTGAGGAACAGCGCCGGGCCCTGCGGGGTGGTGAACGTGGCGACCTGCTCGCCGGTCGCGGTGTCGAACACCAGCACCTCGCCGCTGCCGCCGCCGGCGACCCACAGGCGGCCCATGTCGTCGAGGTCCATCCCGATCGTCATGAACTGGCCACGGGAGCCCGCCGGCAGGAGTTCGGTGGCTTCGCCCGATGCCATGTCCACCCGGTAGATACCGCCGGAGCCGGCACCCGAGACGTAGAAGACGCTTGCCGACTCGTCCACCGCGATGCCTTCGGGGAACACGGCGTCGCCGGGTAGCTCGTACTCGGTGGTGCCCTCCGGCACCTGGGCCCAAGCCAGCGTGCAAAGGATGACGGTGACAACCGACAGCGCCAGAACCGATCCGAACGAGTGCTTGCCTCTGATCATCTCTATTCCGCCTTCCGTCCCCCGTTCCTCGTGGCAGGTTAGGCGGCCCGGATGAGGACGGACTCAGACTGCGCAAAGAGGCCGCAAGAGAGCGTTTCCGCGGCCAGCACGGGGATGCCGGCAGGCGTGCGCCGGGCGAGGAGAGCGGCTCGGTGAACATAGTGCGACCCTCGTGAAACGATAGTTAACTCGCATTTCCTGGCGCGTAAGGCTGCCGTAAGCGCCCACCTTGCATGGTTGGTGACGTGACCCTAGACCCGAGGAGACCGAAGCCCGCTATCCGTATCGAACGCTCCTCGCCGCGTCTGCTGACCGGTTCGTTGGGCAGGCGGCCGGAGACCTCTCGGCCGGTCACGTTGGGTCAGACCATGGCGTCGCTTAGCCACGCGCTTGACGTCAGCGAAGGGCACCATCACGAGCACGCCCTGCGCTCGGCTGTCGTCGGTTTGAGGATCGGCCGCCAGCTGGGGCTGCCGGAGAAGCAGCTGACGGACCTGTACCACGCCCATCTCCTCAAGGACCTGGGCGCGTCCGCCAACTCGGCGCAGCTCTTCCACCTCTTCGGCCGCGACGACGCTCGGCTGCGTCGGGCGCTGCGGCGCATCGACATGGAGCGTCTGCGGGAGGGCAGCACGCTCGTGCTGAGCCAACTGATCGGCGCCGTCAAGGGGCCGTGGCGCCTCAAGTACCTCCTCGATCTCGGCCTGGGCCGTTACGACCTCGTCGCCAACCTGGTCACGACCCACGCGGAGCGCGGCGCCAAGCTAGCGGCGGAGATGAAGCTGGGGCCCGGCGTGGCGGAGGCGATCGGATCGGCGGCGGAGCACTTCGACGGCAGTGGGGCTCCCAAGGGTCTCAGTGGCGAAGACATCCCGCTGGCCGGCCGCATCCTCGCGCTGGCACAGGCGGTCACCCAGCAGTACGGGGACTCGAACCCTGACGGCGCGATGGCGCTGGCCCGGAAACATGCGGGCTCCTGGTTCGACCCTGAGGTCGTCGCCGCCTTCGAGCATCCGCGCGTCTCGGGTGACCTGGTGGAGTCCTTGCGTCACGACCAGGTGTGGCACCAGCTGACCCAACTCGAGCCGCTCGAGCAGCCTTTCGCGGTGGATGATGAGCGGCTGGACGGCATCGCCACGGTGTTCGGTCATGTGATCGACGCCAAGTCGCCCTGGACCAGGCGTCACTCGACGCGGGTAAGGGAACTGGTGCTAGGCATGCTCGACCAGGTGGACCCCTCCGGCGACATGGCCGCTCGCAGGCGTGCCCTGAGCCGCGGCGCGGCGCTGCATGACGTCGGTACGCTGGGGGTCTCCAACGCTGTCCTCGACAAGACCGGCGCGCTGGACGCCACCGAGACCGAGGTCATCAGGCGCCACACCGCGTATGGGGAACACATCCTCTCGTGGGCCGATGCGTTCGCCGAGGTCGTCCCGTTGGCCGCAGGTCACCACGAGCGGCTCGACGGCCGCGGCTACCACGGCTCGGTGCCGGCGAACCTGCTGCCGTTCGACGTGCGGCTGTTGGCGGTGGCGGACCAGTTCGAGGCCCTCACCTCACCGCGGCCGCACCGCGACCCCTTCTCCTCTACCGAGGCTTTGGCGATCCTTGCTGCCGAGGCGGGCTCGGGCATCGACGACGAGGCTCTCGAGGCGCTCGAGCGCTTCCTCGCGTCGCCCTCCGCCGGTTCGTTGCTCTCCCCCACCGAGTTCGACCCAGAAGAGCTCGTCGTCATCGCCTGAGGCCCGCACCCCGGCACCTCCCCGTAGAAGGGCCCCGGTCGTCACCGACCGGGGCCCCGATACGTGCTGGTGCCAGCGACCCGGAACCGGGCCGTGGCTGGCGCTGCCTTAGTCTTCCTTGCCCTCGCGGGCGGCGCGTGCGGCAGCACGGTCCTCTTCCTGACGACCGACGTCGGTCTTCAGGCGAGCGGCCTTGCCCCTGAGCTCGCGGAGGTAGTAGAGCTTCGAGCGGCGGGTACGGCCGCGCCGCACGACCTCGATCTTGCTGATGAGCGGCGAGTTGAGCGGGAACACGCGCTCCACGCCCTCGCCGAAGGAGACCTTGCGGACCGTCACGGTGCTGCGGGCGCCCTTGCCGTTCTTGCGGGCGATGACTACGCCCTCGAACGCCTGGACGCGGCTGCGGTTGCCCTCGACCACCTTGTAGTCGACGCGCACCGTGTCACCCGTGGCGAACTCGGGGATGTCGTCCCGGAGGAACGGCTGCTCGATTGAGCGCAGGATGGCGCCTTTGTTGTACTTCATCTCTCGTCTCGATTCCCGGTGGAGCTACCGTTGGCATTTCCTGATAGCGGCCGCGCCTAAGGCAGAGCCTGGCGGCCAGCAAAGCCTTGCTATCTTAGCGGAACGGGACCGTTCCTTTCAACAGCGGGACACGCGCACGCTCGGAACGGGTCATGCCCCGAAAGGCGCGACGGAGGATCACCTTGTCAGTCCAGACGCGCGGCGTCCATCACACCTCCGGCATCGGGGGCCGGGCACAGCACAGCATCGAGTTCTACTACCGCGTCTTGGGGCTGAGGCTGGTCAAGCGGACGGTCAACTACGACGACCCGTCCACCTACCACCTCTACTTCGGTGACGCCTCCGGTAACCCGGGCAGCGTCCTCACCCTCTTCTCGTGGCCGGGCGCGGGCGCCGGGCATCCCGGCGGCACTGCCACGAGCGAGGTCGCGCTGCGGGTGCCGCCCGGTGCTCTGAACAGCTGGAGCGAGAGGCTCTCGCAGCATGAGGTGCCCTACGAGACGGTTCACAGGTTGGGACGGGACCATCTCACCTTCGCCGATCCGGATGGGCTCCGGCTGGCCGTCGTGGAGGGCGAGACGCCCCCACTGCCCAAGCCCGAGCCGGGGGCAGACCCCGCCAGCCTGCTCACGCCGGTGCGCTACTTCGCCCCACCGTTCATCCCCCCGGAACAGGCCGTCACGTGCGTGGACCACGTCACGCTGGAAGCGGCCGATGTGAGCGCGTTCGGCGCTGCGCTCACGGCAGTCCTGTCTCTCGATGAAGTGGCGTCCGAGGCCGGCCGCGTGCGGCTGGCTCCAGCGGGCTCCGGGTCCCCTGGGGCCCGCGCCGTCGAACTGGCACCCAGCGGCAGGGAGGGGCGCACCTCGTTCGGGCGCGGCAGCTACCACCACGTCGCCTTCGAGGTCGAGGACGACGAGTCGCTCGAGCTGGCCAGGCAGCGGGTCATGAGCGCCGGGCTGGCGCCGACGAAGGTGAAGGAACGCACCTACTTCCGCTCCGTCTACTTCGCCGGCCCCGGAGGCGCGGTCATCGAGCTGGCCACGCGCGGACCCGGCTTCACCGTCGATGAGCCGCTCGAGGAGCTGGGCCTGGCCTTCAAGCTGCCGGAGTGGCTCGAGTCGGAGCGGCAGTTCATCCGCTCCCAGCTGCCGGTCACCGCCAGTCCCGAGTACGCTCACCTCTACCGACCTCAGTCGTGAGGCGCGGAGCCTGGCTGGCCGTGCTGTTCGGCATGGCCGGGCTCGGCGTGACGATGTGGGTCCTGGGCGGCAGCGTGAGGTCGTTGGCGCGCGTGCCGGCGTGGTCGTTCGCGGTAGGCGCGGCGCTGGTAGTGGTGAACTACGCGGCCGGGACGGTGCGCCTGCGCCTGATCTCGAGGCTGGGCGGGCATTCGATCTCCTACGGCAGTTGCCTCCGCGCGTACTCGTTGGGCCTCTTCAGCGCCGCCGTGACGCCCGGCAGCGCGGGCCAGGCACCTGCGGTCGCGCTGGCTCTGCTGCGCGACGGGCTGACGGGGGCCCAGTCGTGGTCCATCAACGTGTACGTGTGGGTGCTGGACCTGGCTTTCCTGACGTACTCGGTACCGGCCAGCCTGCTGCTCATCGGACGCGCCGCCGTCCCGCTGTCGGCGGCACAGCTGTGGGCGTTCGCGGCCCTCGTCGCCGCCATGGCGGCGGGGATGATGTGGGTCCTGTCGTTCCGGCTCAACTGGATCACTAACCTGGGTAGGCGCCTGTTCCGCCTCCGCTGGCTGTCCCGCTGGCGAGCCACCACGGACGTCTTCTTCTCCAGGGTCGAGGCCGCTTCCGGCCAGATCATGTCCGGGACCTTGACGCAGAGGGCGGCGCTCCACCTGCTGACCGCCGTGGTCTACCTGAGCACGCTGGCGGTCTTCTGGGTGATGGTCGTGGCAATCAGGCCGGGAGCACCGCTCCTGACGACGATGGCCATCGCCCAGGTACCCATGGTCCTGGCGACGTTCATGCCCACGCCGGGCGGAGCCGGCCTGCTGGAGATCTTCACGGCCTCCCTCTTCGTCGCCGGCTCGGCCGGCCCGCGCCCGCAGGGCGGCGCCGTTCAGGCGGCCGGCGGCACGGTGGCCGCGGCCATCCTCGGCTGGAGGCTGCTCACGTTCTACTCGCGCTTCGTCGTTGGTCCCATCGCCGGCTCCACGTTCGCGCGCACGGCGCCAAGCAAGGGCGGCCCGGACCGGGGTCAGGACGGCCAGCGCTAGCTCAGCGGCGCCACGGCATGACCCGGCGCTCCACCCACTGTAGGAGCACCGTCAGTCCGACGCCCATGCCCATGATCACCAGCAGAGCCGCGTACATCTTCGGTGTCGACAGCACCTGCCAGTGGTAGTAGACGAGGAAGCCGACGCCGGTCTGCGAACGCACGAACTCGACCGCCACGATCACGATGAGAGCCGTGCCGAGCGCGAGACGCAGGCCGTTGAAGACGATCGGCAGCGCCCCGGGCAGGATCACGTGCCTGAACATCTGCAACCGGTTGGCGCCGAAGTTCTTGCCCGCCTGCACGAGGACGGGGTCGATGCCCTGCACGCCGGCCATCGTCGAGAGCGCCACCAGGAAGAACGCCGAGATCGCCACGACCGTCACCTTGGGCCCTTCACCGAAGGGGTCGGCGAAGACCAGCATGAGCAGTGGGAACACGGCGATCTTCGGCAACACGTAGACGGCCGACATGGTGGCGTCGAGCATCGCCCTCACCGTCTTGTTGAGGCCCATGACGATGCCTATCAGCACGCCGGGCGCGGCACCGACGACGAAGCCGATGAGCACGCGCGAGAGCGTCGCCCATAGGTGGCTCTCCGCGAAGGTGGCGCTGACGCCGGTCCAACCCGACTCGGCGATGCGGGCGGGCAGCAACCACGGCCGCCCCAACAGCGACAGCCCGCTGAAACGGTCCACGTTCACGGTCAGATCCCACAGCGCGCCCGCGATCTGGGTGGGCGGCGGGAACCAACGGGGGTTGAGGATCGCGCTGCGAGCCAACCACTCCCACGCGGCCAACGCCAGCACCGGGAAGACCCACGCCAGAGCCGACTGGTACGCCCGCTTCGCTCGGAAGGGCAGCCGCCTCTCGAGCGCCTCGGCCGCGAACACGAGGAGGGTGAACTCGGCCGCCAACAGCGCCCACCACCACGTCTGCCACAACCCGAGCGCGCTGCCCAGCGCGGCGATGGCGGCCATCCCGGCGAGTGGCCACACGATGTCGCCAGCCGGCCTCATCACGGGCGGCGCCGTCGCCGGTGCCCGCGCCCCCGCGGAGCTCACCGGATGACCGCCGCGCGTGGCCGGGGCGTCATGCCTGCGCCTCCATCGCCCGCTCGACCTCCTCGCGGAGCTCGGCCCAGATGGCGCCGGTCAGCTCCGCGAAGCGCTGGCTCTGGGTGGTGCTCAGATCGCGCGGCCGGGGCAGGTCCACGACGAACTCGGCCTTCTTGGTGCCCGGGTGAGCCGTCATCAGCACGACCCGGTCGCCGAGGAGCACGGCCTCTTCGATCGAATGCGTGACGTACAGCACCGTCTTCTTCGTCTCCTCCCAGAGGCGCAGCAGCTCCTCCTGAAGCACCGCCCTGGTCTGGGCGTCCAGCGCTCCGAGAGGCTCGTCCATCAGCAGCACCTGAGGGTCGTTCGCGAGGGCGCGTGCTATCGAGACGCGCTGCTTCATCCCGCCGGAGACCTGCGCCGGGTAGTAGTCGGCGAAACGGCGCAGGCCCACCTTGGCCAGCCACCGTTCCGCCACGCTCGACCTCTCGCGGGGAGGCACGCCACGCATCTGCAGCCCGAACGCCACGTTGTCCCTGACCGTCTTCCACGGGAAGACGGCGTACTCCTGGAAGACGACGTTGTTGAGGGGCCGGTTCGGGTCCGGGCCTGGGACGATGAACGCCTCGCCCGCCGAGAGGGAGTCGAGGCCGGCCAGGATCCGCAGGAACGTCGACTTACCGCAGCCCGAAGGACCGACGAGGCACACGAACTCGCCCTCGCGGACCTCGAGGTCGAAGTCGACGATCGCAGGGACGTCGCCCGCCAGCGACGGGTAGACCTTACGCGCCGCGCGGGCGACGACCTTGGCGTCCAACTGACTTACCACTCCTCACGCCCGGTGCCCGGGCCCACGAGCCCAAGCTAACCGGCCGGCCGTTACGGCTGGTAGGGCCCCGCCATCTGCAGCGCCCACTCGGCGAAGTCCGTCACGATGACGTCGTTCAGGTCGATGGGCTCGTCGTAGTCGGTGCGGCCGTTCTCGCGGTGCACGCGCTCCACGTCGGCGAGCCCGTCCACGGGGATCGTGAGGTCAGGGTCGTAGAGGACCGGCGTGCCCGTCCGGATGGCCTCCTCGGTCGAGTTCACGTACGCGAGGTAGGCGGCGATGTTCTCGTCCGAGAGGTACTCGTCGCCCTGCATCATGCGCGCCGCCTCGAGCAGCCCCAGCGCGAAGCGCTGCGCCGCCTCCGGACGCTCCTCGAGGAACTGGCCGGAACCGACGAACGCCACCGTCATGAGCCCAGGAACAAGATCGCTGGCGAGGGTGACGCCGGTGCCGTCAGCCTCGATCTGCTCGGCGTAGGGGGAACCGAGGACCGCGGCGTCGATCGACCCGTTGGCGAAGCCGGCCGGCATGTCGGCGTTCGCCAGGTTGATGGGCTGGACGTCGCGGATCGTGAGGCCGCCGCGCTCGAGCGCCTTGGCCGCCAGGTACTCGCCGCCGGAACCCGGGCCGCCCGCCATCGCCACGGTGTGGCCGCGAAGCTCCTCGATCGTGTCCACGGCGCCGGAGTCATAGAGGTCCTTGCGCACCATGAACTTCGTGGGGCTGTTCTCGAACGGCTCGAGCCCGCCGGGTGCGAAGACCCGGATGTCTATGCCCTGGTTCCAGCCGTTCCACAGCGAGGTGACGATGGCGATGCCGCCCACGTCGATCTGGCCCTGTTCGAGGAAAGCGATGGCCTCCGTG
>DASVCK010000245.1:0-4888 GCA_036381675.1 Trueperaceae bacterium | reverse complement strand
CTGCTAACCCGGCTGTGGAGTGGGATCTTCTCTGGGACGAGATAGTGGCCATCACGCCGGCTGGCACCCACGACGTCTACGACCTGACGGTTCCAGGGCCGGCGTCATGGCTGGCGGACGGCGTCGTCATGCACAACTCGGGAGCCATCGAACAGGACGCCGACCTCGTGATGTTCATCTACCGCGACGAGTACTACGACCCTCACAGCGAGAAGCACGGGATCGCCGAGATCATCATCGGCAAGCAGCGCAACGGCCCCACGGGTCAGCTCGAGGTCCAGTTCCACAACTCGCACGTCCGCTTCAACGACCTGCACCGGTCGCACTCGTAGGGACTCTCGCCTGCTGGATCCACCACGACCAGGCTCGTAATTAGATAGACCGGTTCATCTAGTCAGTCACGGTACCGCTCCCGCACGCCACTTCTGCGCACCACCCTTAGACCGCCAGAAGGCCGATGGGGTTGGTATTTTTCACGCGGGAACATGAGGACTGCGTGATAGAGTCGCCAGGATTTTCGAGGAGGAGACGTCTATGTCCTCAACGCGCGAGCGCTTGTCGCGCTGGCTGAGTCCCAAGATCGAGGCGGTAGGCCTCGAGGTAGGGACGAGCGCACTCAAGGTGGTGGAGCTGCGTCCCGGCACTCCGCCCGCCCTGAGCTCGCTGGCCTTGCGGCCCATGCCGCCTGGCCTCATCCAGGACGACCAGGTGACGGACGCACAGGGCTTGGCCGAGGAGATCAAAGCCCTGTTCCATGACGCCGGCATCAGCCGGCGCTTCACCGTTACGGCTGTGAGCAACCGGCAGGCGATCACGAGGAACATCCACGTGCCTCGGATGACCGTCCAAGAGCTAGACGAAGCCATCAAGTGGGAGGCGGAGCGTTACATCCCCTTCCCCATAGATGAGGTCATGCTCGACTACTTCGTCCTCGACAACCCGGAGGACGTGGAGGAGGGCGGACAGCTCGAGGTCGTGATCGCGGCGGCCCGCCTCGACGAGGTGACCCAGCAGGTCGAGTACCTCAAGCAGGCGGGGCTGGAGCCGTACGTCATCGACGTCAAGCCCTTCTCCCTCCTCCGCTCGCTGAAGGGCTCGCTCCTCGGCGAGCACCTCACCCGCACCACGCTCGCCGGCGACCTCTACACGGAGGCCAACGAGATCGGCGTGGTCCTCGAGATCGCGGCCAGCACCTCAACGGTCACGCTGGTCCGGGGCCAACGCGTGCTGATGAACCGCAACATCAACGTCAGCGGTGACGACTTCACGGCGGCCATCCAGCGCGCCTTCGGGCTCGACTTCGACAGCGCCGAAGAGGTGAAGATCGAGTACGGCACCGCCACCATCCCCACCGAAGACGAGGAAGACCTCCTCAACTTCGACGCCAAGCGCGAGCAGTTCTCGCCCGGCCGCGTCTACGAGTCGCTGCGGCCGGTGCTCGTCGAGCTGACCACCGAGATCAGGCGCTCACTCGAGTTCTTCCGGGTGCAGAGCGGCGACGCGAACATCAGCCGCATGCTGGTCACCGGCGGCGGCGCCAAGCTGCGCGGGCTGCCCGAGGCCATCGGCGACGCGCTCGGGTTCCGGGTCGAGCTCGGTGACCCCTGGCTGACGATCAACATCGACGAGAACCGCTTCGACACCCAGTACCTCAAGAAGGTCGCTTCGGAGTTCGCGGTGCCGCTGGGCCTCGCGCTGCGGGGGGTGGCTGGCATTGATTAACATCAACCTCCTCCCCAAGAACCTGCGCCGCGTTCGCGAACCGGGTTATTGGCGCCTGCTCATCGTCCTCTTCCCGCTCCTGGTACTGGGCGTCGCCGCGCTGCTGCAGTACTTCGCCAGCACGACCGAGGCGAACCTGCAACGTGAGAAGCTCGCCCGCGAAGACCAGCTCGCCCTGCTGCAGCCGTTCCTGCGCGAGCAGCGCGACCTGCTGGCTCGCCAGCAGCAGCTGAACGAGCTCATCGCCGTCGCCCGCTCGGTGCGCGAGAACCGCATCGTGTGGACGGGTGAGATCGCAGGCCTGCTCGAGACGTTGCCGGCCCAGGGCGCTTCCGGGCGGCCCAATATCGACTTCAGGCAGCTGAGCATGTCCGCCGTCGTACCCAACAGGGCGGACCCCAACCGCTACGAGGGTCGACCCATCGTGGCCGAGATGAACATCAGCGGCACCGTGGTCTCGACCGAGGTGCTGGCCCAGTTCATCAGGGCACTGGAGTCATCGTCCGATTACGGCGTGGCCTTCCAGAGCGCGCAACGTCAGTCGGACACCGACCTGTACGACTACTCGCTGACCGTCGGCGCCGTGGCGGAGGAACAGTGATGTTCCGGAACTTCAGCTTCAGCAAGCTTCGTCAGCGCGACCTCGCGATCATCGCGATCGTCCTGTCGCTGGTGGCCGGCGCGCTCTGGTACTTCTACATGTACCGGCCCACCCAGGATAGGATCACGCAGCTCGAGGCGGACATCGCCCGACTCGATACTGAGATCCAGCGGGGCGAGGACGCCAGGCGCAACCTGCCCGACCTCAGGCTGGCGGTCGCGCAGCTCGAGGAGGATAGGCGCATCTTCCTCTCCGAGCTCCCACGCGAGAGCGACATCTCGGGCCTCATCGACCAGCTGAGGACATCGGCCAGCGACAGCGACGTCCTGGTGCAGAGGCTCAGCCAAGGATCCGCCAACGAGCAGATACAAGAGGTCAGGCCCATCGGCTTCAGCGTCGCCACCCAAGGCACCTACGCCGACACGATGTCCTTCCTCGGGAACCTCGAGGGGCTCCAGCGGTTCACGAAGATCGGCAACGTCTCGCTCTCCCTCGAGGACAACGCATCGTCCGACCCGATGCTCAACGCCTCTTACGACTTCACGGTCTACGTCTACACGGGCGAAGACCCAGGGGAGCTGGAGTAGATGCAACTGTCTAGGACGGCCCGCTTCCTGATCGCCGCCCTGCTGCTCGCGGCCGCGGCCTTCGTGTGGGTGAACTTCTTCAACCAGGGCGACCTGGGAGGCGCATCCACCGTGGCCGGCTCGCAGACGCCCAGCGGCGCCATCAACGTGGGCGGCACGCCGGTAGCTCAGAACGGCGCAGCTGCGCCGGCCCTGGCCGGCGATCAAGCGGGCCAAGCAGCCGACGTGTCCACCCCGGCCGCTGTGAACGGCCAGCCGACCGCCGTTGACGGTCAGGCGACGGCCGAAGGTGGCGCCCAGGGCCAGGCGGGAGCCTCAGCCGCCGCCGACGGAGCAGCGCCCGCGCCCGGCGCCCAGGCGGTATCGCCTGAGACCGGCGCCCCGCCCGTCGTCGTGGCCGGTGGCGACCAAGTGGTCACCCGGGACCTCGTCGTCGAGCAGCTGCCGTTCCTCGTGCTGGGGCCGCCCGCGGCAGAAGGCGCCCAGGCCGCAGGCGAGGAAGCCGCGGGTGCGTCACGCCCACAGGCATCGCAACGCGCTTCCATCAACCCGTTCTCCCCCGTCGTGGTCAGGGCGGAACCCGTGGCAGCTCCGCAGGTCGTCGCACAGGCGGAGCAGCCGCCTGCCAGCCCGACGATCGTCGAGGTGCAGTCCGACGGACAGCCGCCCGCGGCCTCGGCTTCGGCTCAGACGCCGGCGCCACAGGCGCAGGCCGAGCCCGTCAGGGCCCCCGCCCCTCGGACGGTGGCCCCGGCCGGCGTGGTGGCTTCCAACCTGCCGCGCGCGCTGCCCTCCGGCACACTGCCCGCGACGCCCCAGATTCTCCGGGACGCCCGCAGCGCTCCCGTCGTCGTCGAGCCCGTGGCTCCGAACATCGGCGACTTGGCCGCCCTGCGCGAGCCGGAGCCCGAGGCGGCTGACGTCGCGCCCGTGGACACCTCCGTCGCCACCGACGCGGCTGCCGCGGTGCCCGACCCGCTCGGCCCCGGCCGACCGCTCTCGCAACCCGTCCAGGCGAGCACGCCCAGCAACTCGCTGCCTCTGGCCGTGGGCGCGGACCCGCTCAGCCGTTACCTCCGCGACAACGACGTGCGCTTCACGGGCACCGTGCTCGGCCCGCTGAGCGTGGGCGTGTTCCGCTCCAACCTGTTCACCGCGCCAGTCATCCTGACGCTCGGCCAGGCGCTGCCCGAAACGGACATCATCCTCTCAGACCTGCGGGGGTACGAGGCCCGCTTCACGCAGGGCGACAGAACCCAGACACTCTCCTTGGACCTCAGGCGGTGATCATGAAGCGAATCGGTATCGTCCTTTCGTTCCTCGCCCTGCTCGGGGCCGTCTACGCACAGGGTCAGCTGGCTCCCCTGCCCGATGACCCGCGCTTCGACCAGCCCGTCGAGTTCGTGACGGGTGCATCGGGCGAGTCGCTCCGCGCCATGATCCAGGGCCTGGCCCGGTCGATCGACCTCACGGCCATCACCGACGACGTGCCCGACGAGATCATCGTGTACGACATCGGTGACCCGAAGCCGTTCCGACAGGTCTGGGACGTGGTGCTGACCCTCAACAACCTCGATTACGTGTTGCTCGAGAACGACCTGGTGGTCGTGGGCACGCCTGCTTCGGTAGCGCGCCTGCGGGCCGGCGAGGCGCCCGCAGACACCGAGGCTCAGGCCGAGCCCACCGAACAGCGCTTCTACCGCGTCAACAACGACCCGGGTCAGGTCGTCCAGATCCTCACCCGCGCCGTGCCTGACGCGCAGGTCGAGGCGCTCCCCGGCACGAACAGCATCGTCGTCGTGGGCACGGCCGCTCAGCACGACCGCGTCGCAGCGGCGCTCGAGCAGTTCGACCGCGCCGCCGAGCAGGTCGTGCTGGAACAGCGCACCTACTTCCTCTCCAACGCCGAAGCCGGCCAGCTCGCCGATGTCCTGCAGCAGACGGGCATCCTGACGAGCGGCGGCGAGGAAGGTCAGGC
>DASVCK010000244.1:0-12023 GCA_036381675.1 Trueperaceae bacterium | reverse complement strand
GCGGACGACCCGTTCTGGCAGACGATCCTCGACGAGGGCCTCTACTCGCTGCCCGACCCGAGCCAGTTCCCGCAGGTCATCGAGCGCTGGAAGGCCGGCACGACCGACAAGTGGGACCAGGAGTCGATAGACGGGCTCGTGGCCATGGTCGAGCGCCTCGTCGAGCTCGCCGGCCCGGAGGCGGTGGGCGTCGAGAGCATCGACCCGGCGGCTTACACCACCGAGTTCCTGCCGCGCTGAGGGAGTAGGTCCACCGGGTGGCGGTAGATGCTGATACCGCGGCACCGTCCGCCGCCCGGTCGCTACCGAGGACACGGCAGGTGGGGGGCGGCGTCGGCCCTTGGCTGACGCTCGCCTCCTACCTCTCGCTGCTGGTCCTGTGGGTCGTGGGCGCGCGCTTGATGCCCACGGTGATACCGGGGCCGCTCGAGACGCTCGCGTTCGTCGCGCGCGAACACCAGCGCGGCGTGCTCCTCGGCCATCTCTGGGTCACGACCCAGCGTGTGCTCTCGTCGTTCGCGATCGCCCTGGTGATCGGGGTGGCAGCGGGCGCAGCGATGGGGGCCTCGAAGCGGGTGGATGACCTGCTTCAGGGCTGGCTCGTCGTGCTGCTGACGATCCCGCGCATCCTGCTCTTCGTCGTCGCGTACCTGACCGTGGGTCTCTCCGACCGAGCGCTGGTGATCGCGCTGGTCATCACCGTCGTGCCGACGATCGTCGTCGCCGTGCGCGAGGGCGCGAGGGCGATCGACCGCTCGCTCGTCGACATGGCCAAGGCGTTCCGCCGGTCGCGCACCGCCACGTGGGCGCACGTCGTCTTCCCGCAGCTCACCCCTTACATCGTCGGCACCGCGCGGGGGGCGCTGGCGCTGTCGTGGAAGATGGTCGTCCTCGGCGAGCTGCTCGGCCGCACCTCGGGCGTCGGCTACCAGATCTCGTTCTACTTCCAGTTCTTCAACATGACCGGCATCCTCGCCTACGGCGTGACGATGATGGTCCTGCTCGCGCTGTTCGACCTCGGCGTCATGGGGGCGCTGCAGCGCCTGGCGTTCCGCTGGCGTGCGCCCGTGAAGGTCAACGCGGTGGGCTGATGGCGGAGATCGACGTCAGCGCGCTCTCCAAGTCGTACCCGCTGCAGGACGGTGGGTCGCGCCCGGCCCTCCACGACATCGACCTGCACGTCGGGTCGGGAGAGTTCGTCTGCCTCCTCGGACCGTCGGGGTGCGGCAAGACGACGCTGCTGAACATCCTGGCCGGCCTCGACCACGCCGACTCCGGCACGGTCACCGTCGGCGACCCGGTGGCGCCGCCCGTGACGAGCTACGTGTTCCAGGAGCCGCGCCTGCTGCCATGGCGCACGGTGAGCGGCAACCTACGTTTCGTCCTCGACGAGGGCGGCGAGTCCGCACGCTCCAAGGTCGCGTACTGGCTCGAGCGCGTCGGCCTGGCCGGTCGCGGCGACGACTACCCGCGCCAGCTCTCGATCGGCCAGCGGCAGCGGGTGGCCGTGGCCAGGGCGCTGCTCGTGAAGCCAGACGTGCTGTTCATGGACGAGCCGTTCTCGTCCCTGGACGAGCTCACCGCCACCCGTATGCGCGAGGAGCTGCTCGAACTGTGGCAGGAGCTCGGCTGCACGGTCGTGTTCGTCACGCACAACCCCCTCGAGGCCGCGTTCCTCGCTGATCGCATCGTCGTGATGAGCCCCGGCCCCGGCAGGATCGTCCAGCAGCTCCAGGTCACCGGCCGCCTGCCCCGCCCCCGCGACGGCGACGACCCCGAGCTCTGGGGCGTGTCGCGGGAGGCTGTTAGGGCGTTGAGGGGCGAGACTGCGTCGAAGGAGAGCGTGGGCAGCCCTGTTACTAGCCTCTGACGACTCTCAGCCGTCACCCAGCGCCGAGCTCGGTTCGCCGCGGCGCCTCCTAGTAGGCCGCAGCAGCGCTTCGCGGCCGCGGCCCAAGGCCCACCTCACGTCCGAGCGGTCGGGCAGGCCGTAGGTGAGGAGCAGGTAGGCCGCGAAGCACGCAAGCGCCAGTCCCAGCCACGGCCAGGTCCGCGGCTGCCACGCCCAGCCGCCGGACGAGATGGCCGGCGAACCGTCGTCCTGGCCGACGAAGGCTCCACTTGTAGCGGCCACGAGGACCCTCGACGCCAGGGTCGGCGGGGCGCCGCCGGGGGGCACGGCCTCGACGTAGACCTGCCTCGTCACGGGCTCTGGCCCGCCTGCCACGGTGACGCGCACCTCGTAAAGCCCGGCGCCAACGACCTCGAAGGAACCGACGTACCTGCCCTCGGACGCCTCCCACAGCCTCGCCGCCGGCGCCCCATCCACCTCGACCAGGACCTCCCTGCCCACCTGCGGCGTGTCATCGGGGCCGGTCACCCTGGCCTCGACTTCGACCGTGCGTCCGGTAGAGCGGAGGGCGACGTCCAGCCCGCGGGCGACCTCTGCCGCCGAGGCCCAGCGCGCGAGCTGGCCCCAGACCTGCGTGAAGTCGGGACCGGCGAGCCAGTCGGCGGTCCACCTGCCGGCGCCGTGCGAGGCGAACGAGACGACCCGACCCAAGCCGAAGCGCCAGCTGGCCAGGATGGGGGCGGGCTCCTCCCCCACCGTCTCCAGGTGGACGTCAGCCCCAGGCTTCGGCTCCGTCAGGACGTAACCGCCGATCAGCCCGCGCGTCGGCACCCCCTCGATGTGAGCCGAGGGCGCGCCGGCCCCGACCACCTCGACCGGCTCGTCCCGCACCAGTTCCGCCGTCGACAGCAGCGCCTCCTGCGCGAGGATGCTGGGCAACGCGCGCACATCGTCGGTGACATGCAACGCCCCTCCGGCCATGCCTGCGAGGTCTCCGAGCTGCACCCGGTCGGCGCCGGAGCCGATGCCCACGAAGCTGACGGAGGCTCCGAGTCCCTTGAGGTCGCCGAGGACGCCGGCGAAGTCGCCTGGCTGCGAGAGGCCGTCGGTCAGGACGACCACGTGCACGGCCGACGACGTCACGTCGGCGAGGAGGTCCCTGGCCTGTAGGAGGGCCGGGTAGAGCGCGGTCCCGCCGTTGGCCCTGACGCCCTCGACCACTTGGGCGACGCGCTCGATCTCGCTCACGCTCTGGATCGGCACCAGGACCTGGGACTCGGAGTCGAACACCACGACGCCCACGAGGCTCTCCGGCCCGAGCAGCTCCATCGCCGACAGCATCGCCTCCTTGGCGATGCCCATGCGGGTGCTGCCACCCACCTGCTGCTGCATGCTCCCCGACCTGTCTAGCACGAACAGCATCGTGACCTCGGGCGCCTCCTGGGGCACCTGCGCCGAGAGCGGCGAGAGCTCCTCGAGCGGGGTCCTGAGGTAGCCGCCGGGTCCGAAGGAGGTCTCGCCGCCCAGCAGGAGGAGACCGCCCGCGTCCTCCTCTACCCAGCCCCTCAGCAGCTCGAGCTGCGCCGTGTGCAGGGAGTGGGCGGGCACGTTCAGAAGGACGGCCAGGTCCCACTCCCTCCAGCCCTCCTGGGTCCAGGGCGCGTTCAGCGGCGGCTCGACCGACGGCTCGAAGCCTTGGAGCCGTAGCGCCGCGCTCATAGCGGAGGCCGACTCCGGGTCGGAAGCGATCACGAGGGCCCGCGGCGCCTCCCCGACGGTGACGAGCCGGGTGGCCCGCGACTCGAAGCCGGGACCCGCGACGGCGACCGAGACCAGATGGGGACCGGGCTCCACGAACGTCAACGGGAACGTGAACGTGTTGGCCCCGGCCTGCAGCTCGACGTCGGCCGCTACGTACGTCTCGCCTTCCACCCCCACGACGGTCTCGGCGGCGACGCTGCGCGCCCCCTCCACGGTCACCAAGGCCTCAACGGTGGCGCCCGACCGGGCACGCTGGGGCACGGAGAAGGTCGTCACGCTCGCAGCCATCGGCTCCGGGGTGCCGGCGGCACGCGCGTCGATCCGCAGAGAGTCCCCGTTCAGCCGGGCGCCCTGCTCGAGCGCGACCTCGACCGGCAACTCCGTCAGGCCAGGGTCCGTGAGCAGGATGCCCGAGCCACCGTGGGCCCTGGCAACGCCGCCGACGAGGCCGAGAGCGAACTCGACCGTCGGTACCTCGAAGACAATGGCATCACGACCCGCTTGCCCCTCGCCGGGGGCCACTCCGCCACCCTGACTGGACCCGCCTAGCCCCGTGACCTTGACGACGGGGGCCTCCACGACGCCCGGCTCGTCGAACGAGACGCGGACGGCGGGCCCGGAGGGGGCGCCGGTGGCCGGCGTGGGCAGCCGCCACCAGGCAGCCGCGAGGAGGCCAATGGTCGCGGCGGTCAAGACGTGGCGACCGAACGCCCTGCGCCAGCGCCGCGCCCCGCGCGAGCGCGAGACCAAGAGGGCGTTGAGCGCGACTAGCGCCACGCCGACCGCGACGAGCAGGCGGACGAGGTCGAGGAGAGCGTCCGGCCCCGCGGGACCCGGCTCCTGCCCCTCGACCTCCGCCGGCTCCTGCCCCGCGGACGCGAACGCCGCCGGGTTGGCGACTACCGGGACCTCGTGCGTGCCGGAAGGCGTCTCCAACAGGTAAGTGCCCGGCAGCGACGGGACGAACGCGAGCTCGTCTGATCCTGGCGGCCAGACGAGGTCGGCGAACGGGTCGGCGGACACCTGCGGGTCGGCGGACGACACCGCGAAGCCGGACGGCCCCGTGACCCACCATGGACCCGAGCTGGACCCCCGCGGCAGGGGGCAGACCATGGCGGCCCGGCAGGCCGTCAGACCGCCGCGCCGCTCTACAGGTGCGACCCAGTCCACGAACGCCGCCACGAAGCTCGGGAAGCTGGCCAGCTCGGTCCAGTTAGAGTCCTCTAGGGCGAACGCCACGACGGCCTGGCGCCCGACGTTCGTCGTCCGCGCCTGCACCAACGGCAGCTCGCCTGAGCTCAGCACGACGGTGGCCCCGCTCAACAGCGGCGCGGCGAGAGCCGCCTCGACCTCGAGGTCGACCCAGCCGGTGGGCGGGTGGAGCCTGTGCTCGGCCGCCCAGCCGGAGACCTGCGGCCCGGAGACCGTCCGCAGCCCCGAGGCGCCGCCCGGGAGGGCGCCGAGCCACAGGGCCGAGGTGCGCGGCACTCCGGTCTCCGTGGGCGAGGTGACGATCACGAGGTCGTAGTCGGACGTGTCTGCTGGCATGGAGCCGGCCACGAAGACCTCGAGGCCCCCGACAAGCTCGAGCAGCAGCGCCAACCGCGGGTGCACGTCGCCGACCACCAGCACCCGAGCCCTGGCGTCGGCTTCGACAGCCAGCTCTACGGTGTCGTCGGCCGGGTACTCGTCCGCCACGACGCCCTCGTCCGACGCGCCGTCGCTCAGCGCCTCCGTGAGCCCAGAGACCTTCAGGCGCAGCGTCCCGGGCCCAGGCAGCTCCACGGCCTCGGCGAGGCGTCCAACGTTCCCCCCCTCGGCCGGGACGACGAACCGGTCCCACGGGAGGAACGTGGTGGAGCCCTGACGCCTGTGCTCGACCTCTACTGCGAAGGCCGCGACGGGCACTGAGGAGGCCAGGTCGGCGGTGAGCCGTACCCGACCGGGGTCGTCGGGGTCCCCTAGCCAGGCGGCAGCGGTGATGCCCACGTCGACCCACCCGGGGCCGAGAGCGAGCGACCGCAGCCGCGGCGCGGACAGGGGCGAGCCCTGGAGCGCGGCGCGCAGGGCCGCCGCGCCGGTCTCGTCGCTCAGCACCGTGAAGGCGGTAGGCTCCCCGTCCCGGACCGCCGCGCCGGCCAGCTCGACAGCGCTTCGCCAGTCGGCTGCCGCGGCGGAGCCCGTCGGCCTGGCGAGCCTGCTGCCAGCCGCGGGGCCGCCCGCCGCCCTCACGAGGGTCGCGTACGGCCGCGGGCCGACGACGATCACCGTGGCCTCTGTCGATGTCGGCAGGGAGGCCACCTCCGCCACCAGCCGCTCGAACGCGCGGTCCAGGCGGGTCTCGCCTTCGCGACCGGCCAGCATCCGAGCGGAGGCGTCGAGGAAGTAGACCTGATGGCCAGCGGCCGCAGCGCCGATCCTCGGCTCGGCGAGGGCGAGGACTAGGGCTATCAGCGCCGCCACCTGCAGGACCAGCGGCCAGTCGAACGCGTTCGCCCGCCCCTTCTCCTGCGCGGCACGCGGCGACTCCACCCGCCGCCACACCAGGAGGCTGGAGACCGTGTGCGTGCGGGGCCTCCGGAGGTGCAACAGCACCACCAGTGGGGGCAGCAGCAGGAGCCACAGCCAAGCGGGCGCGCCGAACGTCACCTGAGCAGCCCCTTGGCCCGCATCTCCTTGAGCATGGCCACGGTCGGTGTCTGGGAGGAGAACGCAAACCATGTACCGCCGTGTCGCCTGACCCGCGCTGCCAGCTCCTCCTGCCAACGGTTCAGGGCCGCGGCGTAGCCGGCCTCGTGGTCTGCGGCGTCGAAGGTCAGCCTCTCGCCGGTCTCGGCGTCCTCGAGGTGCGCCTGCCCGGTGAGCCACCCGGCCGACAGCTCCGAGGGCGCCAGGACCTGCACGCCGATCGTCTCCGCCTCGCCGTCGCCCCACAGGTCGAGGGCTCCGGGGGCGTCCTCGACCAGGAAATCGCTGATTACGAAGAGCATCCCCTCGCCCGCCACCTGGCGGCTCCTTCCCGCCACGCGACGCGCCTCGAAGGCGCCGGCCGGGTCGACCCTCTCGAGCCAGGCCAGCAGCTCGCCGATGCCGCGCTGGCCCGACACGGTCGGGTGCCACTCCAGCCCGCCCGCACGCCCCACACCGACCCGCGCCCGGTCACCTGAACGCAGAGCCGAGTAGACCAGCGCGGCGCAGAGCTCGAGCGCGCGCTGCATCTTCGCGGGCTCGCCGAACGCCATCGACTCGCTCGCGTCCACCAGGACGGTGACCTGGAGCTGCTTGTCGATGGAGAACTGCCTGATGACGTCCTGACCGAGTCGGGTGCGAACGTGCCTGTCCAGGTACCTGATGTCGTCACCCGGTTGGTAGGCCCTGAAGTCAGCGAACTCGAGGCCCGGACCCAGGGCCCTGGACCGCCGCTCGCCCACGCCCACCGTCGGCCTCGCCGACCGGGGCAGGAGCTTGGACCGCGCCAGCTCGCGGCGGACCTCGTCGGGCAGGAGCCGGCTCATCTGACTTCGGAGAGCGTCTCCTCCAGAAGCTCCATGACGATCGCCGGGGCGGATAGCCCCTCCGACCAGCCGTCGAAGTTGAGCTGGAACCGGTGGCTCAGGGCGGGCAGGGCGACGGCCCTCAGGTCGTCCGCGTCGACCGCGAACCGGCCCGAAACGAGCGCGTGGGCCTTGGCGGCCAGGACCAGCGTCTGGGCGCCCCTGGGGCTGACGCCGAACTTCACGTAACGCCTCACGACGTCGGGCGCCTCGGCGGTAACGGGCTGCGTGGCGCGCACGAACCGCGAGACCGCCGACCTCAGGGCCGCGGACACCGGCACGCCGCGTGTGATCTCCTGCAGCGCTACGACGTCGGACGGGTGCAGCACCGGTTCCACGACCTCGGCGACGACCCCGGTGGTGGTGTCGATGATCGACTCGAGGACGTCCTGCGCCGGGAAGGGGATCTCGACCTTGAAGAAGAAGCGGTCGATCTGGGCCTCCGGCAGTATGTAGGTCCCCTCCATCTCGATCGGGTTCTGCGTCGCCAGGACGAAGAAGGGCGCCGGCAGCTCGTACCTCTTGCCCGCTACGGTGACCGTGCGCTCCTGCATCGCCTCCAGCAGGGCCGACTGAGTCTTCGGGGTCGCACGGTTAATCTCGTCGGCGAGCACCATCTGGGCGAAGACCGGTCCGGGCTGGAACCGCGTGACCGAGTTGCCCACCTCGTCATGGGTCAGTACCAAAGTGCCGGTGATGTCGGCGGGCATGAGGTCGGGCGTGAACTGGATCCTGCTGAAGTCCATCGAGCAGACGGTGCCCAGCGTCTTGACCAGCAACGTCTTGCCCAGGCCCGGAGCGCTCTCGATCAGCACATGACCCGCGCACAGGAGGGCGGTGAAGACCTGCTCGATCACGGGCTCCTGGCCGACGACGACCCGGGCCACCATCGCGCGAGCACGGTCCAGACGACCGATGAGCTCGGCGATCTCCTCTCGTGCCGACGGTGTTCGATCCCCTTGCCCCACGGCGAGAGGGCGGCCGGTGTTCGCGTTCACTTGGGTACCTTCATTCCCCGCCGGTCCTCCCGGCCGACGTACGGCCCCTTGAGAAGTAGTCGGCGATGAGCGATGCGTCGGCGGCACTGAAGAGCTCCACCGCGGTAGGTCGTTCCGGGCTCGCCATGAGCGACGAGGCGAACCGCGTGGCGTCCCACGCCGCGCCGGCCTCGCCCGCCTGCGGCGCAGGCGTGAGTGTCACCGTGCGTCCGTCGGGCCTCTCCTCCGCCTGTAGCGCCACGGGGTCGCCGAGCACCTGGAGCGGATCGACTGGGGGCTCGGCGGCGCCCTGGTCGAGCGGCTGCGTGCCGAGCCCGGCCGCGTCGCCGGCAGCGTCGTCCGACTGAGCGGCCTCGCCCGCGGCGACCTCCCCCCTGCCGCGTTGGCGTAGCGCCGCCTGCCTCGCCCTGAACTCCTCACCCATCACTTCTTCCCAGTCCGTGTAGTAGCTGCCTGAAGCTGTCCCGGTTCCATCGAAGCTGACGGCGTCCTCGTCGCCCGCGGCGTTCGCCCCTTCGACGCGGGCGGCGTACTCCTCGGCTGCGGTGACGACCTCACCCAACGTCCTGAACGCGCTGGCAGGGTCGAAACCGCCCTCCCGCCCGGGTTCCTCGCTGGCTTGGGCGACGGTCCCGTCGTCCACTGTCCCCGGCGTCGCGACCCCGTCGAAACGGAACGGCTCGGGTCCCTCGGGTTCGCTCTCGCCCGGGGCCGGGGCGTCGGATCCTCGGGCCCGCGCGTCGGCGATGACCTCGGAGAGCGTGGGGTCGAGGCCCTCGGCGGTCCTGGCGACGGCATCGAGAACCGCCGATACCTCGGCGCTCAGCTCCTCGACGGTCAGCTCGCCGCGGTCAGCGCGGGCGGCGAGCTCCCGCATCGCGTTCGTCACCGCCGCGACCTGCTCGGCGGACCCCTGCGGTTCGGCCTCGAGCAGGTGCGCGAGCCTCCTGAGGTCCTCGGCGACCTCCGCTGGTCTAGCGGCGTCAGCGCCGCCACCCGGGTCGCTCGCGACCGCGGGGGTGGGGAGCCCGGCGGCTCCGACCACTAGCGCGACGGCCAGCGGTAGGGCGCCGTGCCAACGGACCAGCCTCGGCCCCACGACCCGGGACACCTCGAACTCAGGCAGCCGTTCCCGCAGTTCCTCGAGCAGCGCCCTGCCCGCCAGGGACGGCGCCGTGCCCGAGCCCGTCAGCTCCCACGACGAGGCCAGCAGCGAGCGCAGCCCTAGCTTCCGGTCCGCGGTCCTAGCCAGCGCCGCCAGCGCCGGCGAGGCAGCCACGGCCCAGATGGCGCTGACCACCAGTACCGCCCCCGCCACGGACACGCCCAGCGTGACCGCGGCGACCTGGAACGGCCATGCGATGAGGCCGGACTTGACCCCGGCCACCAGACAGGCCGCGACCGCGAGCGCCCCGGCGGACAGCCCGACCGCCAGGTGGACGAAGCGCGTCAAGCACCAGCGGCGACGCACGCGCCGCAGGAAGTCGGTCAGCTCGGCGCCGACGGCATCAGGCACGGTCATTCGCAGGCGGTCTCCGGGGGCGAAACGGCCAGAGCGTCGCTCGGGACCTCGCCGACCACCTCGGCCATGGCCACGCGCTGCGAGACCGCAGCAGACCAGCCCACGTTCGGGTCGATCCGGGCCAGGTAGAGGGGCTGCATGAGCTGGTTCGTGGCGGTGTCGAACCGCACAGACTCACCCTTGGCAAGCCTCGCGCGCTCCGTCGCCTCGTCGATGGCTTCTAGGACACTGACTGACCCGTCTTCGGGCGAGACGCTGGCCGTGGCTACCAGCTCCACGGCGGCATAGGCCGCCCATCCGGCCAGGTCCATGGTCCTCGCAGAGCGCGAGGAGAAGCGTAGGTTCAGCTCGTCGGCGCCGTCGTCGGCCAGCGTGGCGTCCCAGCCGGTCACCCGCGGCGTCGCCATCAAGGCAGGGCTGTCCTGACCGAGGCGGTAGTAATAGTCGCGGGTCTGCATCACCGGCCAGGGGAACCCCAGCACGGGGCGCGTGTAGCCCTCCCTCCCCAACTCGAAAAGGAGGAGCGACTGGGAGGTCGGCGACAGGAACACCAGCGCCGCGTCGACGTCCAGCTCGGTCACCGCCCTGACGTCCGCGTACGGGAACACGGGGCCGTTCGACACCGGGACGTCGACGACCTCGATGCCCCGCGCCTGCAGGGCCTCGCTCGCGCTCCTGGCGACTGCCGTCGACCACTCGGTGGCGTCGTGCACCACCGCCGCCGTACCGGCGCCTCCGGACCCAAGTTGCTCGACCATCGCGGCAACGTACATGGAGTCGCTGGGCGCGACGTGGAAGGTGGTCGGGTAGCACGCGCTCGAGCGCAGGACGTCCGCACCACTGAGGGCGTTCACCAACAGCACGCCCTTCTCCGCGGCGCGCCTGGCCAGGGCCTCGGTGGTCTCCTCGTCGTGCAGTACGACGACGGCCTCCACCACATCAACGGCCACCAGGCGGTCGAAGGCACGGAGGGCGGCCTCCGTGGACGGCGCGCTGGCGTAGGCCAGGTGCAGGCGCAGGTCCTGCCTGCCCTCGCCGCGGCTCACGAGGTCGTCGGCCAGCCTCGTCCCGAAGAACGCGGACTCTGCCACGTCGTCGAGTTCGGTGGGGAAGCCCGATGGGAACGGGGCGACGACGCCGATGGTCAGCAACCCGGCGGGCCGCTCGCCGGCGGCGACCGGCGCGCTCGGCAGCAGCGGCACACCGAGCTCGGCGAAGACGTCCTGTATCTCGTCCCAGCGCATCGCGACAGCGCGGTTCAGGGCGTCGCGCAGCGCCTCGTCACGCGGGCGTACACCGATCGTGGCCAGGTGGAACATAGGCGTCAGTGGCGGGAACAGCTCGGGTTGGACGGGTGTCATCGCGAAGAGGCTTGGCTCGGCGTTCACATATACGCTGGCCGGCGCACCCGCGACGATCGCCACGTCGATCGTTCCCTCGCGTAGGGCCTCTACCAGCGGCCTGATGCGGTCCGCCCCGCGCTTCGACGTGTCGGGCTGGATGCCCACGAAGCTCTGTTCCAGCCCCAGCTCGACCAGGGCGAGGTGGGTCGCGGTGTTCGGCACCGCCCCTATGCGCAGCTTCGCCAGCCCGGGGTCGTAGAGCGACTCGATCACCAGGCCGCTCTCGGCCAAGTGTAGGAAGACCATGGGGACCCGGTAGTAGGACACCGTGTTGAGGAGGCCGGCGGCCCCCTCCCCGACGGACATGATTACGTCGCACGCACCACGCTTCAGGTGGTCCCTGACGGTCGCGTCGTTGATGAGCGTCCAGTCGTAGGTGAGCTCGGCGCCCAGCTCGTCGGCGATGATCTCGGCGACGCGGTTCTCGTACCCGCCACCGTCGCTCGTCGAGGCCGGGGCGTTGGCCGGGTCGGCACAGACGCGCATCTCCCACGCGGCTTGGCCGGCGGCCAAGGCGATCGTCGATACGAGAAGCAAGATAGGGACGAGCCGCGTCACTAGCGGCTTCGTTCGAGTCTCGGCGATCTCGGTGGCCCTCCTCAGCAGAACCACTCCTCCTCGGCACCGCTCACCGCGGCCTTCCCAGACCATGTGGGGTGGCGCTGAGAACGCGCCACCCCACACGTCGGTCGGTCAAGACCTCAAGGCAGCGAGAAGACGAAGACGGCGACCTCGGAGGTGACCACCTCCGGAGCGTCCGTCTGGCGGGCGATCATGATGTTGCCGGCCCCGCCCACGGGGACGGCGACGTACTGCTTGCCGTCCACCGCGTACGAGATCGGGTTGCCGGCGATGTAGGCGGGCAGACGCTGCTCCCACAGCACCTCGCCCGTATCGGCGTCGAAGGCCCTGAAGCCGCGATCGGCCGAACCC
>DASVCK010000243.1:0-15418 GCA_036381675.1 Trueperaceae bacterium | reverse complement strand
CCTACGAGCGCCTGCATCAGCCGACGCTCCCTTCCATCTCCAGCTCGATGAGGCGGTTGAGCTCCACCGCGTACTCGAGCGGCAGCTCCTTGGCGACAGGGTCGAGGAAGCCGCGGACGATGAGCGCCATGGCCTCGTCCTCTGCCAACCCGCGGGTCTGTAGGTAGAAGATCTGTTCCTCGTCGAGCTTGCTGACGGTGGCCTCGTGGCCGATGTGCGCCGTCTTCTCGTTGATCTCGATGTACGGGTAGGTGTCAGTACGGGCCTGGTCGTCGAGCAGCAGGGCGTCGCACTCGACGTTGGAACGAGCGTACTCGGCGCCTTCGTGTATCTGCACGAGGCCGCGGTAGCTTGACCGACCGGTGCCCTTGGAGATGGACTTGCTGACGATGCTGCTGGTGGTGTGCGGCGCGGCGTGGATGACCTTGCCTCCGGCGTCCTGATGCTGGCCGTCGGTGGCGAAGGCGATCGAGAGGATCTCGCCGTGAGCGTGCTCCCCGATCAGGAAGGTGCTGGGGTACTTCATCGTGACCTTGGAGCCGAGGTTGCCGTCCAGCCATCCCATCGAGGCGTGGGCGTGAACCATGGCGCGCTGCGTGACGAGGTTGTAGACGTTGTGCGACCAGTTCTGGATCGTCGAGTACCGGACGTCCGAGCCCTCCTGGGCGATGATCTCGATCACCCCGGAGTGGAACGAGTTGCTGGTGTACGCCGGTGCTGTGCAGCCCTCGATGTAGTGGAACTTGGAGCCGGGTGCGCCGATGATCAGCGTGCGCTCGAACTGGCCGATGTTCTGGGCGTTGAGGAGGAAGTACGCCTGCAGCGGCACTCCCACTTCCACGCCCTCAGGCACGTAGACGAACGAGCCGCCTGACCACACCGCCGAGTTGACGGCCGCGAAGTAGTTGTCCTCGGGCGGCACGACGGTGGAGAAGTACTCCTTGAAGAGCTCGGGGTGCTCCTTGAGGCCCGTGTCCGTGTCGAGGAAGATGACGCCCAGCTTCTCCCACTCGTCCTTGAGCTTGTGGTAGACCATCTCGGACTCGAACTGGGCGCCAACGCCGGCCAGGGCGCGCTGCTCGGCCTCGGGCACTCCCAGGCGCTGGTAGGTCTTGCGGACCTCTTCCGGGATCTCCTGCCAGTCGTCCACCGTGCCCTGCTTCTCGTTCGGGCGGACGTAGAAGTAGATGTCGTCGAAGTTGAGGTCGCTTAGGTCCGGGCCCCACTTCGGGCGGCCCTTCTTCTCGGCGATCTCCAGGGCGCGGAGGCGGAACTTGAGCATCCACTCCGGCTCGCCCTTGAGGTAGCTGATCTTCTCGACGACCTCCTTGGTGAGGCCCTTGCCGGACTTGTAGAAGTAGTCCTCGGCGAGCCGGAAGTCGTACTGCTTGGTGTGCTGCATCCCCTCCAGCTTGGCCGCGTCGGGGTTGATCGCGTTGAGCTCAGACATGCTGCCCTCCTGGGCCTACGCGCGCCCTGCGGGGCGCGATGGTCGCGTTCGTCACTGGGCGGCCGGCGCCGTGGCCACGGAATCCTGGCGCACCCATTCGTAGCCCTTCTGGTCGAGCTCCATGGCGAGCTCCTTGGGGCCGCTGGTGATGACGCGCCCACCAACCATCACGTGGACCCTGTCTGGCACGATGTAGTTGAGCAGGCGCTGGTAGTGCGTGATGACGAGGCACCCGAAGTCCGGGCCGCGGGCGGCGTTGACGCCCTGAGAGACGACCTTGAGGGCGTCGACGTCGAGGCCGGAGTCGGTCTCGTCGAGGATCGCGTACCTGGGCTCGAGCACCAGGAGCTGGAGGATCTCGGAGCGCTTCTTCTCGCCGCCTGAGAAACCCTCGTGGAGGTTGCGCTCGAGGATAGACTCGTCCCAGTTGAGGTTCTTCACTGCGCTCTGCAGCTTGCCGTAGAACTCCATGACGCCGATCTCGTCCCCCTCCTCCCGCCTGGCGTTGAGCGCCAGCCGAAGGAAGTTGGCGATCGAGACTCCGGGCACCTCCACGGGGTACTGGAACGCCAGGTAGAGGCCCTCGCGGGCCCGTTCATCCGGCTCCATCTCCAGGATGGACTGCCCCTCGAGGAGGATGTCGCCGCCGGTCACCTCGTACTGCGGGTCGCCGGCGATGATCTTCGCGAGCGTCGACTTGCCCGAGCCGTTGGGGCCCATGAGCGCGTGTACCTCGCCCCGCGGAACCACGAGATCCACGCCCTTGAGGATCTCGTCGCCGCCCGCTATGCGGGCGTGAAGGTCACGGATCTCCAGCTTCTTGTCGTTCATGTGGCTGCACCTCGCCTGGGATGTTGTCGGTCCAAGGCCACCTCTTACGGCGCCCGTAACTAGGACTCGTTCCGATTACACTATAGCCCGCGGTCAATCCCGAGCACAGCGCTCGGAGATGCGTGGCCGGCACGCAGCCTATCCCGACCGGTGGTCAGTCGCGGTTACGCCTGAGCCAGCCGAATAGACCGCGCGGCCTGTCCTGACGGCCCCGCTCTTCCGCCTTGTGCCGGTCCTCGGCGTTTCGCCTCGGGGCTTCTTCGCCGCCGCCCTCCGCGCCGCTGGGGCGTTGACGGCTGGCGCGTCCGGTCGTGGGCTCCTCGCTCGTCCTCGTGACCTCGAGCGGCACGCCGATCACCCCTGCCCATGCCTGCACGAACTCCTTGGCGCTGGCGTAGCGCTTCTCCGGGTCCCGTGCCATGGCCTTGGCCACGATGCGCTTGATCCGCGGGTCGAGGTCGGGGCGGTGCGCCATCAGGTCCTTGGGCACGTCCGTGTGGTGGGCGATCATCAGGGCCTCGAACGTGTCAGCGACGAACGGTCTGGCGCCGGCGATCACCTCGTACGCCAGCACGCCCAGACCGTAGATGTCCGAGCGCACGCCCGCCGCCTTGCCCTCGAACACCTCGGGAGCCATGTAGAACGCCGTGCCCACCCGCTCCTCGCTGTCCTCGCCCATGAACACGCCGGTGCCGAAGTCGCCGAGCTTGGCCGTGCCGTCTTTCGTGAGGAACACGTTGGCCGGCTTGACGTCCCTGTGGATGACGGAGCGCTCGTGCGTGTGCGCCAGGCCCCGCGCGACGTCGAGCACGAGACGGTACGCCTGCTCGAGGGGCAGCTTGCCCTTCTCGAGGAGCAGCAGGTCCAAGGTACCGCCGGCACAGTACTCGAGCGCGAGGAACGCGCCGCTGCCCGTGGGGTAGCCGTCGAACGCCGCCACGATCATGGGGTGCGCCAGCTTGACTGTGATGGAGACCTCGTTCTCGAACATCCGCCTGAGCACCGGCTGGTCCTGCAGCTCGGCCCGAGGCAGCTTCAGCGCTACGTCACCGAACACACGATGCTTGGCCAGGTAGACGTGGGACGTCTGACCGGAGCCCAGCTTGTGTAGGACGGTGTAGCCCGCGGGCACGAAGGCCGGGGCTTCTGGATCCGAACGCAATGACCCTCCCACGAGCCGCGCGACCGCTCCCAACCCAAGGGGCCGCAACGGTGTCCGGATGGACGCTCGCCGTTCAGTCTAGTACGAAGGTCGCCGTCCTAGCCCGTTACGACGGTCGAGTCGCCCGGCTGCATCACCAGGCAGGAGACCCCGGCGCGGCTCTCCACCGACGCCTTGAAGCCCGAGGCGTCCTGCACCAGCACCGGGAACGTGGCGTAGTGGATGGGCACGACCACCTTGGGCCTGATAAGCAGCGTGGCCTCGACGGCGTCCTCAGGCCCCATCGTGTAGTTGTCGCCGATGGGCAGGAGGGCCAGGTCTATGCCGAGGTCCCCGATGCGCGCCATGTCCGAGAACAAGGCGGTGTCGCCGGCGTGGTAGACGCTCACGCCGTCGGCCTCGAACACGACGCCCATGGGCATGCCGGCGTAGCTGCCGTCCGGGAACGAGTTCGAGTGCCACGCGGGGGTGTAGCGCACCTTGCCCTGCGGGAACGAGTGGCTGCCGCCCACGTTCATGCCGTGCGACTTGAGGCCCTTCTTGGCCGCGTAGGTCGCCAGCTCTGCGCTGCCCACGACGGTCGCCCCGGTACGACCCGCGATGGCTTCGGTGTCGCCCCAGTGGTCTCCGTGCGCATGCGTCAGGACGATCAGGTCGGGGTCGAGCTCGCCCGCCTCGCACGCGGCCCGCGGGTTCCCTGTCAGGAACGGGTCGAAGAGGACCTTGCCGCTAGAGACCTCGAGCAGAACGGCCGAGTGACCCAGGTAGGTGAGCCGTACGCCTGTGCCCGCGCCGCTCAGCGGAACTCCACCAGCGCCAGGTAGTACAGCACGGTGCCGATAACGGGCAGAGCGGCTATGCCGGCCGCTTCCTTGTAGCGCTTGAGCCCGAGGAACAGCACCCCGGCCAACAGGACGCAGCCCACCAGGATGAACGGGTAGGCGTCGTAGAGGATGCCCCACAGCCCCGGCATGGGGATCTCCGTGATGGCGCCGCCGTTGCCGGTGTGCCTCAGGACGCGGCCCATGGTCCAGAACAGCAGGATGAAGCCGCCGCCGAGGACACCGAAGATGATGCCGAACAGGCTCAGGACACGCTCGTTGTCGACGACGTTTGGGCTCTCTTGGCGGTTGACGCTGGCGGTGTACATCTCGGGTCCTCCACGCTCACGAACGGCTGCCGCCCCGCGCGCGGCAGCTGATCGGGCCGCGACGGCACGGGTGTCTTCGCTGCGCGCAGCTTACCAGTCCCCCGGGGCGCTCTGATACACTGTCACGTTGCCCCGGCAGCGCCTCCCTGACGGTGCGGCCCCGGCGCGAAGGCGGCGGCCGTGAGCCTGGCCGACGCCTGCGAGTCATCCCGTCCCTGCTCGACTCGGTCCCTTGGGGGCCGCTAGGAGGAGCGTTGCAAGACCTGACCGTTCGCGGGGCGCGCGAGCACAACCTCAAAGACGTCACCATCACCCTGCCCCGCAACAAGTTCATCGTGTTCACCGGCGTGTCCGGCTCCGGCAAGTCGACGCTGGCGTTCGACACCATCTACGCCGAGGGTCAGAGGCGCTACGTCGAGAGCCTCTCGGCCTACGCCCGGCAGTTCCTCGGCATCATGGACAAGCCGGACGTGGACGCCATCGAGGGCCTCTCCCCGGCCATCTCGATAGACCAGAAGACCACCAGCCACAACCCCAGGTCGACGGTCGGCACCGTCACCGAGATCCACGACTACCTCAGGCTCCTCTTCGCCCGCGTGGGCGTGCCGCACTGTCCGATCTGCGGTCGCGAGATCACGAGGCAGTCCGCCTCGGAGATCGTCGATCGCCTCGTGGAGCGGTTCCCCGGCGAGCGCGCCTACGTCCTGGCACCCATCGTCCGCGGTCGCAAGGGCGAGTACAGGAAGCTGTTCACCGACCTCAAGAAGGAAGGCTTCACCCGCGTCCGCGTCGACGGCGAGGTCCAGACCCTCGACCAGGCCCTCGACCTCGACCTCGAGCGGTTCGAGAAGCACGACATCGACGTCGTCGTAGACCGCATCAAGGTCTCGGAGGAGGATCGGTCCCGCCTGGCGGAGTCCGTGGAGCTGGCGCTCGGCAAGGGCGAAGGCCTGCTGCGCGTGCTCTTCCCCGACTCCGGCGCCGACGAGCTGTTCAGCGAGCGCTTCGCCTGTCCCGAGCACGGCACGTTCCTCGAGGAGCTCGAGCCCCGGACGTTCTCCTTCAACTCCCCGTACGGTGCCTGCACGAACTGCTCCGGCCTGGGCTACCTGCAGCAGTTCGACCCCGAGCTGATCGTCCCAGACGACACGCTGTCGATATCCAAGGGGGCCATCTCGCCCTGGACCGGCGCGCGCTCAGACGGCGGCAAGGTCTTCTACTGGGACAGGCTGCGCGCGCTGGCAGACCACATGGGCTTCGACCTCCAGGCGCCCTGGAAGGACCTGCCGGAAGAGGCGCGGCGTACCGTGCTGCACGGCACGGACAAGCCCATCGAGGTCGTCTACACCCGTGGCGGCCGCGAGACCATGCGCTTCAAGGCCGACTTCGAGGGGGTCATCCCGAACCTCGAGCGCCGGCTCAAGGAGGCCAACACCGACTTCGCCCGGGAGAAGCTCGAGGAGTACATGTCGCTGGTGCCCTGCCCCGCCTGCGGAGGCAGCCGCTACAAGCCCGAGGTCCTCGCCGTAACCGTCGCGGACCGCAACATCGCGGACCTCAGCGGCCTCACGGTCCTGGACGGCCGGTCGTTCTTCTCCGACCTGCGGCTCGAAGGCGCCGCCGACCAGGTGGCCCGGCCCATCCTGCGCGAGATCACCTCGCGGCTCGGCTTCCTCGAGGACGTTGGCCTCGACTACCTGTCGCTCGACCGCAGCGCCAACACCCTCTCGGGCGGCGAGGCCCAGCGCATCCGCCTCGCGACCCAGGTCGGCAGCGGCCTGACGGGCGTGCTCTACGTGCTGGACGAGCCTTCCATCGGCCTGCACCCGCGCGACAACGAGCGCCTGCTCCGCACGCTGCACAACCTCAGGGACCTCGGGAACACGCTCATCGTCGTGGAGCACGACGAGGAGACCATGCGCTCGGCCGACTACATCGTCGACTTAGGCCCCGGCGCCGGCGTGCACGGCGGCAAGGTGGTCGCGGAGGGCTCGCCCGAGGAGCTCATGCGCGACAACGGCTCCATCACCGCGGCCTACCTGCGCGGCGACAAGAAGATCGCCGTTCCCACCGGACGCAGGGAGGGCAACGGCAAGCGCCTGGTCATCGAGGGCGCGAGGGAGCACAACCTCAAGGACATCGATGTCGGCATCCCGCTCGGCACGCTCACCTGCGTGACCGGGGCTTCCGGCTCGGGCAAGTCCACGCTCGTGCACTCGATCCTCAGGGCCTCGCTCGCCAAGACCCTGCACCGCGCCAAGACCACTCCGGGGGCGCACAAGCGCATCACGGGCGTTGAGCATGTCGACAAGGTCATCGAGATAGACCAGAGCCCCATCGGCCGCACCCCGCGGTCGAACCCCGCCACCTACACGGGCATCTTCACGGACATCCGCGACCTGTTCACCCGGGCGCCGGAGGCGCGCAAGCGCGGCTACAAGGCCGGGCGGTTCTCCTTCAACGTCAAGGGCGGCCGCTGCGAGGCGTGCAAGGGCGACGGCACGGTCAAGGTGGAGATGTACTTCCTCCCCGACATCTACGTGCCCTGTGAGGTGTGCAAGGGAGCGCGGTACAACCGCGAGACCCTCGAGGTCAAGATCCGCGGCAAGTCCATCGCCGACGTCCTGAACATGACGGTCGACGAGGGCCTCGACTTCTTCGAGAACATCCCGGCCATCGCCCGCAAGCTCAAGCTCATGAAGGACGTCGGTCTGGGCTACATCCGCATCGGGCAGCCATCGCCCACGCTCTCGGGCGGCGAGGCGCAACGCGTCAAGCTCGCCTCGGAGCTGGGCCGGCGCAGCACGGGTCAGACGATCTACATCCTCGACGAGCCCACCACCGGCCTGCACTTCGAGGACACGCGCAAGCTCCTAGACGTCCTCCACCGGCTGGTGGACGGCGGCAACACGCTCGTCGTCATCGAGCACAACATCGACGTGATCAAGACCGCCGACTGGATCGTCGACCTCGGTCCCGACGGCGGCGCCCGCGGGGGCGACATCGTGGCCGAAGGCACCCCGGAGGACGTGGCCGCCGACGAGGACAGCGCGACGGGCCGCTTCCTGCTCAACGTGCCCGAGATCGCCGCGCGGCTCCGCTCCGGCCGGCCCGCGCGGCAGAGCAAGAACGGGCGGGCGGCACGCGTCGCCTGAGGTCATGCACCGCACTCGCCGCCGCGCCCGTAGTTACGATGACCGCATGCCAAGCAGCCCGACGAGACGGCGGCGGCCCTAAGTGATCCGCGCCGCCCCCATGCCGCAGAGGCTCTTCATCGGCCTGTTCCTGTTCCTGGCGGCCGTCGTGTTCGCGGTGGCGCCGCTCCCGCCCGTTTACCGGAGCGTCGGCATCGTCCTGTGCGCCTACCTGGCGTTCGCCGGGACCGGCATGCCGGCGGCGTACCTCACGGCGTTGATCGCGCCGCCGCTGGGGCTCATCCAGGGCACCGGCGACTGGCTCATCATGCTGCCCATCGTGTTGGCCGGGAACCTTCTCGCCATGCTCGGGCTCGAGTACGCCTGGCGGCTGCCAGCCGTCGTCGTCTCCCCCCTGCTCCTCGTCGTGCCTGCCTTCGTCACGTGGCAGCTATCTCAGAACGAGCTGTTCGAGGTCGCTTTGCCCTGGTCGGTCGAGGCGCGCACCTGGGTGCTGCTGCATCTGCTGGTCGGCGTCGCCGGCGTCCTCGTGGCGCTGTTCATAGACAGGCGCCGGACCGCAGCGTCCACGAGCGGCTGAGCCGTGGGCAGCCCCGGCGCCTGGCTCGGCGGGCGGCCACGGGCGCTGTGGGACTTCTTCAAGCGTGTCTACGGGCGCTACGAGGAGTCGCGGCTCCAGATGCTCGCGGCCTCCCTCGCCTACTACGGCGCGTTCTCCCTGGGGCCTCTGCTCTTGTTGCTGGCGGGCTGGCTCGCGGTCTTCCTGCGCCGGCGGCCGGAGCTGCTGGCCCAGTACCGCGACGCGCTCGTGAGCCTGCTCTCGGAGGCGCTGCCCATCCAGGTCGACGCCGAAGCGCTGGTGGCCAACAGCTTCGACATCGTCGTGAGCGACCTCGGTCGCGGCGCGATCGTCGGCTCGATCGTCTCCGTCGCCATCCTGCTGTGGGCCAGCGGCAACTTCTTCATGTCGCTGCAGCACGCCCTGGAGGTCGTGTTCGAGGTCAGCGAGAGGCGTGGCTTCTGGCGCAAGCGCCTGGTCTCGTTCCTGCTCGTGGCGTGCGTCGCTCTCGTCGTCGTGATCGAGATCATCGGTGGCGCGGCCGTCACCGCCTTCACGCAGGTAACCGACCGACTGGGAGCGTGGCTGGGCACCGACCTGTCGCTCGGCGCCCTGGGGCCCTTGTTCGGCCTCGGGCTGGTGCGGTTGGGAGCCACCGTCGTGGGCCTGACGCTGGCCTTCAGGTACCTGCCCCGCCACGGCAGCACCTGGCTCGGTGCCCTGGCGGGCGCGGTCGTGGCGGCCATCGGCGTCGGGGTCACCCGCTCGGTACTGCTCGTGACGTTCAACCCGGAGCGCTTCAACGTCGTGTACGGGGTGATCACCGGCCTGCTCGCCGTGCTGCTGTGGCTCTACCTGGCCCTGCTGATCATCCTGGTGGGAGCGGCCGTCGCAGCCGAGATGGCTGCCACGACGCGCGCCCGGCCGAGCGCGCCGGGGCCGGCCGCGGAGCCGGGCTGAGCACCTGCCGCAGCGGGGACGCTGGGTAGGATGGCGCACGTGACGCTACTCGAGCGCGTGCTCTCCCCCAGGTGGGTCCAGCGCGTCGCCATCGTCGTGTTCGGGGCCTACGCGCGGGCGTTCAAGGGGTTGCGGGTGGCAGGCGCCGACAAGGTGCCTCTCGAGGGGCCCTTGGTCGTGGCATGCAACCACTTCAGCTCCTGGGACCCTCCGGTCGTGGGCGTGGCGATCCCACGCCCACTGGACTTCATGGCCAAGACAGAGCTCTTCGCCCGGCCGCTGCAAGCGGCTTTCATGCGCGGGCTGGGCGCGTTCCCCGTGGACAGGAGCAAGGGCGACGTCGGCGCGATCAAGGAGGCGCTGCGGCGACTCAAGCGCGGCAGGGCCATAGGCGTGTTCATCGAGGGCACGCGCAACGCGGGCGACGCCGCGGCGCTCGATGGCGCCGCCTACCTGGCGCTCGCGTCGGGCGCGCCGCTGACCCCGGCTGCCGTCTGGCTCGAGGGAAACGCGTTCAGGGTCGCGTTCGGCGAGCCTATAGAGCCGAGCGGGCGCGGGCGCGAAGCCGCCTCAGCGCTGACAGCCCTGACGGCGGCCCGCATCCGTGAGCTCCTGCCTCAGAACGCTCAGAACGCCGTCTGAGACTGCGATTCCTCACTTGCGAGGGTGCAAGTGCTCTGCTAGAGTGCGCCTAGCTGAGCTCGAAAAACGAGGAGGATTCCGATGGCGAAGGCAAAAACCGTGTCGAAGGCCGACCTGGTGAGCAGGGTAGCCGAGTCCAAGGGCCTCAGGAAGAAAGACGTCAAGGACATCATGGACGCCATGCTGGACCAGATCAGCGGCTCCCTGGACTCGGGTGCGAAGGTACAGCTCACGGGGTTCGGCACGTTCGAGGTGCGCGAGCGTAAGTCGCGGACCGGCGTGCGCCCCGGCACCACGCAGCGGATAAACATCCCGGCCAGCAAGTACCCGGCGTTCAAGCCCGGCAAGGGCCTCAAGGACCGCGTCCGCAGCTAGGCCAAAGCGCACCGGGCCGCGCGCCCGGCCGGCAGACACGGCGTCGGCCGCAGCGGACGGGTCGGCCGTGCCGACGTTGCCCCGTCTCGTACGTCGTTGACGGCGGGGCGGGTGATGCGACGCTAGACTGCCAGGCATGGCCCTACTCGACCAGATCGGTCCCGTGATGGTCGGGCCCTCCAGCTCACACACGGCGGGTGCCTGCCGCATCGCGCTGCTGGCGCGTCACTGTCTCCTGACGCCAGTGCGCAGCGCCCGTTTCGTGCTGCACGGCTCCTTCGCGAAGACGGCCAAGGGCCACGGCACCGAGCTGGCGCTGGTCGCCGGCCTGTGCGGCGCCTTCCCCGACGATCCCCGCATCAGGGATGCCTTCGACCTGGCGCGCGACGTGGGGCTCGAGTACGAGTTCGCGGTCGCCGACCTGGGCGACGTGCACCCCAACAGCGTGCGCATAGAGGCCAACGCCGAGGGCGAGAGCTTGTCGCTGCTCGGCTCGAGCCTGGGCGGCGGGCTGGTGCAGGTCAGGCAGGTGAACGGCTTCGACGCGCGCTTCTCGGGGTCGTACTACACCCTCCTGGCGCTACACCATGACCAGCCGGGGGTGATCGCGCGCGTGGCCGGCGTCGTGGCGGACGACGGCGGCAACATCGGCACCATCTTCTCGGCGCGCGAGAAGCGCGGCGGCAACGCGCTCATGTCCGTCGAGATCGACAAGGCGCTCTCGCAGCACGCCCTCGACTACCTCAGTCGCCTGGCGTACGTCCACTGGCTGAGGGCGCTACCCGAGGTCATGCAGGGCCCGACCGGCAGCTTGGGGGAGGGTCGTCCGTGAAGCTCGCCGACATCGCCGCCACCAGCCTCCAAGCCTCAGAGTTCGTGCTCCGGGACGAGGTCGGCGCTGACGAGTCCGCCGCCGAGCGCATCAAGGCCACGATGCTCGCCCGCGTCGGTGAGATGCGCGACGCGATCCGCCGCGGCCTGGCATCGCGCGCGCCCAGCCGCACCGGCATGGTCGGCTGGAACGCCAACCAGCTCGACAACGCGCCGGACGCCCTTAGCTCGCCGCTCCTGAAGCGGGTGCAGGCGTACGCGATGGCCGTCAACGAGGAGAACGCGCGCATGGGCCGTATCGTCGCCGCCCCGACGGCGGGCAGCGCTGGCACGGTGCCGGGGGCGCTGTTGGGCGTGGCCGACCACCTGGGGCGCACGGACGAGGAGCTCGTCATGCCGCTCGTACTGGCCGCGGGCGTGGCCGAGGTCATCGGCAAGCACATGTTCATAGCAGGGTCGACCGGCGGCTGCCAGGCCGAGATCGGCTCGAGCGCTGCCATGGCAGCGGCCGCCGTGACCGAGCTCCTCGGCGGGACCCCGCGGGCGTGCATCCACGCGGCCGCCATGGCGCTCATGAACACGATCGGCCTCGTCTGCGACCCGGTGGGCGGGTACGTGGAGGTGCCCTGCGTGTCGCGCAACGCCTTCTACGCGGTGCACGCCGTGGCCTCGGCGCAGCTCGCGCTGGCCGGCATAGAGTCGGTCATACCGCCAGACGAGGTGGTGCTCGCCATGGCCTCGGTGGGCAGGCTCCTGCCACCGGAGCTGCGCGAGACGGGCGAGGGCGGCATCGCCGACACGCCCACGGGCCGACGTATCGCGCTCGAGATGGCGCGCTAGGTTCCTTCAGCACCGGTCAGGTCCACGTCCAGCACGCCGACGGGGTACTTCCAGCAGCGGCCCTGGTCGCCGGTTCGCCAGCGTTCTCGCGCGACGTAGCGCACGCACACCCACACCCCGACCGAGCTTGTACAATCTTTCACGAGGGACATACGTCCCGCCGCCTCAACGGCCATGCACGGCCGGCCAGGGCCGACTTTAGGCGGAGTGAGGAGCCGTCATGGAGGCACGCAACAAGCCTAGGGTCGTGATAGTGGGAGCCGGTTTCGCCGGCCTCAACGCGGCCAAGGCGTTGAAGCACGCGCCGGTAGACGTCCTGCTGATCGACGCCAACAACTTCCACACCTTCCAGCCGTTGCTCTACCAGGTGGCGACCGCCGCACTCGACGCGGCCGACATCGCCCATCAGGTCAGACACGTCTTCCGCCATCAGCCCAACCTCCGCTTCCGGATGGGGCGCGTCGAGGACGTCGACCATGACGCCAAACAGCTCACGCTGGCCGGCGGGGAGCGCGTCCCGTACGACTACCTGATCCTGGCGGCCGGCGCCGTCTACAACGACTTCGGGGTCGAGGGCGTCAAGGAGAACGCGTTCGTGCTCAAGGACGTCGACGTCGCAGTGAAGCTGCGTGGCCACGTGCTCTCCCGCTTCGAGCGAGCGGCCGTCGACAGGTCTGAGGTGGACAAGGGCGCGCTGACCTTCGTCATCGTGGGCGCCGGACCTACCGGGGTCGAGATGGCCGGCGCGCTCGTCGAGCTGTTCCAGCGGGTCCTCCCGCCCGAGTACCCCGAGCTGGACCTGCGCATGGCGCGCGTCGTGCTCGTGGAGATGGGCAACGAGGTCCTTCCGACCTTCGGGCCGGCTTCCCGCCGCTACGCCGAGCGCGTGCTGCGACGGCGCGGCGTTGACGTGCGCCTGCAGTCGGCCGTCGTGAAGGCGACCGCCGCAGGCATCACCCTCAAGTCGGGCGAGTTCATACCGAGCCAGACGATCATCTGGGCCGCCGGTGTGCGCGGCCACCCGCTCGGCGAGGAGCTGGACGTGCGGCTGGAACGCGGCTTCCGCGTGCCCGTCGAGCCCGACCTGAGCCTCACCGGCTACCCTGACGTCTTCGTCGTCGGCGACCTCGCAGGCTCGAAGGACGAGGACGGCAAGCCGTACCCGCAGGTGGCCCAGGTCGCGATCCAGAGCGGCAAGCGCGCCGCCCGGAACGTAGTCATGCGGCTCCAGGGTCGCAAGGCCGAGCCGTTCAGGTACACGGACCTCGGCAACATGGCGATCATCGGCCGCAGCGCCGGCATCGCGGAGCTGTCGCGTCGCCTCGGCGGCATCCGCATGCGGGGGTTCCTCGGTTGGCTGGGCTGGCTGTTCCTGCACCTGATCTACCTGCCCGGCTTCCGCAACCGCCTGTCCGCCCTCGTCAGCTGGGCGTACAACTTCATCACCTACGACCGCCACGCCAGGCTGATCCTCACCTTCAGGCACGGTCGCGGCTTCGGAGCACACGTCCTCGCGGAGGAGGCCGCCAGCCCCGTTTCCGCCGAGGCAGACGAGCACCCGGCACCGCACGACGACGAGGTCTCGGTCCAGGTCGAACGGGAACTGGTGAGCGCGGACGCGAGTCCCGTCGGCCTGCGAGCGGCAACCGGCCGCAGCCGCCCCAGCGTGCCGTGACCGCACGCTGACCAACGACCTGCCATCCGCTTCTGACACTTAGGCGGTGGGCCCGGGCCGACAGCGCGTCTTAGGCCCGGGCCAGGTCACTGACGGGGGAACGCGCGCTGCCGTCGCCGGTTACCGTCTGGCCATGGACGAGACCACTGGCGGCTACCTGAAGACGGCCATCACGGCGGCGCTCGAGGCCGCCCGGATCCAGTTGAACGAGCGCGGCACCGACTTGGGAGTCAGCACCAAGTCCTCCGACGTGGACTTAGTGACGCGCGTCGACGAGCTGTGCGAGGAGAAGATCAGGGCCGTGATCGCGGCTCGGCATCCCGACCACGTGGTCGTGGGGGAGGAGCTGGGCAGCGACGCGACCGGCCGCATGCGGTGGATCGTCGATCCGCTGGACGGCACCGTGAACTACGCTCACGGCTTCCCCTTCTACTGCGTGTCCATCGCGTTGGAGTCCGACGGCGAGCTGCTCGTCGGCGTGGTGTACGACCCGGAGCGCGACGAGCTCTTCTCGGCCGTGAAGGGTGAGGGCGCCTGGCTCAACGGGCGGCCCCTGACCGTGACGACGACGACCGAGCCACGCCAGGCGCTGTTGGCTACCGGTTTCGCCTACGTCGAGGACCGCATGGCCCTCAACGTTGAGGTGTTCGCCCGCACGCTTCCGAAGGTGCGGTCGGTGAGGCGGCCCGGCGCGGCGGCGTTGGACATCTGCTACGTGGCCAGCGGCCGCCTGGACGGGTTCTGGGAGCTGGGCCTGAACCCGTGGGACGTCGCAGCCGGCGTGCTGATCGTCGCCGAGGCGGGCGGCGCCGTGACCGGCTACGACGGTGGTCCCTATCGCCTCGGCGACCCGGTACTGGTGGCCAGCAACGGCCACCTGCACGCCAAGCTGGTGGATCTGCTCGACCTGGGCACGGTGGTGGCTCGAGTCTGATCCCTATCCGGTCTCGACGCGGCGCCACGCTCCCCGGGGCTGCGGTACCAGGGCGCAGGCAGCGCGGCCCCGGTACCCGAGGCGCCTAGAAGCGCTGCGTGCGCACCGTCTTGCGTTCGATGAGGTCCCGACGCAACGTCACTCCCAGGCCGGGCCCCGCCGGCAGGCCCTGAACCCCAGCGACGGCGTCGAGGCGCTCCTCCACGATGTCCTCGTCGCCCCAGTAGCGTGTGGCGCTGGCGGTGTCGCCCGGCAACGTGAAGTTGGGCAGCGTGCTCATGTGCAGGTTCAGCGCCCGGCCGATGCCCAGCTCGAGCATGCCACCGCACCACACCGGCGCACCGAACGCGGCCGCGACGTCGTGCACGCGTCGGGACTCGAGGAGGCCGCGCACGCGGCCCACCTTCACGTTGATGACGCGCCCGGAGCCCAGCGCCAGGCCCTTGCGGGCGTCGGCGGCGGAGTGGACCGACTCGTCCAAGCAGATCGGGGTAGCCAGGCCTGACTGCAGCTCGGCGTGGTCGACGAGGTCATCGTGCGCGAGCGGCTGCTCGATGTAGTCGAGGTCGAGCTCGTCGAGCGCCTGGAACACGCGCGCGTCCGTCAGGGAGTACGCGCTGTTGGCGTCCACCGTCAGGGCCATGTCCGGCAGCGCCTCCCTGACGGCGGTCAGCGGCGCGACGTCCCAGCCCGGCTTGATCTTGAACTTCAGCCGCCGGTACCCGTCCGCGGCGTGGCGCTGGGCGACTTCGACCGTCTGCTCCACGGTCGGCTGGATCCCCAACGAGGCCCCCACCTCGACCCGGGTGCGCACCCCACCCAACAGCTGCCACAGCGGTAAGCCGACCGCCTTG
>DASVCK010000242.1:0-12842 GCA_036381675.1 Trueperaceae bacterium | reverse complement strand
GTCGGCGACCTGGCTGAAGAACGCGGAGCGCACGTCCCGGCCGAAGCCCATCGCGGTGCGGGCACCGAGGTACACGGCCGCTATCGTCACGCCCACGTTCACCAACGAGATGCCGAGCATGAGGGCGCCCTGGCGGAGGATAAAGCGCGTGTCGCCGAGCACGACGCCACGGTCGATGATGTCGGCGTTGATGCTGGGTAGGAGCAGTGCGGTGAGCGTCGCGACGAGCTGCAAGGCGGCGACCGCTGCGACGACACCGCCGTACGGCGCGATGAAGCGACGGACCAGGCGCAGCAGGGCTCTGAGAGGCATGGCGGGTCTCCCTCCGTGGAGACAAGGAGCGGAGTATACGACCGTGAGCGCGAGCACGCCAATCGGAGCCCGCCGACGTGCTATCGGGGCGTACGAGGGCGGTGCTAGCATCCGCCGCATGACGCCCCCCACTGGCTTGCTGCAGGTCGCGCTTAGGGCCGAAGATCTCGACGCCGCGGAGGCGTTCTACGGAGATCTGCTGGGGGCCGAGGCGGCCGGACGCTTCGATCCGCCCGGGCTGCTCTTCTTCCGGCTGGGCGACGTGCGGCTGCTGCTGGAGCAGGGTGCACCGAACGGGCTCATCTACCTGCAGGTGCCGGACCTCGAGGCGACCGTCGAGCGCCTGCGCGCGGCCGGCGTGAAGGTCGAGAGCGAGCCCCACGTCATCTTCACGCACGAGGACGATTCGCTGGGGCCGGCCGGCCACGACGAGCGCCACGCGTTCATCAGGGATCCCAGCGGTAACCTCGTCGCCCTGGTGGCGCTGGTGCCGAGGGGCAGCTGATCCCCGGGCCCGCCCGGGCGGGTAGCACCTAACGGGCGTCCGGCGCGAACTTGGCCAGGAGTCGCTTCAGCGTGTTCACGTTCCGCGCCGTCGCCGTCACGCCCAGGCGCTTCTCGACCAAGGCGTTCGACAGCTTGGCGTCGTGCGAGGTGCGGTCGAACCCCATGATCGCGGCGCTCTCAGTCAACCTCAGGGCGTCCGGCGAGAAGTCCTGCTCCGCCAGGTAAGCCAGCCCTTCGGGATCGGGTTCCCCGTCCCACATCGAGACGTACACGGGCGCCAAGCCCTTGGCGGTGAACGGGTCCGCAGCCAGATGCTCCCTGAGCTGCCTCGGCCGCCTCAGCACGGCGGCGGTGCGAACGCCGAACTCCTCGTCTATCAGGTCGACGAGGCGGTCACAAAGGTCGGCTGGTGCCGGCACCCCGTCGGGCGGCGTGAACACGACGTTGCCGCTGGCGAGCAGGTACGCGGCCGGCGGGAAGGAGCTCCTGTCGAGCGCCGCCATGAGGGGCTTCATGGGCACCTTGTTGTGCTTGCCGAGGTTCACCGCCCGCAGGAAAGCGAAGATGACGTCTTGCTGCTCGGAGCGCGTGGTCACGGGGTCTGGGGGCTACGGCTCACGGCAGGCCAAGCCCTGCTCACTGGAGGTTGCCCAGGAAGACGTCAGCGTGCGGCATGCCGTTGCGGGCAGCGGCGTCCTTGACGCGGCTGGTGTCGTAGGTGACGCGCCTTAGATGTAGGTTCGGTTGACCGTCTACGACCTGCAGCAGCGCGTACTCGGCGACAGGCGGCTGCTCCACGCCGTCACCGAGTCGGTAGTAGGCCATGCCTACGCTGCCCGGGTTCGCCACGATCGAGCGTCCGTAGCCCCTCACGAACTGATGATGCACGTGCGCCCCGAGGAACAGGTCTGCCTCGAAGCCGGCGAAGTACGCCCGTAGCTGCTCCTCGGGCGTGTCCGGCTGGACCGGGTCGTCGAAGCTCCTGGGCGAGCCGTGGTAGGCGAGGACGTTGCAGCCGCCGACGTCTAGCTGCAGGTACGGGCTGAAGCCGCTCACCCACTCGCGGTCCTCGTCGGTCAGGCGTGAGGCGCACCATGCCTCGACGGCCAGGAACAGCGGCGTGGCCTCGTTCGCGTTCTTCACGTCCGCCGGCGAGCGCGGGTGCAGGAGGTAAGAGTCCGTGTTTCCCATCACCGTCAGAGGTTGCAGTGACCTGAGCCTGGCCAGGGTGGCCGACGGCTCCGGCCCCATGTTCGCCATGTCGCCGAGGCAGAGGACCTCATCGACGTCGTAGCGGAGCATGTCGGCGACGACGGCCTCAAGGGCTGCCAGGTTGCCGTGCACGTCGGCCAGGACAGCGATCATCGGCGGTCGATGAGCAGGGGAAATGGATCTATCGCGTTCCACTCGCAGAGGTCGTCCTCTTCTCCCACGTACACCCCGAAATGCAGGTGCGTGGGCGTGGTGGCGGCGTTACCGTCGTTCCCAACGTAGCCCAACAGGTCGCCTGCCGCCACGGCCTGCCCCTCCTCCAGGTCTGCGGCGACGTCCTCCAGGTGCGTGTAGTAGTACCGCACGCCCCCGTTGCCGACGACCGTGACCGACAGCCCTCCTAGAGTCAGGTCCGTGATGCGGTAGACGTAGCCGGGTGCGGCGGAGATGACGGGTGTCCACCGCGGGGCGAAGATGTCGATCCCCTCGTGGGACCTGTCCCAGCGGGGCGCACCGAACGTCTGCGCTACTTGGCTGACGGTGATCCCCTCCACCGGCATGAGCAGCTGTGCGTCCGGCTCGGGTCCGACGCGCGCTAGGTAGGCGGGGAAGTACTCGCGATAGAGGGCCCGGCTCTCCCGTCGCAACCGCTCGGCCTCGGTGCGTGGTTCCGGTGGCGGGGCGTCGCCGGGATCGCGCTCCGGGCAGACGTAGCCGAGGAGCTCGGGCCTAAGGTCGGGATACTCGGGGTCGGGCGGCGCCTGGGCCCCAACGAAAGCGGCCACCGCCAGGGCGACCGCGGCGGCGAACGCAAAGCGCATGTCACGAAGGTAACGGAGCCTGGCCGGCCACGGATGAGCCGCTCCGTTCTGAACGGCTGTGCCCTTCTAGGCTGCGGCGGAGCGCTGCCGGTGCCGGTGCCCCCTCACCTTCGCCCTGTTGCCGCACGTCTGCATGCTGCACCAGGTCCCTGACCGGTTCTTGGAGGCGTCGTAGAAGGCCCAGCGGCACTCGTCGGCCGCGCAGATCTTGAGGCGTTCCCAGGTGCCCTCGAGCATCGCGGTGTGAACGGCGGCCAGCAGTCGACCCAGGGCGGCGTACATGCCCTCTCCCGTGGACGCGAGCTCGAGGCGACCGTCGTCCGTGGTGCCCAGGCGCAGGGCGGACCGCGCACCCACCTCGTCGATGGTGGCGAGGGCGCTCTCGTCGCTCTCTTGGCCCTCGGTGAGGACGGTCCTGAGGGCCTCCCTGAACTCGATGGCCTTGAGCCTGTCTGTCTCTCCGAGAGAGAAGTCCTGGGCCAGCTCGCAATGGGTGGACAACCATGCGCGCAGTCCGCCGACGTCATGGAAGCGGTCCCTGCCGCTCTCGACGTCGACGGTGTTCACGTACGCCTGCACGAAACGCAGGTCACCTGGCGCGGGCTTGTTCTCCTGCCCAAGCAGTTCGACGGACCTCATCGCCTCGCCCCCTTACGGACACCAGTATAGCATCTTGACTGGTTACGGAAACCAGTGTAAGCTAGTGGCCGGTTACGAGCAAGGCGCTCGCGGGAGCGGCTGCGATGAGAGGAAGGCCCGTTATGGAAAGGTCCCTCAGTTACCTGGAGAGGTCGATGCGCGATCGTCAGCACGAGCTGCTGGCCGAGGCGCAACGGATCGCCGCGGCCCGCGCCGCACGCTCGGGCTTCTATCTGGCGGCGACGAGGTCTAGCGCACGCGACCGGGCACTGCTGAACGCGGTCGCTCGGCCGGGTGCCGCCATCACCCTGCAACCGCGTCCCGCGGCGGACATCGCCGCGGAATGCGTTGCCAAGGTCGCCGCCTGGCGGCGCGCAGCGGCAAGCTTCGGAAGGTCGTTGGTCACGGTCGGCAGGCGCCTCGAGCAGGTAGGTAGGGCGGCCTAAGGCTGCCCGGCGCGGGCGGGCCACACGCCCGACGATCCGCGCCTGTGACTTCCCAACAGGTGGGTGTCGACGATCCCGATCGCTTCCATGAGGGCGAACATGGTCGTCGGCCCCACGAACGTGAACCCTCTGCGCTTCAGCTCGCGAGAGAGAGCGGCCGACTCCGGCGATGCGCTCGGTATCTCGGCGAGTGTCATAGGAGCTGGAGTCTCGGCGGGTCGGAACGACCACACCAGCTCGGCGAGGCCGCCATCCGGCCGCAAGCGCACCGTGGCAGCGGCGTTGGCGATCGTCGCCTCCACCTTCCGCCTGTTCCTCACGATGCCCGGGTCGTTCATGAGCCGCTCCACATCGCGTGGGCCGAAGGCGGCGACAGCATCGACAGCGAAGTCGGCGAAAGCGCGCCTGAACGCCTCGCGCTTGCGCAGGATGGTCGCCCACGACAGACCCGACTGGAACGCCTCGAGGCTCAGGCGCTCGAACACCCCGCGCTCATCGCGCACCGGCATGCCCCACTCGGTGTCGTAGTAGGCCCGCAGTAAGGGGTCGCCGGCGGCCCAGCGCGGCCTGGCGAGGCCGTCCTCGCCGGTGATCAGGCCCGACTCCTCGGCAGGCGCCGACACGCTCAGACAGTCCCGGCCGGAGCCTCGTCGAACGTCTTCTTGAGCGTCAGGACGGGGATGAACGCCGAGAGCACCAGGGCGGCCAGGACGATGAAGAAGACGTAGCGGTAGACGGTCGTCACAGCCTGCGCGAAGGTCAGCTTCACACCAGACTCCACGCGTTCCATGACCGCGACTGCCTGTGCGTCGAACGTGCCGACCAGCTCGCTCGCCAAAGCCGCCCGCTCCGCTTCCGTGCCGGCGGCGTCGACCCGCTCCGCCACGCCGCTGGCCACCTGCATGGGCACCCCGTTGCCCACCAGAAGTCCCATCACGGTATCGGCGTCACCCGCCTCCACGGCGGCGATGAGCTCCGAGCGCGTTGCTTCGAACGACGCGCGGATCCCGGTGAGAAGGTCACCGGCCGCGCTGACGCCCTCACCGCCGGCCTGCGCCTGAGGCGCGGCGCCCACGCCGCCCAGGTTCGCCGCGAACCCTGCCGCCAGGGACGTGGCGAGCACCGTGCCGAGGATCGCGGTGCCCACAGCGCCGCCGATCTGCCTGAAGAACTGAGTGGCGCTCGTCGCCTGGCCGATGCGCCTCGCGTCCACAGCGTTCTGGACCGCCAGCGTGTAGAGCGGCAGGGCCGGGCCGACGCCTAGGCCGGTGATGACCATGTAGACGCTCACGCGGCCGAGCGTGGCGTCGACGTCGAGGAGCGAGATGAGTAGCACGCCCGTGGCGAAGATCGCGCAGCCGATCATCATCAGCAGGCGGTAGCGGCCGATCAGCGAGACCAACTGCCCGCCTGCGAACGCCCCGACGGTGACGCCCAGCGACAGCGGGATGAGCGCCAGGCCGGCGCCCGTGGCCGAGACGCCTATGACGTTGACCACGAAGAGAGGCAGGAACGCGACCGTGGAGAGGAAGGCAGCGCCGTGGAACAGCACCGCGAGGTTGGAGACGCGGAAGATGCGGTTGCGGAAGAGGGTCAGGTCGAGGATGGGGTGGCTGCTTTTCAGGGTTCGCCACACGAACAGGGCCAGCAGGGCGACCGAGACGGCCAGCATCGTGACGGTCACCGGCGAGCCCCACGGGTACGCGGTGCGGTCGAGCTGGAGGGCGGTCGTGAACGGTACCAGCCCGCAGATGAGCAGGACGGCGGAGGCGACGTCGAGCCGGCCTCGCTCGCCGGCGGGTCGCAGCGGCGGCATGTAGGTCGCGATGAACCAGATCGCCAGGGCGCCGAACGGCACGTTCACGTAGAACACCCAACGCCAACCGGCGACGCCGGGGATGATGCCGCCGGCGTTGTCGGTCAGGAAGCCGCCCAACAGAGGGCCGAGGATGCTGGCCACGCCGAACACGGCGCTGACCAGCCCCTGGTACTTGCCGCGCACGGCGGGCGGGAACAGGTCCGCGATGATGATGAACGCGAGGCTGAACAGGCCGGCCGCGCCGATGCCCTGGATGGCGCGGAACACGATCAGCTGGTTCATCGCGTCGCCCAACAGCGGCAGGCTGCCGAACTCCCCGGCGACCCCGCACAGGAACGAGCCCGCCAGGAAGATGCTCACGGACACGAGCTCGATGGTCTTGCGCGAGTACATGTCCGCGAGCTTGCCCACGACGGGCACCAACACCGTCGACGCGACCAGGTAGGCCGTGAAGACCCACGCGTAGCGCTCCAGGCCGCCGAGGTCCTCGACGATGCGGGGCAAGGCCGTAGACACGATCGTCTGGTCGAGGGCCCCGAGGAACATGGCCAGCAGGATGCCGGCGAACGTGAGGTTGCGGTCTCTGTTGGACAGGGTCACGGCGGGAAATGATACGCCCGCGGTAATGAGACCGTTCCACGACCCCGCCGTGCGCCCGGCGGTCGCCAGGGCACGCGCACAGGCGGTAGCGGCGGCATGAGCGGGGGACGTCCTGCTCTAACCAGCCTCTGTGGTGCCGACCCTAGAGTGAACGCGCGGTGCCGGCCGCTTGAGGTCAGACGCCCGGCCGGACCGCGGCACGAGAGGAGGTGCGTGATGCCCGAGGTCGTGGCTACGACTTGCCCCGCGTGTGGCGGGATGGTCGACATAGACGACGTGGCGCTCGGAGTGACCTCCGACTGTCCGGACTGCGGCACGCTTCTCGAGGTGGTTGCGGTCGAACCGTTGACGCTGCGCGAGACCGGGGACCCTGACGTGGTGCCGTTCCCTGAGGAGGACGAGTACGTCTAGACCTTGGTGACGACTACGCTCGGGCGCTGAGGCCACCGGGCGCCACGCGGCACCGCTGGTATCGTCTCTGACGCGAGGTCATCGCTCCAGGTGGAGCCGTGACCCCCGGGAGGTACCAGCCGTGAAGGTCTACGAGGTTCGCACCTACCGCTCCGCCGAGGAGCTGCCGAGAGAGGAACAGCTCGCCTGGCGGTTGGCGGCCGTCGCGACGGACCCCGTCCCCGTTGAGCCCGACGTCCAGGAGATGATCGGCAACCGTGTCGTGGACAACGCCGCGGTGGCCGTGGCCAGCCTCGCCAGGCGGCCGGTCAGGGCCGCCAGGGCGCAGGCTGTCGCTCACCCGCGTGAGCCCGGGGCGGCCGTTTTCGGGCTGCCCGCTGCCCGCACCTACTCCCCCGAGTGGGCCGCCTGGGCGAACGGTGTCGCGGTGAGGGAGCTCGACTTCCACGACACCTTCCTGGCAGCCGACTACTCCCACCCCGGCGACAACATCCCGGCCATACTCGCTGTCGCCCAGACGAAGGGCTTGGGCGGAGAGGAACTGGCCCGCGGCATCGCCGCCGGCTACGAGCTGCAGGTCGACCTCGTCAAGGGGATCTGCCTGCACGAGCACAAGATCGACCACATAGCGCACCTCGGGCCCTCCGCGGCGGGCGGCATCGGCGCGCTGCTCGGCTTGCCGACTCAGACCGTCTATCAGGCGATCCAGCAGGCCCTCCACGTGACGACGACGACCCGCCAGTCCCGCAAGGGCGAGATCTCGAGCTGGAAGGCGTTCGCCCCTGCCTTCGCCGGCAAGATGGCCATCGAGGCGGTGGACCGCGCGCTGCGCGGCGAGGGCGCCCCCTCACCGATCTACGAGGGCGAAGACGGGGTCATCGCCTGGCTGCTGGGCGGGCCTGAGGCGCGCTACCGGGTGCCGCTCCCGGAGCCGGGTGAGCCGAAGCGGGCGATCCTCGAGACGTACACCAAGGAGCACTCGGCCGAGTACCAGAGCCAGGCCCTCATCGATCTCGCGAGGCGCATGGGCGGGCGCTTGGGCGACTCCGACGACATCGAGTCGATCGTCATCCACACCAGCCACCACACGCACTACGTGATCGGCACCGGCTCGAACGACCCTCAGAAGTTCGATCCGGAGGCGAGTCGGGAGACGCTGGACCACTCGATCATGTACATCTTCGCCGTCGCTCTCCAGGACCGCGGTTGGCATCACGAGCGCAGCTACGCGCCGGAGCGCGCGCGGAGGCCGGACACGGTGCGGCTGTGGCGGAAGGTCAGCACGGTCGAGGACCCGGAGTGGACCAGGCGTTACCACTCCACCGATCCCAACGAGAAGGCGTTCGGGGGTCGCGTGGTCATCCGGCTCAAGGACGGCACTGAGATCGAGGACGAGATCGCCGTAGCGGACGCGCACCCGCTCGGGGCCCGGCCGTTCGAGCGCGAGCACTACGTCGAGAAGTTCAGGACGTTGGCCAGTGGTATCGTCGAACGTGACGAGCAGGACAGGTTCCTGTCCCTGACGGAACGCATCGGTGAGCTGAGCCCGGACGAGGTCGCCCAGTTGAACGTGGCCGTGAGCGCTGACCGGCTGGGGCCCGACGTACCGCCCGGCATCTTCTAAAGGACAGCCGAGAGCGAGCAGGGGGTCGTCTGGGGTCGCGGGCAGGGAGGTTGCACATGGCTCAGGACGTAGCGCCGGACGTGACGACGCTGAGGCCCAAGAAGTCGGTTGCTTTGTCAGGCGTGGCGGCCGGCAACACGGCGTTGTCGACCGTCGGCGCGAGCGGCGACGAGCTCCGGTACCGCGGCTACGACATACGCGAGCTCGCGGAGGGCGCCCAGTACGAGGAGGTCGCGCATCTCCTCATCCACGGCACGCTCCCAGACCGAGCGCAACTCGGGGCCTACAAGGAGAAGCTGCGCCGCCTGCGCGGGCTACCTGCGGCGGTCAAGACGGTCCTGGAGGCGACGCCTGCCGCCGCCCACCCCATGGACGTGCTGCGCAGCGGCGTGTCCGCCCTCGGCACCGTTCTGCCCGAGGGGCACGCGCACGAGGACGCGGGTGCGAGGGACATAGCAGACCGCCTCGTCGCCTCGCTGGGCTCCATGCTCCTGTACTGGTACCACTGGACCCACAAGGGCGAGCTCATCGACGTCGAGACCGACGACGACTCCGTGGGCGGCCACTTCCTCCACCTGCTGCACGGCGAGAGGCCGGACCCTGGCTGGGTCAAGGCCATGCACCTGTCGCTGATCCTCTACGCGGAGCACGAGTTCAACGCCTCGACGTTCGCCTGCCGCATCGTGGCGGGCACCGGCTCTGACGTCTACTCCGCAGTGTGCGCCGGCATCGGGGCGCTGCGGGGGCCCAAACACGGCGGCGCCAACGAGGTCGCCTACGAGATCCAGCGGCGGTACGCCACGGCGGAGGAGGCCGAGGCGGACATCAGGGAGCGGCTCGAGCGCCGCGAGGTCATCATCGGTTTCGGGCACCCCGTGTACCGGGTCAGCGACCCGCGCAGCGACATCATCAAGGAGGCGGCTCAGCGCCTCTCGGAGCAGAAGGGCGACATGCGCACGTACGAGGTGGCCGAGCGCATCGAGGGCACCATGATGTCGACCAAGCGGATGTTCCCCAACCTCGACTGGTACTCGGCCGTCGCGTACGGCGTCATGGGCGTGCCGACGGCGATGTTCACGCCGCTCTTCGTCATCGCGCGCACAGCCGGCTGGGTCGCCCACGTGATCGAGCAGCGTCAGGACGGCACCATCATCAGGCCCTCGGCCAACTACGTGGGTCCGGACGACCGCGACTTCGTGCCGCTGGAGATGCGGTGAGGCCGCTGGGCGGGTCGCGACGCGCCGCGGCCGCCTGATGCCTTACCTGGTGGGAGCCGACCAGCCGGCGCGACGCCCCGGCGCCCGGTTCCGGGAGTTGCTGGCGCGGCCGGGCATCCTGCGCCTGCCCGGAGCTCACAACGGCGGCGCGGCGCTACAGGCCAGAGCCGCCGGCTTCGATGCCCTCTACCTCTCGGGCGGCGCCATGAGCGCGTCCATGGGCCTCCCGGACCTGGGCATCATCACCGTCGACGACGTCGTGTTCCACCTGCGGCAGGTGACGCGGGCCGGCCTGCCGGTGCTCGTGGACGGCGACACGGGGTACGGCGAGGCCCTCAACGCCATGGACATGGTCAGGCGCTTCGAGTCTGCCGGCGCAGCGGCCGTACACATCGAGGACCAGGTGCTTCCCAAGAAGTGCGGGCACCTCAACGACAAGCGGCTCACGTCGCCCGAGGACATGGCGCTCAAGATCGCGGCGGCCAGGAAGGCGAGCACCGACATCGTTATCGTCGCGCGCACCGACGCTGCCGCCAGCGAGGGGCTGTCCGGAGCGGTGGCCAGGGCCGAGCGCTACGTGGATGCGGGCGCCGAGGTGATCTTCCCTGAGGCGTTGACCAGCCGGGAGATGTTCGCCCAGTTCGCACGAGCGCTGCCGGGCGTGCCGTTGCTCGCGAACATGACCGAGTTCGGGCGCACGCCCATGCTCAGCGCTCATGAGTTTCAGGAACTCGGCTTCAAGATCGTGATCTGGCCCGTGACGTCGTTGCGCGTGGCGAACAAGGCGCAATCGGAGCTGTACGAGACGCTCGCGAGGGAAGGCAGCGCCGAAAGCCTGCTGCCCCGCATGCAGACACGGGCCGAACTGTACGAGATCATCGACCTGGCGGCCTACGAGGAGCTGGACGCGGCGATCGTCAAGACAGTGCTGCCCTGACGACCGGCTGTTAACGGCCGGCTGAGGCTGCCCACGATGGCGGCCCGGCGACGATCAGCGTCACCTCGTCACCAGGGCGCCAGGCGCCGGTCTCGGTGTCGGGAGCGTCGGCCAACCAGGGCTGGGACTGCCCCTCGACGGCGACCGTGTAACGGCGGAAGGAGCCGAAGTACTCGCTGGCGGTGACGCGTCCGCGCAGTGCGAGCGCAGCGCTGGCGTGACCGTGCTCCGGGCCGGAGGGGGCCCGCAGCGCCACCCGCTCCGGTCGCACGACCGCCACCCCCGTGGTGCCAGGCGCGGGCGCCGCTCCACGCGGCAACGCCAGGCGCAGCTCGCCTCCGCTCCAGCGGGCGTTCACCCAGGCGCCGGCCCCGGAGTAGCGGTCGATCGTGGTCACCGGCAGTAGGTTCGCCTGCCCGACGAACCGCGCGACGAAGGTCGTGGCCGGAAGCCGGTAGACCTCCTCGGGCGTACCCACCTGTTGCACGCGACCGCGGTCCATCACCACGACGCTGTCCGACAGCGAGAGCGCCTCCTCCTGATCGTGCGTCACGTAGATGGCCGTGACGCCCAGCCGCCCCTGCAGCTCCTTGAGCTCACCGCGCAGGCGCAGCCGAAGCTGGGCGTCGAGGTTCGAGAGCGGCTCATCGAGGAGCAGGACCTGCGGCTCGAGCACCATCACCCGCCCGAGCGCGACGCGCTGTTGCTGGCCGCCCGAGAGCTGATGTGGGTACCTGTCTCCCAGTTCGGATAAGTCGAGCGCCGCAAGCACCCTGGCGACGCGTTCAGCCCTCTGGCCGGCCGGGACCTTGTGGGCCCGCAGCCCGTACTCCACGTTGCGGCGCACGCTCAGGTGCGGGAACAACGCGTAGTCCTGGAACACCATGCCCACGCTGCGCCTGTCCGGTGGCACCGCGGTGACGTCCCTGTGGCCCACATGCACGGTGCCGCCGTCGGGCTCGGCGAAGCCAGCGATCATCCTCAGCACCGTGGTCTTGCCGCAACCAGATGGTCCCAGCAGCGTGGTGAAGCTGCCCGGCGCGACCTCAAGGTCCACCCCTTGGACAGCCCGCACGGCGCCGAAGCTCTTCGCGAGCCCCCGCAGACGAACGCTCCCCTGCGCTTCGGCGGTTTCCGGGCGTTCAGCCACCGGCCCTCCCGGTTGCAGCCTCGAAGGGGCGCATCCGGCCGCCCGTCACGGCGTAGGCCAGCGTGAGGGCGGCGCCGGTGACGACCAGGAGCGCCGTAGCCAAGGCACAGGCCCGACCCCACCGACCCTGGGCGGCGAGGTTGAGGATGTCGACCGACGCCAGCGGCGTGTCGAAAGAGACGAGGAAGATCACCGTGCTGAGCGTACCCACGGCCTGCACGAAGGTGAATGCGAACGCCGCGGCGATGGCGGGCCAGAGCAGAGGGACCAGCACGGTCAGGAACGTGCGCGTGCGAGAAGCGCCCAGGTTGGCCGCGCTCTCGTCCAGGCTCGGCCGCACCTGCTGTAACGAAGCAGCCAGGATGCGGTAGCCGACCGGCAGGTAGGAGACGGCCATCGCTACGACGATCAGGACGCCGGTGCCGGTCAGTTGGAGAGGCTGTCGGTTGAACACGAGCACGTAGGCCACGCCCATGAGCGTCCCCGGCACCGCGGCGGGCAGCAGGGTGGCGAGATCGAGGCCCCGCTTGAGCGGCAGGCCGGTTCGGTGGACGACAAATGACGTCACGGCGGCCAGGGCAGACCCGAGCACAGCCGCCAGGGCAGCGAACTTGATCGAGTTGAGGAGCGGTGCCATGCGCGTCGTGACGTACTCGTAGTGATCGGCTGTGAGCGTGTAGTCGACGCCCCAGATGCGGGTGATCGAGCCGGCCACGACCACGCCCTGCGAGGCGACCACGAAGAGGGTCACGAGCGCGCACACGACGAAGAGGCCGGTACGCAGGCCAGCGGGCGGCAGCGGCGGAGCCAGCCCCGAGCCGCGCCCGCCCACCGACAGGAACCGCCCAGCCGTGGCCGTCTGGACCCGCTGCTGCGCAGCGAAGAGGAGCACGGCCGGCACGAGCAGGACGAGCCCCAGGGCGGCGCTGGTGCCGACGCTGGCCCAGCCGGTCAGCTCGGTGTAGACCTCGGTGGCCAGCACCCGGAACCTGCCGCCCACCAGCATGGGGTTGCCGAAGTCGCCGAGCACCCCGATCGCGATGAACAGTCCCGCCGCCAACAGGCCGGGCGTGGCCAGGGGCAGCGTGACGGTGCGGAGCAGACGCCACCGGCTCGCGCCCAGACCGCGTGCGGCCTGCTCGAGCCG
>DASVCK010000241.1:0-4838 GCA_036381675.1 Trueperaceae bacterium | reverse complement strand
GGGTGAACCGCCATCATCCAGTGGTTCTGGAGGAGCTCGTTCGGGCCCGGGCCGTCGAGTGGCGGCACGGGCAGCACCTTGAACGGGTTGGCGAGGAACGCCAGCACGAAGAAGAAGAACGTCTGGACGCCCTGCATGATGGCCAGCGCCCACGGCCTCAGCGGCGACAGTGGAGCCAGGGCAGCCAGCAGGGCCGTGTACCCGGAGAGCAGCCAGGCCCAGAGGAGGATCGACCCCTCGAGCGCTGCCCACATCGTCACGACCTTCACCCAGGTGGGCGAGGCGATGCGCGAGTGGGCGGCCACGTACGAGACGCTGAAGTCGTCCGTGAGCAGGGCCGTCTGCATGACGATGACGGCCACGGTCGCCAGCAGGAACCCGGCGACACTCGACAGGCGCGCGGAGGTCATGAGGCGGGCATCGCGGCGCCAGGCGCCAACCGAGCCGACCAGAGCGCCGTAGAGCGCGACGGCGAACGCCAGGAACGCCGCGGCTCCGCCGACGACGCCGAGCTCTATCTGCACGATCCACTCCTCAGCGCAACGACTCCTTCAACGCCTCCACGTCGACCGTCTCGCCCTCGGCCGGCGGGTGGTAGTCGTTGCTGTGCTTCACCAGCAGGTTGTCGCCCACGAAGATGCCCTCGTGGAAGGAGCCTTCGACGACGACCCCGCCGTTCTCCTGGAACATGTCGGGCGGCGCGCCACCGTAGCGAACCGGGTACGTCTCATAGGTGTCGGTGACGTTGAAAGTGAGCTGCAGGCCCGCATCATCGAACTGCACGCTGCCGGGTTCCACCAGCCCGGCCAACCTGATCTTGCGGCCGTCGAAGCTGGAGGCGTCGCGCGCGTACTCGCTCGGCAGCACGAAGTAGACCAGGGACGTCTGCAGCGCTCGGGCGATCATCAGTCCCGCCGCGGCCAGCACGAACACCCCCAGCACGGCGTATACGACCTTCTTCCTCACTCGTTCCCTTCCGACTTGGCCTTCTTGTTCCTGAGCCACCTCAGGTAGCCGAGGTAGCCGACGTAGACGACGAGCAGCTCGACCCACGCCAACGCCACCCACTGGTTCTGTGTCAGATCAGCCCACACGGACTACCTCCGTGGACACCGGCTGCTTGTCCGCGGCCGCCTTCGGGGCGAGGCTGAACAGCCCTATCCGGATACGCTCGGACACGAAGTACAGGTAGATGAGGCCGGCGACCGCCACGTTGACGAGCAGCACGCGCAACATGGAGGGGTCCATGGTCACGCCGCTGCCGTCCAAGTTGATGCTCTTGGCGGGGTGGAGCGTGCGGAACCACTCGGCTGCCAGGTAGTTGAAGGGCAGGCTGACGACGACTATCAACATGATCACGGCCGAGATCCTGCCGCGCCTGACCGGCTCGTCGATGAGCGCCCTGACGATGAAGTAGCCCACGATGAGCGCGACCATGATCGCGGTGAGGGTGAGCTTGGCGTCCCACGTCCAGAACGTGTTGAGAGTGGGCTTGCTGTAGATCATGCCGCCCGTGATCGTGAGCGCCGAGTAGACGAGCGCAGCCTCGGCGTTCGCCACGGCTCGCACGTCGTCCTTCTCGCGACCACGCCACAGGTAGAGCGCTGACCACAGCCCGGCGACTGCCACCGCGACGAAGCAGATCCACGCCACGGACACGTGGGCGTACATGATCCTGATCAGGTCGCCCTGGTTCACGTCGGGCGGGCTCACGACCAGCGCCAGGTAGGCGCCTACGGCCAGCCCGACCAGGCAAGCGAGCCCCAGCAGCGTCAACCACAAGGGCCGCGTGCGGGACCTGTACTGGCTCGAGACCGTACTGTTCATCTTCCGCTCCTATTGGCGCCAGCGGAGTGGCCGGCCGCCGGCGACGTCAAGTGTAAGACTGCGAGGCAGGGTAGCCCGTCCTGCGGGGTCCCGCCGGCTCGTAGGGACGCAGTCATCCGGCCACGGGACTCACTCGTCCACCACGAAGTGGAACAGGCCGCCGCACACCACGAAGTAGACGAGATCGAAGCCGGCGAGAAGCAGCAGCCAGTCTCCCACGGGCGACTTGTCGCCGGACAGCGCGCCCTCGGTCGCACGGACCGCGGCGAGGACGATGGGCACGACGATCGGGAACATGAGCACGGGGAGCAACGCTTCGCGAGCCTGGAGGTTGGCCGTGAGGGCGGCGTAGAAGGTCGCCACGATGGCGAAACCGAAGGAACCGAGCACCACGGTCAGTGCGATGAGCCCGTAGGCGCCGAGGCCGGGCAGTGAGGCCCCGTAGAGCGTGAGCGCCACGGGAGCCAGCACCAGGCCGAGCACGGCCAGATAGAGCCAGTTGGCGAGCAGCTTGCCCAGGTAGACGGCCGCGCGGGAGACGGGGTACGTCATGAGCTGGTCGAACGCGCCGTCCTCCAGGTCCGATTGGAAGCTCTGGGCGGCGGCGGTGACTCCTGCGAACACGAGCGCGACCCAGAGCACGCCCGGCGTGGCGCTCGCCAGCACGGCCTGCTCTCGGCCGAGGGCGAACGCCATCATGAGCAGCGTGGTCGCGGTGAAGAAGAGGGTTGCTACGGTCGCCGCGCGGCTGCGCAGCTCCTGGAGAAGGTCCTTGCGAGCGACGGCCAACACCGCCTGGACGTCGTTCACCGTGGCACCGTCCCAGGTGGCCCGACCAGCCTGAGCCTGCCGGCGTCCAGCTCGACAACGGCGTCCGGTTCCAGCGCGACGCGGTCCTGCTCGTGGGACGCCAGCAGCACCGTGCGACCGCGCGCCCTGGCCTCGGTCAGGCATTCGTCAACGAGCCGCTTGCCGTCTTCGTCCAGGGCCGAGTAGGGCTCGTCGAGCAACCACAGGTCCGGGTCCATGAGCAGCTGCCGAGCCAGGCCCAGACGCTTCTTCATGCCGCTGGAGTAGTAACGGACCTGCTTGTCAGCCGCGGTGGCCAGGCCGACGCGCTCGAGCGCCACGAACGCCTCCGCGGCCGAGCCCTTGCCCGTGAGCGACGCCGCCAACCCAAGGTTCTCCGTGGCGGTCAACACCGGGTAGCTGCCGCCCGCCACGCTCAGCAGACCGACGCACGCCCTGACCGCCTCAGCCTCCAGCACCAGGTCGTGTCCGAACACGCTCGCTGTCCCGGCATGCGGGCGCAGGCGAGTGGCGAGCAGCCTCAGTAGGGTCGTCTTGCCGGAACCGTTGCTGCCCCTCAGCACCACCAGGCGCCCGGGCGCTACCTCAAGGTCTATGCCGGCCAGGACGGTCTCCCGCCCCATGCGCCGCTGCACGCCTCGTAGTGAGAGCGCAGGCTGGCTGCCGCTAGGCGCTGGATGTTGTCGCGTCGTGGGCGTTGCCTGAGTCATAGGCGGGAGATGAGCCAATCGGGCGTGATCTTGATGAGGTAGGCGTTGAGGGCCGTGTAGGTGCCCGTGACCATCAGGACGCCGGCGACGACGAGGATCACCCCGGCGACGCGCTCCACCCACGGGAGGTAGCGCCGGAACGCCTTGGAGAACGCCATGAACGGTCCCAGCAGCAGCGCGGCCGCCAGGAATGGTACGGCCAGGCCCAGCGAGTAGACGGCCAGCAGGCCCACGCCCTGGGCCAGCGTGCCGCTGGCACCGGCCAGCGTCAGGATGCCTCCCAGGATGGGCCCAATGCACGGCGTCCAGCCGGCCGCGAACGCCATGCCCAGAAGGAGCGCGCCCAGTGGCGTCCGGCTCTCGCCGCGGTACTGAGGCCGCGAGTCGCGGTACAGGAACGGCAGGCGTATGACGCCCAGCATGACGAGGCCGAACAGCCCGACCAGCACGCCGCCTAGAATCGTCAGGAGGTCCTTGTTCGCTCGCAGCAGCGACCCCAGGAAGCTCGCGGACGCGCCCAGGGCGATGAACACCAGCCCGAAGCCCAGCACGAAGAACAGCGCGTTGCGCACCAACACGCGCCGCTCAGCCTGCGCGCTGCCTCCCACGTAGGCCAGGTAGCTGGGTACGAGCGGGAGCACGCAGGGCGATAGGAAAGAGAGGACCCCGGCCACGAACGCCAAGGGCAGCGTCGGCGTCAACCCGGCAGCCCCCCATGCCAGGGTCGCGCGTCTGGACGGACCGTCATTCCGGAGATGATAAGGGCGCCGCGGCCCAACTCCGGAGGGGCAATGGTCCTTGGGCGGCTCTCTCGGAGCGCCCGACGGGGCATGAACCGGGCATGAAGCGTTCCGCACGCGGGTGGCGGTAGTATGTGCCCCTACTTCAGATCGGTCGCGCCCCGTGCGGGGCGCCGCGTTCCATGGGAGGAACAAGCATGAGAGCACGCAAGCTCACCGTCGCACTGATCGTCGCGGGCCTTCTGCTGGCCGGCTCCACCTGGGCCCAGCAGGCCGTGGAGCCTCTCGACCCGCCTGAGCAAGTCAGCGTGGCGGTCGTGCCCATCCTGAAGTTCGCCGCGCTGTACGTAGCGGCCGAGCGGGGCATCTTCGAGAAGTACGGCCTCGACGTCGACATCAACATCGTGACATCGGGCACGGAGGCCATCGCCTTCCTCGAACAGGGCCAGATCGACGTTGGCGGCATCGCCATCGTCACCTCGCTGTGGAACGGCTGGAACCAGGGCATAGACATCCGCGTCTTCGCACCCGGCGGGCTCGAGCCGTTCGAGAACAGCCCCACGAAGTTCATGGTGCGCAAGGACCTCTACGACTCCGGCGCCGTGGACACGATAGAGGAGCTTCGCGGCCACACCGTGGCGATGGCGGGCGGCCCGGGCTCCGGCGGCGAGTACCTGGCGGCCAAGGCGCTCGAGCGCGGCGGCCTCACGATCCGCGACGTGCAGCCCATCAACCTGGCGAACGCCGACAT
>DASVCK010000240.1:0-2251 GCA_036381675.1 Trueperaceae bacterium | reverse complement strand
GGTCCACGTGATGGAGGTGGGCGGCTGGCCGACGCAGCTCACGTCTGCGCCGCAGGTGCAGCACACGCTGGGTGGCTGGTCGCCTGACTCGAGGCGAGTCGCCTTCTCCGGGAACGACAGGGACCCGGCGGAGCAGGACGCGATGATCTGCGACGTCGTCACGGGCGAGGTGCAGCGCGTGATGACCGGCGGCCAGTTCTACGCCGGCGACTTCTCGCCGGACGGATCCAAGCTCTACGTCATCGAGTTCCTGGGCAACACCCATCAGAAGATCTGGGTCGTCGATGTGGCCTCCGGCGACGCGACCTGCGTGCTCGGCGAGGACGAGGAAGCGGCGACGCGCAGGGTACTGGGCTGGGACGGTGGAGGCTTGGGCCTGTACGTCATCACTGACGCGGGCCACGAGTACACGTACCTGGTTCACGCCCCGTTGCAGGGCGATGGACCGCGCAGCGTCCTGCGGCTGGACGCGGAAGTGGCCGGCGGATCGCTGAACCACCCAGGCGACGGCTTGGTGGCGTTCGTCAACGACCGCGGCATGTTCACCCTCCGGGTCTACGAGGTCGGCGATGGCGGTGAGCAAGAGGTCGCCGCCCATGAGCTGCGGTTGGGCGAGCCGGCGGGGGCGTCGCTAAGCCCGGACGCAGGCACGCTGCTCCTGCTGTACGCGACCCCGAGGGAGGCGGCCAACCTCTTCCTCTTCGACCTCGCGAACGGCGAGATGCGGGCGGTCGAGCAGAGCATGTTGGGTGGCCTCGACCCAGCCGGGATGGTCGATCCTGAGTCCATCACCTACCCCAGCTTCGACCGCGAGATCCCAGCCTGGCTGTACCGCCCCAAGGGTGATGGGCCCTTCCCGGTCGTCCTGTCGATCCACGGCGGCCCGGAGAGCCAGGAGCTGGCCGGCTACGCCTACCACGGCCTCTACCAGTACCTGCTGTCCCGCGGCATCGGCATCATGGCTCCCAACATCCGCGGCTCGACCGGGTACGGCAAGACGTACCAGAAGTCCATCTACCGCGACTGGGGTGGCGGCGAGCTAAAGGACATAGAGGCGGCCGCTGACTACCTCGGTACCCTCGATTGGGTCGACGCAGACAGGATCGCGGTCTTCGGCGGCTCGTTCGGTGGGTTCGCGACGCTCTCGGCGCTGACCCGCCTGCCGGACAGGTGGGCCGCGGGTGTGGACCTCGTAGGCCCATCGAACCTCATAACGTTCGTGAACAGCGTGCCGCCGTTCTGGCGCTCGATGATGCGTGACTGGGTGGGCGACGCCGAGGAGGACCGCGAGATGCTGATCGAGCGCTCGCCCATCACCTACGTCGACCAACTGACGGCGCCGCTCCTCGTCATCCAGGGCGCCAACGACCCGCGCGTGGTGAAGGCCGAGAGCGACCAGATGGTCGAGCGGCTGAGGCAGCGTGGCGTGGCCGTCGAGTACTACGTCGACGAGGAGGCCGGGCACGGCCCGCCCGGGCGCGACGGGTGGGTCGAGTGGCTGCGGATGACCGCCGAGTTCCTCGAGCGCCACCTCAAGGGCTAGGTCCTGGCGCGCGCAGCGCCCGGGCCGTGCTCGCTAGGTCCTGGCGCTGCGCCTCTGCAGCAGCAGGGAAGCGCCAACAAGCAGGATCGAGACGAGGATCATCAGGGTCGAGATCGCGTTGATCTCCGGCGGCACCCGCTGCTTGAGCATGCCGTAGACGAAGAGCGGCAGCGTCGTCGTGCCCACTCCGGCGTTGAAGAACGTGATGACGAAGTCGTCGAGCGACAGCGTGAACGCGAGCAGGGCGCCTGCCAGGATGCCTGGCATGAGGATGGGGAACGTCACCCGCCAGAACGCCTGGAAGCGGTTGGCGCCCAGGTCGCTGGCAGCCTCCTCGAGCGAGGGATCCATGGTCGCGAGCCGCGCCCTCACGACGATGAGGACGTACGAGACGTTGAACGCGATGTGCGCGATGATTATTGTCCCGAAGCCGGGCACCAGTCGCACGCCCAGGGCGCGCTGCACGGCCTCGAACACGAGGTTGAAGAAGATGGCCAGCGACACGCCCTGAGTGATGTCCGGGATCACCACGGGCAGGTAGAAGAGCGCGCCAAGCGTCTGGCGACCGGGGAAGCGGCCGCGCGTGAGGGCCAGCGCAAGCATCGTCCCCAGCGCCGTGGCCACCAGGGTGGACACGACGCCCACGAATACGGAGTTGCGGACGGCGTTGAGGAGCAGGCCGGTCTGGAACCTCGCTGCCTCCGTGCC
>DASVCK010000239.1:0-3199 GCA_036381675.1 Trueperaceae bacterium | reverse complement strand
CGCCCGCGCGAGGCGCGGGTTCCCGTGGCCCACGCTGGCCACACCGATCCCGGCGGCACAGTCGATGTACTCCCTGCCCTCTGCGTCGTAGATCAGTGCGCCGTCCCCGCGCTCGAACACCAGGGTGGGCTCGAACAGCGTCGAGCCGTGGCGCGCTTCCAGCGCCAGCACGTCGGCCACCGCTGGGTTCACGACACGACCGTCCCTTCGCCGACCAGCGCCGCGCTCACGGGGCGCGGCCGCCTGGCGTCGCCGAGTACGACCCGCCGCACGCCGCCTTCCAGCGCCTCCCTCGCGCCCAGCAGCTTCTTCTTCATGCGGCCGCCGGCGTAGGTCATGGCCTCCTCGATGCAGCCGCGGTCCAGCTCGCGCACCAGGCTGTTCTCGTCCGGGAACTGGCGCAGCAGGCCCGCCACGTTCGAGAGGAGGAGCAGCGTCTCCGCGCCCATGGCTCCCGCCACTGCCGCCGCCGCCCGGTCCCCGTCGACGTTGATCGCCACGCCCTCGTGGCTGATGGCGGGCGGTGTGAGAACTGGCAGGTAGCCGTTGTCTAGCAGCAGTCTCAAGAGCGGCGCGTTCACGCGCTCGACGACACCTGTGTGATCGCCGTGGAGCACGCGCACGCGGCCGTCTTCCACGGCGCGCAGGCTCTCCTTACGTCGCCCCTCGAAGAGCCGCCCGTCCAGGCCCGAGAGCCCGACAGCGTTCACTCCGCGGGCCTGTAGCCTCTCGACGATCCCCTTGTTGACCTTGCCGCAGTACACCATCTCGAACACCTCGAGGGTCGCCCTGTCCGTGTACCGGCTCTGGTGCCCGCTCGGGCTGGTCACGAAGCGCGGAGGATGGCCCAGCAGCGTGGATACCCTGTTCGTCTCGGCGCTGCCGCCGTGCAGCAACACCAGACGTGCGCCGGTCCCTACCAGCCCCGCGACGTCGTCGCACACGGCATCGAGGTCCACGCCTTCCGAGCCCCCCACCTTCACGACGGTCAATCCGCTCACGGACGCGAACCCGCGCAGCCGAGGCGCAAGGCTTCGTCGTGGCAGGTCACGGATGCAGCCCCGTGAACGCCAGGCCCGTTCCCTCGGGATGCCCCAGCGCGACGTTGAGAGACTGCATGGCATGCCCGGCCGTACCCTTCACCAGGTTGTCCAGAGCGGCCATCATCACGAGGCGGCCCGTCTCCTCGTCCAGATCGAAGCCCACGTCGCAGTAGTTCGTGCCATCGAGGATCCGCGGGTCCGGTACGCGGTGAACGCCGCGTTGGGCGCGAACCAGACGAACGAACGGCTCCTCTGCGTACGCCGACCGGATGGCGGCAAGCACGTCGGTGTCGCGAACCCCCTCTTCTACCCACAGATGGGCGGTCACCAGCACGCCACGCACACGCTCGACGGCTGTGGCGGTCAGGTGCACTGGAGGAGCCTCGGGCAGGGCCTGCTGAATCTCGAACAGGTGACGATGCCGTGTGGGCGCGTAGGTACGCACGGCACCCGAGCGCTCGGGGTGGTGTGACGCCAGGTTGGGATCGCTCCCGGCCGCGCTGCTGCCCACCTTCGCCTCGATGACCACGTCGCGACGGCGGTCAATCAGGCCCGCTCGCACCGTTGGAGCCAGGGCCAGGATCGCGGCCGTGGCGATGCAACCCGCCCCGGCGATCCGCCCTGCCCCGCGCAGCTCGTCGCGATGGAGCTCCGGCAGGGCATAGACGAAGTCGCCAAGGTACTCGGGACGCGGGTGTGGGCGACCGTAGGCGAGCCGGTAAGCCTCCGCGTCCTTCAAGCGGAAGTCGGACGACAGGTCGACGAGGACCCCGTTCCCGTCAAGCAGCGGAGCGACGTCGTCGAGACGCTCGGAGAGCTCGCCGTGAGGCAGCGCGCTCACGACCACGTCCGCTGGCCGGAGGTCCTCTGGCGCCACGAACCTCAGGTCGGTGACGGAGCGCAGGTTCGGATGCACGAGAGGGACCGGCAGCCTGGCGTTCGACCTGCTGGTCACCTGGGTGACGCGCAGGCACGGGTGGCCCAGCGCGAGCCGTAGGAACTCGCCGCCCGCGTAGCCGGAGGCGCCGAGGACGGCGACCGTCCTGACGCTCACGCCAGCAGTTCCCGCTGAGCCGCCGCGTAGCGCACCACGGCGGCCGGGATGTCGACCCCGGTGGTGCTGACCGAGTTGCGGAACTCCATGGTGTGGTTGACCTCGATGACCAAGAGGCCGCGATCCGACTCGACCAGGTCAACGGCCAGTACGCCGCCGCCGACGGCGGCGGCCGCTGCCTGGGTCGTCTCGACCAGCTCGTCATGAAGCGGACAAGCGCTGGCGATGCCGCCGCGCGCCGTGTTGGTGATCCAGTGGTCCGACGAACGATAGATGGCCGCGATCACCGCGTCGCCGACGACGAAGGCCCGTATGTCCCGCCCGGGCTTCCTTATGTACTCCTGGACGTAGTGCACCTTATGGGCCGGGCCGCCCAGCACCTCCTTGTGCTCGAGCAGCGACTCGGCTTGGGAGGCGTTCTCGACCTTCGCCACGAGCCGCCCCCAACTGCCCACCAGCGGCTTGAAGACCACCGGGTAGCCGAAGCGCTCGCACAGGCGCAGGGCCGCATCGGGCGTGAACGCGACGCCGGTCCGCGGCGTGGGCACACCGGCCGCGGCGAGCGCCGCGTTGGTCGCCAGCTTGTCGCCACAGGTCTCGATGACCCGCGCTGGGTTGATCGTGATGTCTCCACGCGCCTCGTGAGCACGCGCCAACGCCAGTCCGCGCGTCTGTGACACGCAGCGACCAAGCACGAGGGCCCGCTGTCCGCTCTCCTCCGCCAGGTCGAGCACGAGTTCGGGGGCGTAGACAGCATGAACCGGCACGCCGGTCCGTTCGAAGGCCTCGAGGAGCATGCGCTCCTCGGTGCGGAGCCGGTCGTAGACCATGACGACGGTCCCGCTGGCGGTGGTCAAGTCAGTGACCATCCCGGTTCGATCCCCTGGGTCCGGGGTTCGACCTGCCAGCGTCACTCGCCCCAGTCCTCTTCCTCCTGCGGCGCCGGCTCGAACCGCAACGGGTCCAACCCGACCACCTCGAGTTCGACTCCCTCGTCGGTCACGAAGAGCTCGCCCAGCATCACGTCGCTCCCGTCGACTTGCACCCTGCCGTACTCCGTCTCCATCGTCTCCACCGTTCGCTCCCTCGCTACTTCGCGACC
>DASVCK010000238.1:0-4660 GCA_036381675.1 Trueperaceae bacterium | reverse complement strand
GAGGCCGTCTCCTGCGCGCTCGACGCGCCCAGGGGCGGTCACCTAGAGGACTCCGCGTCGATCCCGGCCCAGCCGAGCAAATGACTTGCTGTGCCCGCGCAGCTCTCGTTCATGTCCCTTGCCGCCTTCCCAACGCCAGCGAGGCCAGTATCGCGAGGGGTGCGAACGCGGCCCCGGTCCACGTGGTCGCCCTCGCCAGGTCCAGGATCCCGAGGCTGCCGACCACGGCCCCGAGCGCATAGCCCGAGTCGCGGAAGAACCGGTATACGCCCAGGGCGGTGGCCCGCTTCTCGGGCGCGCTGCGATCGGCGACCGAGGCGATCAGGACGGGATAGGCCATGCCGGTGCCCAAGCCGAGCAGGAGCGCTGCCAGCAGCGCCGTCGCGTAGACCTCCGCAGTCGCCAGGACCAGCAGGCCGGTCCCCTGGAGCGCCATACCTGCCACCACCAGCGGGCGTCTGCCGATCCGGTCGGACAGGGGCCCGAACAACGGCTGACCGACCGCCCACGTGAGCGGGTAGAGGCCCGCCACCAATCCGATCTGGGCGAGGTCGAAACCCCTAGCGGCCAACATCAGCGGCAGCGACAACCACACCAGGCCGTCCTTCAGGTTCGTCGCGAGGCCGAGGAGGCTGGGCACGCCTATGCCGGGGATCCACCTGAGCGCAGCGGGCTTCGACGGCGGACTGGTCTCGGGGGCCCGGAGCGACAGCGCCAGACCCGTGAGCGCGAAGGCGAGGCCCATCAGGAACGGCCACGGGCGCAGGCCGAACTGCGCTGCCACCACACCTGTCAGGAACGCGACGACGCTGACGCCCAGGTAGCCGGCGAACTCGTTGATGCCGGCGGCGAAGCCCCGCCGTCTGACCGGCATGAGGTCCACCATCATGTTGAGGGTCATCGACCAGGTAAGCGCCTGACCCACTCCCAGCAGGAGGTTGGCGAAGACGACCACCTCCCAGGTCGGGGCCCAGGCCAACAGCGGAGCGACAGGCACCGAGATCAGCCAGCCGAGGATGAGCACGCGCCGCCTGCCCCACCGGTCGGCCGCGGCACCGGCGAGCAGGTTGAAGACCGCCTTCGCGATGGCGAAGGCCACTATGAAGCTGCCGATGGCAGCGCCGGCCCGCAGACCGAAGTCCTGTTCCGCGAGGATGGGAACGACGGTCCGCTCGAGGCCCACCATCGAGCCCACGAACACGTTGACGGCGGCCAGCAGCCAGAACGGCCTCACCCCTGCCCGGCCGTCCAACGCCGGCGCCTGGCGCGAGCTCGCCGTCTCTGTCCGCGTCACCTGCAAGGCGAACCACCCATCCGCGAGTGGCCCGTGCCCCCGGCACCCACGTGCTGACTCGGGCGAGGATAACTGCTCGTGGCCGCCCATCTATCGCCACGCGCCCGCGCCGAATCTGATATCACTTGCTCATTCGCATCGTCGGCAGCAGTTCGTCTAGTGCTCGTGAGAGGTGGGACCACATGCGCGGATTGACGAAGCTCGTTCTCGCTTTCGCCCTGCTCCTGGCTGGGTCGGCACTGGCTCAGGAGACCTTCCGGATCGCGATCGGCGTCGACGCCGACTCGCTGGACCCGGTGCAGGGGACCACGACGACGATCGACAACATCGTCGATTACATCGCCCAGACGCTCATCGGCATCGACGAGACGGGTGGCCTAGTTCCGCTGCTCGCCACCGAGTGGTCGACGGCAGATGACGGCCTGACGATGGACCTCACCCTGCGTGAAGGTGTGACGTTCCACGACGGCACGCCGCTCACCGCCGACGTGGTCGTCTGGAACTTCGACCGACTCCTCGACCCGGAGGTGAACGTGCCCCGCCGTGGCCCGTACGCTCCCATCGAGAGCGCCGAGGCCGTTGACGACCTCCACGTAAGGCTCCACCTCACGAGCCCGGCGCCATACATGGCTGGCGCGCTCACGCAATCGACGGCGGCGATCATCTCGCCCGACTCGGTCGACCTGGAGGGCAACTCGTACGAGAACATCGCTCACCCGGTGGGCACCGGCCCGTACCGGTTCGAGTCGCGGTCGTTCGGCGAGAACATCCAGGTGAGCCGCTTCGACGACTACTGGGGCGAGCTTCCCTACTACGAGCGCGTCGTGTTCCAGATCGTTCCAGAGGCCACCACACGCGAGAGCCTCCTGCTCGCCGGTCAGGTGGACATGATCATCCTGCCCCCTGCTTCCGACATCCCGGCGCTGGACGCGAACCCAGCCGTTGAGGTCGTGTTCGGGCCCAGCAACCGCACCATCTTCATCGTGATCAACACGACCAAGCCCGGCCTTGACGACCCGCGTGTGCGCCAGGCGCTCAACTACGCCGTCGACAAGCAGGCCATCGTCGACGGCATCCTCTTCGGCGCTGCCGACGTCATGGACGCCCCCATGGCGGCAAGCCTGTTCGGCTACGCTCCGCAGGGCACCTACCAGTACGACCCCGAGCGCGCACGGGAGCTGCTCGCCGAGGCGGGCGTCGAGCCCGGTGAACTGACGGTCGACTTCATGGCGCCCACGGGCCGCTACGTGCAGGACTTCCCGGCCGCGCAGGCCATCGCCAACTACCTCTCCGAGGTGGGCGTCACCGCCAACGTGCGGACGATGGATTGGCCCACGTACGTCGGCACGATGGTCCAGCCCGTCGAGCAGAACGAGACCCAGCTCCACCTGCTCGGCTGGGCGCCGGCTTTCATGGACGCGTCACAGCAGATGCTCCAGTTCCAGACCTCGCAGCATCCGCCAGCGGGCCTGGCGACCTCCTTCTACTCGAACCCGGCGGTCGATGACCTGATCGCCCAGGCGAACTCGGCGACGAACCCGGAGCAACGCGCCGACCTCTACGCGCAGGCCGAAGAGATCATCTGGCAGGACGCCCCCTGGATCTTCCTGTGGGTTCAGCGCTTCCCGATGGTGCACTCGGCGGACGTCACGAACATCACGGGTCTGCCCAACGAGAAGTTCTACGCGCTCTACGCGCACCCGGCCGACTGAGGCTGGTACTGGACCGGCGGGCGCGGGAGACGGTCGGTCTTCCGCGCCTGCCTACTTTGGAGGCCGCCACATTCCCGCTACGGACCACCACGGGCCCACCCAGGGCACGGTCTAGTTGACCGCCTACGTCGTCCAGCGCCTCCTCGGCGTGGTCGTGACGGTGTTCTTCGTCGCCATCACGGTCTTCCTCATGGTGCGGCTGCTGCCCGGCGATCCGGCACGCGTCATCGCGGGAGTGCTGGCGTCCCAGGCGGATGTCGAGAGGCTCAGGGACAGGCTGGGCCTCGACGAGCCTCTCTGGGAGCAGGGAGTCATCTTCGTCTCGGGTCTCGCCCGTGGCGACCTCGGGACCTCCGCGAGAACCTCGAATCCCGTGACCAGGGAGATCGGTGCCCGCTTCGGCGCCACCTTGAAGTTGGCGCTGGTCAGCACCGTCCTCGCCGTGCTCATCGGCGTCCCGCTGGGAGCCTATGCGGCCACGCGCGCCGGCCGGGTCGAGGACCTGCTCGTGTCCACGGTGGTCCTCTTCGGTATCTCCATGCCCGTGTACTGGCTCGGGCTGATGCTCATCCTGTTGTTCTCGATCCGCCTCAGGTGGCTGCCGGCAGCCGGCGCCGAGGGCGTGCTGGCAGTCGTCCTCCCCGCCGTCACGCTCGCGTTCTTCTCGATGGCGTTCATCGCCAGGATCACGAGGTCCTCGATGCTCGAGGTCCTGCACCAGGATTACGTGCGCACCGCCAAGGCCAAGGGCACGAAGCCGCGAGCAGTGGTGTGGCGGCACGCCCTGCGCAACGCCCTGGCGCCCGTGGTGACCGTGATAGGCCTCCAGTTCGGCGAGCTGCTGGGCGGAGCCATCCTGACCGAGACCGTGTTCGCCTGGCCCGGGTTGGGCCGGCTGCTCGTGGACTCCATATTCGCCCGCGACTACCCCACGGTTCAGGGGCTCGTCATCGTCTTCGCGCTGTTGTTCGCGCTGGTCAACCTGGCGATAGACCTCTTCTACAGCGTCATCGACCCGCGGGTGCGCTATGGCTAGGCCCGCTACCGCCACCGTCGCAGCGTTCGACGAGGCTCCCCACAGCGTCTCGATGGGCCGCGACACGCTGCGTCGCCTGCTTCGCAGCCCCAGCGCCGTCGCAGGAGCGGTGCTGGTTGGCGCTCTGGTGCTGGCCGGAGTGCTGGCGCCCCTGCTGACCCCCCACGATCCGGTCCAACAGAACCTGAGAGCCGTCCTCCAGGCGCCCTCACTTGCCCACCCGCTGGGCACCGACCAGCTGGGCCGGGACATCCTGGCCCGCATCCTCTTCGGCGCCCGCCTCACGCTGTTCATCGGTGCCTTCGCCGTGGCCGTCGGCATGGTCGTGGGCGTGCCGCTTGGCATCGTCTCGGGCTTCTACCGGGGGACCATCGACATGGTGGTCCAGCGGGTGATGGACCTGATGTTGTCCTTCACGTCGTTCCTGCTGGCACTGACCCTGGTGGCGCTGCTGGGGGTGGGGCTGACCAACGTGATCGTGGCGGTGGGCATAAGCACGATCCCCCGGTTCGCACGACTGGTGCGCAGCTCCGTGTTGTCTATCCGCGAGGTCACCTACATAGAAGCCTCCATGGCGCTGGGTGCCCGGGGCCGCCGGGTGCTGTGGCGGCACGTGCT
>DASVCK010000237.1:0-2799 GCA_036381675.1 Trueperaceae bacterium | reverse complement strand
CTCTATGCCGGGGAGTTCCTGGCAGGCCTGTACCTCAGGGACATCGGGGCGGAGCTCGAGGAATGGGTTCTCACGACCCGTGATCACCTGGCGTCGAGCGTTCAGATGGCGGGCATCGCCGAGGCAGAGGGGCTGGCGGCGGCGTCAGCGTTCGCCGAAGCCGCCCGGATCACCGTAGGTGCGCTGGGACTGGTGCCCGAGACCGATCCCGAGCTGCTGCCGCGGCTTCACCGCCTCCTCAGCGCGGCCGATCACCCCTTCGCGGCTGATGTCGCCAGGCAAGCCGCGACGTACGGCATGAGTCTCACCCTGACTCCGCAGGAGGCTAGAGCCGAGCTGACGGCCGGATCCAAGCGCCCGGCTCCTCACAACCTGCCGGTGCGAGTCGCGCCGTTCGTGGGCCGGGACACGGAGCTCGTCACCCTGACGAACCTGCTCGCTGGCGGCTCCCGCCTCGTGACCGTCACGGGTATCGGCGGCGTGGGCAAGTCGCGTTTGGCGCTCCAGGCTGCGACTTCTGCGCTTCGCGATGGCCTGTTCGAAGACGGCGTATACCTCGTGGAGCTCTCAACGGTCACGGATCCCGGCGCCGTCCTTGGTGCCATCGCCTCCGCTATCGATCCGACGGGCGCCGTGGCGGTCGACCAACTGGACGAGGCGATCGGTGGGCGGAAGATCCTCCTCCTGCTGGATAACTTCGAACACGTCACCGATGCGGGCCCGTCCGTCACGGCGCTGCTGGAAGCGTGCCCAGGGCTGACCGCGCTCGTGACGTCCCGGCAACCCCTTGACCTATACGGCGAGCAACTCTTCAGGCTGCTCGAGTTCGACGTGCCAGACACGGCTGACTCCGCGGACGGGGCGCTCACCTTGGATGCCGTGAGGCTGTTCCAGAGCGTCGCGCGACGCGCCCAGCTGTCGTTCACGGTAGAAGATGCCAACCGCGAAGAGGTCCTCGAGATCTGCCGCCTGGTCCATGGCCTGCCGCTGGGGATAGAGCTTGCGGCGGCGTGGGCAGGGCGGCTGTCCCTCGACGAGCTCGCCCATGCTTTGCGTCGCCGGTCCGACGAGCTTCTGAAGGGACCGAAGGACGCTGCGTCCAGGCAGCGCAGCCTTCGCGCCACCATCGATCACTCTTGGAGCCTCCTGAGCGACGAGGAACGCCGGGTGCTCGCAGCCCTATCCGTGTTCAGCGGCGGATTCACTCATGACGCCGCCGCCCGCGTCGCCGGTGCCAGCCTGGTATCGCTCAGCACTCTCACGGCGCGGTCGCTTCTCAACGCCTCGGCGAACGGCCGCTACTCCGCCCATCCCCTGATCGCCGCTTACGCGAGCGAGCAACTCCAGGCGCGTAGCGCCGAACGCACGGCCGCCTCGCATGCGCACGCTATCTACTTCACCGATCTCACCGCCCGAGCCGAGGAGGGCCTCAAGGGAGGCGAGCAGGCAGGTTGGTTGAAGCGTCTCGACGCCGAGCTTCCCAACCTGCACGCGGCCATGTCGTGGCTCCTGGCTCAAGCTCGGGCCGGCTCGATGGAGGCCGCGCGGGCTGCTCTCGAGGTCAGTGGGGCGCTATGGCAGTACTGGCCCCTGCGCGGTCGCCTGGCCGAAGGGCGCAGCCTCGCGGAGGCCGCCCTGACTGCAGCCCCGGAAGACGAGCTCCCGTCCGCGCGCGCCAAGGCGCTGACCGGTGCCGGTGTACTGTCTTGGCGCCAGGGCGATACAGCGGCGTCGGAGGGCTATCACCGCGCGGCTCTCAAGATCCGCCGCCGAACGGGTGACCGCCTGGGCGAGGCCCGCTCCCTCTACAACCTTGCCGCCCTGGCAGGCAGCGCCGGTGATCTAGGCAGCGCCGAGGATCACCTCACGGCTGCGATCGCGATCTTCCGCGAGCAAGGTGACCAGTGGTCGGTGGCGTACACCCTCTTCAACCTCTCCACGCTCGCCATGCAACGGGGCCGCGTCGAGGAGGCCATCGCCCACCTCGAGGAGCGGCTCAGGCTCCAAGCCAAGCTGGGTGACCAGGCGGGGATGGCCGAGACGCACTGCCGGCTCGGTCAGATCAGGGTCGAACTGAGAGACCTTGCCGGCGCGGAGCTCTCTTTCGAATCGGCGCTCGCCATCGCCAGGCAGCTCGAGGATGCCCGGACGGCGGTACGGGCGCTCGAGGGGTTGGCGTTCGTCGCTCACGAGAAAGGCCTTCACAACCGGAGCAAAGAACTCTTCGCCGAGGTGGAAGCGATCCGCGCCGAGAATGAGTTCGGCATGACGGATACCTACGAGAGGCTGGCTGCCATCCACCGGATAGCACGAGTGTAGACAAATCCAGCGGTGCTTCAGGCACCTGCGGCTAGACGAGATCGCTGGGGACATCAACGCCTACAGACTGCTCCTACGCATGGCCAGCTCCCGATGCGCGACACCTTGCAGTCACCCTGCATTTCCAATATGCTGAATATCGCATCAATATCTTGAAGACGCGAGTGGTCCAGGCCATCTTGCCGCGCGTCGAGCTTTGTCCCAGGACTTCGGAGGTGCAAGGTGAGCTCCGCGGGCGCGGAACTGCGCAGGATCTTGAATCACGAGGGCAACATTTCCATTCCCGGGTCGTTCGATCCCTTGAGCGCAGTACTCGTACAGGAAGCCGGGTTCCCCGTCGCCTACCTAGGAGGCTGGGCGACGGGTGCACACCTTTGCGTCTCTGAGCCGATGACCACGCTTTCGGAGCAAGTCGAGGCGGCCGAGAGATGCGTGGCTCACCTTCGAGTACCACTGGTCGTCGACGGTGGCGCCGGCTTC
>DASVCK010000236.1:0-2986 GCA_036381675.1 Trueperaceae bacterium | reverse complement strand
AGCTCCAGCCTGGCGAGCGCGTCCTTGAACTCGCGCAGCTTGCCGCCGTTCCCGGTGGCCACTACGACCCTGAGGCGTTTCGGGCTCACGCCGGGCGTCTCCCGAGCTGGGGCCGGACGACGTCGAGAACGCGCTTGGCGCCCTCTATGCCGGTCGCGAGCAGTTCCACGTACCGTTGCGACGGCACCGGTGCCCCTTCGCCCGCGCCCTGCACCTCCACGACGTCGCCGTTGGCAGTGGCGACCACGTTGATGTCTGCCTCCGCGACGACGTCCTCCGCGTAGTCCAGGTCGAGCCGCTGCTCGCCCGCCACGATGCCTACGCTCACCGCGCCGACCTCATGCCTCAGCGGCCACTCGTCCAGCCCGCCGGCGAAGACCAGCCGGTCGGCGGCCTCGTGCAGCGCGGCGTAGGCCGCGACGACTCCCGCGCACCTGGTGCCGCCGTCGGCAGATATCACGTCGACGTCCACGGTGATCGTCTTGCCCTTGAACATGCTCAGGTCGACGGTGGTGCGCATGGCGCGGCCGATCAGACGCTGGATCTCCTGAGTCCTGCCGCTCGCGTAGAGGCGCTCGCGGGGCGACCGGTCGGCGGTGCTGCGTGGCAACAGCGCGTACTCGGCGGTGAGCCAGCCGGTCTTCCCGGCTGAGCCACGCAGGTGAGGCGGCAGCTTCGACTCGATGGTCACGCTGGCCACGACCCGCGTGCCGCCCCATTCGACGAGAGCGGAGCCCTCGGCGTGCGGCATGTAACCGTTCTGGACTCGTATGGAACGCAGCTGCGTGGCTAGCCTGGCGGCGCGGGAAGGTACCTTCATGTCTGCCTGAGTGCCCCCGTAACGCGCCGTTTCGCGGCACGAAGCAAGCTTACCAGGGTCGGCGCGTTGACACGGTCCCGCTGTGCGGCTGCCTCAAAAGCAGCCCGCTGGTCACGGCTGAGGGTATCGAGGGGAACGAAGCGGCCCCGGCGTCAGCCAGGGCCGTTCGTTCTGGGTTGGCGGAGAGGGCGGGATTCGAACCCGCGGTACAGGCAAGACCCGTACACGTGCTTTCCAGGCACGCTCCTTAAACCACTCGGACACCTCTCCATTTCGGCCGGGCGTGGCAGCGCTGAAGGCGGCGGCCGCCGGCGCGAGGCCGAACCCGAGTCTACCAGAACGGGTGATGCGGCCAGGCGGCGGGCGGTGGCGCTCAGGCAGCGGCGCAGGTGGGACAGGACCCGTAAAGCGTCAACGAGTGGTCCCGCACCCTGAAGCCGCCGGGCAGCGTGGCGCCTTCCAGCTGCTCCACCGGGCAGGAGGCGTCAAGCTCGTAGACCTGACCGCACTCCTCGCAGCTGAAGTGGTGGTGGTGTGCCTGCCGCAGCGGCTCGTAGCGCGCGGTGGCCTCGTTGGGCAGGTGGACCGTCGTCACAGCGCCGTGCTCCGCCATGTAGCTCAGGTTCCGGTACACGGTAGCCAGGCCCAACCCGGGGTGGAACTTGGAGGCCCGTTCGTACACCTCTCGGCTGGTGAGCGGCCCGGGCGCGTCGTCCAGCGCCCTCAGGATCGCGCGCCGTTGGGAGGTCCTATGCACGTCCCAACGATAGCAACAGCCTGGTCCCACCTAGGTGGCCGCGGCGAACCTAGGGGCATCGTGGCGGTACCAGGGCGGCCGCGCGGAGCCGGCTCATCGGACGCAGCCTGGCTCCAAGGGATAACTGGGCCACCACGCCGGCAGCGCCGCGCGGTTTACGATGCCGGCAAGGGATGGAGGGACAGATAGAAGGATGCTAAAGGACCGCGTGGTACTGCTTACGACCCCGGAGGACGTCGACGGCTTCCTGGGTCGCTACCCGACTAGCGTGATCTTCAAGGCCGGCACCTGCCACAAGACGATGCAGGGCTTCGGCTTCGTGCAGGAGAGGCTGGAGCCGCGCGAAGACCTCATGTGCGGCGTGATCCGCGTGGTAGAGGCCCGCCCAGCCAGCAACCTGGTGGAGCAGAAGACGGGCATCAGGCACGAGTCTCCTCAGGTGATCCTGTTCCGGGACGGCGAGCCCGTCTTCGACAGGGACAACTGGGAGATCACGCCGGACGCCCTGGCCGAAGGCTTCTCCGCGCTACCCGAGGGCGCTCCGGTCGTTACGCAGGCCGGCGCCGCACAGTCGGACCTCACGCCCTACGTGGCGTTGCTCGAGCGCTACCTGGGCGGTGAGATAGACGTCTCCGAGTTCGAGCACACGTACACCCACATGTTCAGGGGCGACTCGACACTGCGGCCGGGTCACGAGGTCGAGGTGCTCAACTCGATCTTCGGGGACGTAGACCAGCACATCAACATGCACATGATGATGGCGGGCAAGGCCGACAACAGCCAGCTGCGCGGCCGGGCGGAGGCCGCCTACCGCCGGCTCAAGGAGATCGCCGGCGGGCAGGTTGCCGCCAGCTGAGCCAGCGGCAGATCTCAACCAGAGCGAAGTACGAAGCTGCGGTCCGGTGCGAAACGCCCGGGCCGCATCTTCTTGAGGTTCAGGTCCGGTCCTTACGCTCGTGGTCCAGGAAGCGGTCGAACGCGTCGTCCAGGTTGGGGCGTTGCGTTACCGAAGCGTTCGCACCCCGAAAGTCATCGTTGCGGCGCTGCTGCACCCTCACACCGTCGGCCTCGAGCCTCTGTGGCGCCACGGCGGCGCCCTCATCGACATGAGCGCGAACCGCCCGCCGTTGTGACGAGGTGTCCTCGTCCTCGGCCCTGGGCGTGCTCCTGCCGCGCTCGTCGGCTCTTGTAGGGCCGGCGGCGCCCGCGGGCGCTCCAGCCATGCTCGTCGCCGTACCAGCACGCCACACGCCGGCGTGTGGCGCGCCTCGGGTCAGCGGCACGTATGAGGGCTTCTCCTCGGACTCGGACCGCCTCGGCGCGGCGACCCAGGACAGGGCTGCCCAGATCGTCAGGCACAGGGCGATCACGAACAGGAAGCCGATGAGGAGGAGCGCGACGAGCGGGCT
>DASVCK010000235.1:0-6622 GCA_036381675.1 Trueperaceae bacterium | reverse complement strand
CTGCTGCAGGGCTCGGTCGTCACCGTGGGCAACGTAAGACCCCTACGCAATGACGCTGACTCCGACAACGACGGTCTTACCGACCTCGAGGAGTTCGAGCGCGGGACGAACCCGCTCATCGCAGACACCGACGGCGACGGTCTGAGCGACGGCCAGGACCTGGCAGCCGGAGCGAATCCGCTCGATGCCGATACCGACGACGACATGCGCTCCGACGGCGCCGAGGTGAACACGGGGCTCACCATCAGCGTGGTGGGCTCGAACGACTACGTCGTGTTCTCAGACCCCCTGGTCGCCGACGCGGACAACGACGGGTGGGTGGACGGAACGGAGGCCATAAGGGGCACCGACCCGACCGAGATCGACACCGACGGCGACGGCGGCGGGAAGAACGACAGGGTGGAGGGCGAGACCTGCGTCGGCACGGGAGCCAGCCAGGTGTGCCGCGACCCGCTCGCCCCCGACCAGAAACTGATCGTCAGGTTCACCCTGGACGTGAACCTAGACGGTGACCTAGATGCGCTCGGCGGCACCGGCGACTTCAGCCATACGCTGAAGGTAGAGCGCGGCAACGGGACCACGCTGCAACAGACCAGCCAGGCCTTCCAGAGCAACAACACCACCGCAGTCATCTGGACCGCCGAGTTCGTAAGGCCGCTCGCAGAAGCGCTCACGATCGACATCGTCGTGTGGGAGAGCGACAGCGTGGGCGGAGAAGGGCAGACGTGCCGGCTCGACGACCGCAAGAACATCGGCGGCATACCTGGCGTGGTGAGCTCTAGCCAGGACTACACGACGGCGACGGTCCGCGACTTCGTCGGCGATCCCCTCTCCGAGTGCGAGTACAGCATGGGCGTGGGTTTCGAGGCTCAATAGGTAGTCAGGCCACCGGAACCATCAGGAACGACAGCTGCGGCGCCACCCACCACGGGTGGCGCCGTCATAAGTGGGGACTGCTCGACCTGGTGCGGGCCTGGCCGGAGTCGAGCTATCTACCTCAAGGTCCGCAACCGCGGCAGCAGTTGGAGCATGCGCTCGTGTGCTTCCCGGTCCATCCCCATCCCAAATGGAAAGCCGTCCGGACCCTCGAAGCGGAACACGGTGCCGGGGGCGCCGGAGAGCAGGGGTAGGCCCATAGCGGCCTCGCTGGCGATCACTATCCTCCCCTCGCCGGCCAGCCACCGCTCCGAGGCCAGCCGCCTCAGTAGGTTCGCGGCCTCGGGGAACTGGTCGGCCAGGTCGTCGACGTCAGCGCGCAGCTCCTCGCGTTGGCGCGTGAGGTCCACGCGTTGTTCGGACACCGCTGACTCCGCCACTTCGCGAGCTACCGCTGGAGAGTCGCCGGCCTCCAAGGCCGCGACCAGCGCCTCCAACCTGGCGAGCTCAAGCTCCTGTTCCGCCGTTCTCAGGGCGTCGTAGCGATCCAGCAGGGCCTCAGCCTCCGGCCTTGCTTCCGCAGGCAGCTCCGCCAGCAGCGTCAGGCGCTGGGCTCGCGCCGTCAGCTCGGCGATTCGCCCCGCCGTGTCGGCGGGGACTCCCGTCTCCTGCGCCAGCGCAGCGGCGCTGAACACCACTAGCGCCAGTGCGACTACAAGCCGCTTCGGCACTGCAAGCCTCGAACTCCTCGACTTCATGCGTGACCCTCCTTGGCGCCGCGGGATCCGTAGGGGCCGAACGCGGCGCGAGCCCGGCCCATGGGCCTAACCATGCCGCCCGACCGCGCAGGCTGGGCCGAGAGCGTGCGCAGTTCCCGTGCAGGCCGTGTTGGCACGGTCGCGAGTCACCGCACCGCCCTGCACGGGCTCCACCGAGCCTGCACACGACGGTCGTAGTCTTGGTTCGTGGCTCCGTCGCGCTCGGCGACCGTCCTGATCGTGGAGGACGAGGTCGGGATCTCCCGCACCCTCGACGCCTACCTGAAGCGCGAGGGCTACGCCACCGAGGTCGCCGCAGACGGCCTCCAGGCTCTCGCCCTCTTCCGTGCGGCGAGGCCCGACATCGTCCTGCTGGACGTGATGCTGCCGGGGATGGACGGGTTCGAGGTGCTCAGCCGCATACGCAAGGACGCCAGCACCCCCGTCATCATGCTCACGGCCAAGGGTGACGAGGTCGACAGGCTCGTCGGCCTGGAGCTGGGGGCGGACGACTACGTCGTCAAGCCGTTCTCCTTCCGCGAGGTGGTCGCCCGCGTCAAGGCGGTGTTGCGGCGGTCCAACGGAAAGCCGGAGGGTGCCCCAGAGTTCGTCGCCGGCAGGCTGCGAGTCGCGCCCGGACACGGCCGCGCCGAGTACGACGGACACGAGCTGACGCTAACCGCCACCGAGTTCAAGCTGCTGACCGCGCTGGCGGCGGCGCCGGGCCGGCTCTTCACGCGCTCCGAGCTGATCGAACGGGCGCTGCCGGAGAGCGACATCCTCGAGCGCACCCTCGACTCACACCTGAAGAACCTGCGCCGCAAGCTGTCCGAAGCCGGGGCAGGGGACCTTATCGTGACAGTCCGTGGGATGGGCTTCCGCCTAAACGAGCGTGCGGCAGCAGAGGGTGCGGCGTGAGCGTGGCGCAATGAGCCGTCTCAGCGTCAAGTTGATGCTCGCGTTCGTGGGCGTGACCCTGCTGACGATCGCCTTGGTAGTCGCGCCGCAGCTGCGAGGCATAGCGCGCGAGAACGTAGCGCTGCCACCGGAGGAGCGACCGACCCTGACGGCGGGAAGCGTAAGCAGAGCGATCCTCGAGGGCCGCCTTACGCCGTCGTCCAGCCACGAGGCGACCATGGCTCTCCTCCGGGGTGTCGAGGTGCAGGCGGGCGACCGGACGTTGATGATCTACGTGCCGGAAGGCGCAGAGCCCGGCCGCTGGCTGGCCGCCGAACCCGGTGGTCGCCTCGTCATGGACCTCCCGGCGCGCCGCTGGGAGGAGCTGCGGGCTCTGAACGCGTTGGTCGCCGCGGGGCGCACGAACCGCTCGGACCCAGGCGGTCCCCAGGCAGATGCCCAAGGCGGCGGTCTCCCTTCCTTGGTAGGTGGCCCGCCCACCTCAGGCGGGGTGTTGTCGGACGACGAAGCGCTGGCGCTGGCCGAGCCGGATGGCGACTCTGTCAGCCGCAGCACGCTGCTTGCGTACGTTCGGAGCTCGTTGGAGCGTCGAACGGTGGCCCTCGTTGGGTCGGCCGTGCTGGCGCTGGCGCTGGCGGCTGTGTTGGCGCTACTGCTCGCACGCCTCATAGCTAGACCCATCGAGACCGTGACCGCAGCGGCAGGCCGGATATCCGCCGGGGACCTGTCGGCACGCATCCCGCTGGGGCGGCGTAGAGAGGGCGGTTCCGAGACGGCCCGACTTGCATCTAGCTTCAACGCCATGGCGGACAGCCTGCAGCGCCTGGAGGAGAGCCGTAGGATCATGGTCGCTGACATCGCCCACGAACTGCGCACGCCACTGACGGTGATGCGGGGCCGCCTCGAGGCGATGGAGGACGGTGTCGCCGATCTGAACCTCGAGGAGGTCAGGGACCTCCACGCCCAGGTCCTAGTGTTGACACGCCTCGTGGAGGACCTGCGCACCCTGTCCCTGGCGGACGCGGGCAGGTTGTCGCTCCATCTCGACGACGTCGACATGGCCGAGGTAGCGCGGGTGGCCGCGGCGGGTCACCGGGTACGGGCGGACGAGCGCGGCGTGACGCTGGAAGTAGACGCCTCGGCACCGGCTCCCGTTCGGGCGGACAAGGAACGCCTGCTCCAGGTCATCGGCAACCTGCTAGACAACGCGCTTACGCACACGCCGCCGGGAGGCTGCGTAGCGCTGCGGGTAAGCCAGGCAAGGGGCTCGGTGGCAGTCGAGGTGCGGGACACGGGTCCCGGCATACCTTCCGGTCAGGAAGGTCGCATCTTCGAGCGCTTCGTGCGCACCGACGACGCAAGGTCGCGTGCCAAGGGCGGCAGCGGCATCGGGCTCGCGATCGTCAAGACGCTGGTGGAGTTGCACGGAGGCGTGGTCAGCGCGGCGAACGCCCCGAGCGGAGGCGCCGTGTTCCGGGTGGAGCTCCCTGCGTGAGGTAGGAGCGCTTACACTTCGCGCACCGGCCGGGCGCAGTCCGACTGCAGGCCCTACAGGGTCACGTGGGCCAGGGCAGTTCGACCCCATCGAGCCTGCTCTTGATCGCTCGCCCGTAGCGCTCTACGGACCTACGCACGACGTCCTTCGCGCTGGTCTCGATGACCCGCCCCCACCAGCCTCCGTGGATGCGCGTGAACTCGAACGGCTCGACCGCTGCGCCTATCCTCTCGACCTCACGCACCGGCAGCGGGATCTGGTTCGGGTAGGAGTAGAGGAACGAGACGTGCGAGCGGTCGGGGATGACCGTGATGATGTCGCTGGTCAGCAAGGCTCCGGAGCCACGGGCACCGGCCGACCAGTGCAGCACCGTGCCACCCGCGAAGTGGCCGCCGGCCCTGATCAGGGTGAGACCGCCGAAGAGAGCCTTGCGCTCACCGCTCCAGAACCGGATGCGGGGGCTCGGATGCGTGACGTGCTCCCGGTCGGCCTCGTGCAGGTAGACGACCGCGCCCAGCCGCTCCGCGACGTGCGCTATGCCCGTGTAGAAGTGGGGGTGCGAGACGGCGATAGCGGTTACTCCACCGAGTGCCGCTAGCCCGGCATGTCCCTCGTCTGTCAGCACCGGCACGCAGTCCCACAGCACGTTGCCCTCTGTCGTCCTCACGAGCAGCGCGCGCTGGCCGATGCCTACCTCCGGCTCGACGCCCACTCCGATCAGGCCGGGCTCCACCTCTTCTATACGGTTGGCATGGCTCGAGAACAGGTCCGTCAGGCTCAACCACCGCTGGCCCGACCCCGGCACGTACTGCCGCTCGTCGGCGCAGATCCGGCAGGTGCTCGGCGCAGGTTCCCCGCCGGGGTAGTGAGCCCCGCATGTCGCGCAGACGCGCGCCTCCGGAACGTTCACGCGCCGCTCGCGCTCAGAGGGCCCCGCGATCCCAGTCCGAGGGACCTCAGCAGCCCCCAGAAGGTGGCGACCCAGGCTGCGATCGCGACGTAGACGAAGACCCTCGCGATGCCTTCCAGGAAGCCGAGGTCCAGCGCAGCGACGAGGTGGTGAGTGCACAGCGCGTACATGCCCAGCGGGAACACCATCCCCCAGTAGGCGGCGTCGTAGCGCACGGGGAACCGCTTGACGATGTGCCGCCAGACCCCCAGTACGACGAGCATCGGGATCCACCAGGTTCCGGTCGCCCAGAAGAGGATCGTGACGCCCTGCAGGAGCGGCTCGATGGCCCCAAGCAGCGCGGAGCTTGCCGTCCGGCCGTTGGCGATCAGGAACGTGCCTGCCAGCGTCGAGATGGCCATGGCGCCCATGTTGATCCAGTAAGGCGGCGTAAGGTCCTTGGGAGAGAAGGCGTAGAAGACGTAGCGGTAGAAGATCAACGCCATGAGCCAGACGTAGAGCATCCCGCCCCACAGCCACATCGATAGCCCCAGGAACCACAGTTGCGGCAGCAGCGTGTCCGGCACAGCCGGGGCGATCTGCATGGCCAGCACGACCACCGACTGCGTGGCGACGACGGCCAGCAGCCACCCGCCAGTGATGCCGCCGGCAAGGTTGGGCTTGGACTCCTTGACAGTCAAGCCAGCGAACACGGCGAAGGTGAGCAGCGTCCAGAGCACCAGCGTCAACAGCCAGAGGACGGTCGCCACGCCATGGAAGCCCCAGAGCACGACGAACTGGCTGCCGAGAACGCCGGTTGCCGCCACTACCGTGAAGAAACCCGGCCCGTTCACATGGTCGAAGAGGTCGTTCCCGAACTCACGCCGGTACCTCGCCACCCGCAAGATGGTGAGCGCCCACAGCACCAGGTACGCGATGACGTTGAGCACCCCGAGCGCCTGCGGTAGCACCGGCACGCCAAGCTCTAACCCAGCGATGGCGATGACGCCGGTAGCCATGACCACTGCGAAGTACGAAGAAGGGAGGTGCTGCACGCCGGCGACGAGTCTTCTCATCCATCGCGCCATCTGCGGCCCGTGAGGGATGGAATCGTGTGGCGGGCGCGACATCGGGGCCCAGACTACGCCCGGTGGTCAGCAACGCGCGCGGGAGAGATGTGCGGCGAGGCGGGAGACACTCCCCCCGAAGCGGATCCCGCCACGCCCGCTAGCATTCTCATTGGTTATCGCGACACGTAACGTCGCATCCCGTTCAAGTGAGACAACGAGGTCAGGGTTTCTCGATGGGCATCGCGGTGTCGCAGTTCTACTCGGGCCATCCCACGAACCTCGCCTCGTAGCTGCTCAGCCGCCTCACCATCACCGCCAGCGCCTCGGGGTTGTCGTCCACCAGGAGCGCCCGCCTGCCATGAAGCGCGGCCGCCTCGCCAGTCGTGCCGCTGCCGGCGAAGAAGTCCACGACCAGGTCGTTGGGATGCGAATGCACTCGCACGATGCGCTCGAGTAGCTTGAGCGGCTTCTGGGTCGGGTACCCGGTGCGCTCTTTCCCGTTCGTTGGCACGATCGTCTGCCACCAGACGTCGGTAGGGATCTTGCCGCGCTGCGCCTTCTCCGGCGTCACCAGGCCCGGCGCCAAGTACGGGATCCTATCCACGTCCCCTACTCG
>DASVCK010000234.1:0-4131 GCA_036381675.1 Trueperaceae bacterium | reverse complement strand
CGAGCTGCACCGTGACTACTTCTTCGTCGAGCTCGAGGGGGGCGTGAGGGTCGAGCTGTTCAGCGAGGAGGGCGACTGGTGGGTCGCCCGCGTGAGCGATTGAGGAGCGGCGTGCGCGGGCCCGCGAGGGTCACCGCGACGTCAGGGGCTCACCACGAGTAGTTCTCGGGCGCTTCGCCGGGGCCCGGGAAGATCTCGTCCAGCCTCGCCAGCACCTCCGGCTCGAGCGTCAGCTCGGTGGCGCGCACGGCGCTCTCGAGCTGCTCGAGGGTACGCGGCCCGATCACGGGCGCGGTGACGGCGGGCTGGTGCAGCAGCCAAGCCAGGGCGACGGTGGCCGGCTCCTCGCCGAGCCCTCGACACAGGGCCTCGTAGGCCTCGAGGCTCTCGCGGTTGTCACCCGCGGCCTTGAGCCAGTCGTCCTCGCTGCGCACGCCCTTCCGGGAACGTCCCGCGAGCAGGCCGCCACCGAGAGGGCTCCAAGGCAGCAGGCCGACGCCGTAGTGCCGACAGGCCGGCACCACCTCCGACTCGATCTGACGCTGCAGCAGGTTGTAGACGCTCTGCTCGCTGACCAACCCCTTGAGGCCGCGCTTCGACGCCTCCTGGCAGGCGGTAGCAACGTCCCAACCGGCGAAGTTGGAGGAGCCGACGTAGTCGATGTGACCCTGTGTCCTGAGCGCCTCGAACGCCGGCCACAGCTCGTCCCACGGGCAGGAGCGGTCCACGTGGTGCATCTGGTAGAGCTCGATCCGGTCCGTCCTTAGCCTCGCCAAGCTGGCGTGGCAGTGCTTGCGGACCTTGTAGGCGGACAGACCGCGCGTGTCCGAGTTGGGCTCGGGGCGCGCGGCGTGGCGCTTGACCGGGTTGTAGACCTTCGTGGCCAGGACCACGGCCTCGCGCCGGCCCTCGCCAAGGGCGAACCAGGCCCCGATGATCTCCTCCGTCCGGCCGGGCTCGACGGCCCACCCGTAGACGTCGGCGGTGTCGAAGAAGTTGATGCCGAGCTCCAGCGCGCGGTCCATGATCGCGAACGACTCGGCCTCGTCGGTGTGCCAGCCGAAGTTCATCGTCCCCAAGCACAGCTCGCTGACCAGCAACCCGCTCGACCCAAGGTGCTTGTGCTTCACCTTCAGCTCCGTTCCTAGCTGGCCACTAGACGCGGCCGGCGTGCTCGTTGCTATACTCCGCCGACAGCAGTTGAACAAATGTGAGGAGCAAATGTCCAGCGACACATCGCTGCAACACATCCGCTTCCTCCACACGGTGGCAACGCTGTACCACCTGGAGGGCAGGACACAGGCGAACATCGCCGAGCTCCTCAACGTGTCCCGCACCAAGGTGCTCAGGGCGCTGCAGGAAGCGCGGGCCAGGGGGATCGTGCAGATCACCGTGGTGGACCCCGCGGCGACGAACCAGGCCTTGGAGGCCGAGCTCGTGTCGCGCCTCGGCCTGGCCAAGGCGATCGTCGTGGAGGGCAGCCTGAGCGACCCAGCGTTCAGCCGCGAGCGCGTAGGACACGCCGCCGCCCGGTACCTCGAGGAGTCGCTGGCGCCGGACGCGACGGTGGGCCTCGGTTGGGGCCGCACGCTCTACAACGTCGTCCACGCCCTGGAGCCGCGCCGCGACAGGAACGTCCGCGTGATCCCGCTGCTGGGCGGCCTGGGCAAGATCGCCCCCAGCTTCCAGGTGCACGACATGGCGCGGGTGGTCAGCGAGCGCCTCGGAGGCACCTGGATGACCTTCTACGTACCCGCCATCGTCGACAGCGCTGCCGCGCACGCTTCGCTCCTCGCGTCGACCGACGTCAGCGAGGTCACCACGGCGTGGTCTTCCCTGGACGTCGCCGTGGTGGGCATCGGGAACATCGACCTAGGGCGCGAGGTGGAGATGCTCTTCGCCGACTACCTCGACGACCACTCCAGGAAGCGCCTCCAAGCCTCGGGGGCCGTAGGGGACATCTGTATGCGTTTCTTCGACCAGTCGGGTCAGCCCGTGTCGACCTTGCCCTACCTCTTCAGCGTCGAGCTGGATCAGCTGCGGGCCGTCCCCCGCGTCGTGGCGGCCGCCTGCGGCGCCTCGAAGGGCGCAGCCATCCTCGGCGCCATACGTGGCGGCTACGTGGACGTGCTGGTCACCGACGCGTCGGCCGCGCAAGAGGTCCTGCGCCTCTGCGACAACGAGGTGCGGTCGTGACCGGCACTACGGTGCGCATGGGCCGCGTCTTCCGTCCCAACGGCCGGACCGTGATCATCGCCATGGACCACGGCCTGCCCGGGATGTTCCCGCTCGGCCGGCTGCAAGACCCGGCCGCGCTCCTCGCGGACATCGCCGCCGCAGGCGCCGACGCGGTGCTGACCACGCCAGGCATAGCCAAGCGCTTCGCCGCCCACCTCGGGCGGTTGGGGCTCATCGTCCGCCTCGACGGCGGGGCCACCTCGGTCGGGGACGCCCCGAAGACGTCGAGCCTCATCGCCTCCGTGGAGGACGCCCTCAGGCTCGGCGCCGACGCCGTCGCGGTGATGGGCATCTGCGGCACCGAAGAGGAAGGGCGCAGCCTGGCGACGTTGGGCGCCGTGGCCAAGGAGTGCCGCACGTGCCACGTGCCCCTGCTGGCCGAGATGCTGCCGCTCGGCTTCGGCGGCGACCCGAGCGTGGAAGAGCTGGCCGTAGCCGCCCGCGTGGGCGCAGAGATGGGCGCCGACATCATCAAGACCAAGTACGTCGGCACGCCCGACGAGTACAGGTTCGTCACCGAGTCCTGCTTCGCGCCGGTCGTCGTGCTGGGGGGAAGCGAGAGGGACCTCGGCCACGTCACGGCCACCGTGCGGGAGTCCATGTCCAGCGGGGCGGCAGGCGTGGCCATGGGGCGGAACGTGTGGCGCGCTCCAGACGCGCGAGCCGCGGTCGCGGCGATCGTCGACGCGGTGCACGGCCCGACAGGGAACGGCCAGTGAAGCCACGCAGCGTCGGGTTGGTGGTCAACCCGGCCGCCGGCGCCGGCGCCCAGCGAGCCTTGGCGACGGCCGCCGCGGCCATCGACGCGCTCGGGCCAGTGGAGGTGTTCACGGGCCCCGGCGAGCTGGGCGAGGCCGCCTGCACCGGCCACGCCAGGGGGAGCTCGCAGCGGACCGTGACCGTGGAGCGCCTCCGGAGCCTCACCGGTCGCGCTGCGACGCAAGAACTGGCCGTCGCTACCGCACGTCGCGGCGTGGACGCCCTCGTAGTGGTCGGCGGCGACGGCACGCTCTCCGATGCCGCCACGGCGCTCCACGGAGCGGGCCTCGACGTGCCGCTCGTGGGCGTCGGCACTGGCTCCACCAACGCCGGCGCGTTGGTCAGCGTGGACCACACGGCGGTCGAGCACCTGTCCGGTGCCCTCGCTGAGGGCCACGTCGCGGCGCTCGAGGCCACCCTCACCGATCAGGCGCACACCCTCGCCTTCAACGACGTCGTGGTCGGGGACACCATCTGCGGCACTGTCGACGGCAGGTTCGTGAACCTGGCCGCCGAGCCCTTCATGCGCGGCGAGCGTGTGCCGGCGCGGCCCTGCCCCCTGCGTTCACCTGGGGCGCGCGTCTACAAGGTCACCGAGGAGGGGCGCGAGGTCCCCACCGCCTCCGGCCAGGAGGTCGGGTGCGTCGTCGTGGGGTTCACTCGCGTGGGGGACTTCCTTGGGCAAGCCCTGCTTGGGGGCCTCGGCCTGTCCTCCGTCGCCGGCGTCCCCGCGGCCTGCATGGTGTCGAGCTTCCCGCTCGTCTACGTCGACCCGGACCAGGCGACGCACGCCGCGATGGAACCGCTCAGGTCCGCGTACGTGGGCCTTAGCCCGGGCGAAACGGTCTGCCTCACGGGGCTCTCCGACGGCGCCGTGCTGATCGCGGACGGCAACCCCTTGAAGCTCCTCGAGCCCACGGACCTCGTCGAGGTGAGGGTCCACCCGTCGGCGTGCCGCGTCCTCAGGCCGGTGGGGCGATGAGCACGAGCCGCGCCCCCGAACTCCTGGCGAAGGCGCACGGGATGCTCGCCGGGGTGGCAGTGGGCGACGCCCTCGGCATGCCCACCGAGTTCCTGACGCGCGAGACCATAGCCGAGTGGTACGGCACGGTCGACGGGCTCGTACGCGCCGAC
>DASVCK010000233.1:0-5640 GCA_036381675.1 Trueperaceae bacterium | reverse complement strand
CATAGCTTGCAGCGTCCAGACCGGACGAGCGCTGGTAGAGGCCGGCCTCCACCCGGCCACCGGCGGTGACGGGGTCCTGGCCTGCTCCGGCGACATGCTGCTCGAGGCGCTGGTGGCATGCGCCGGTGTGACCATGAAGTCGGTCGCCACGGCCATCGACGTTGAGGTCGTGTCCGGAACGGTCAGCGCCGAGGGACGGCTGGACTTTCGCGGCACCCTGGCCGTGGACAAGGCGTCGCCGGTCGGCTTCGTCGACATCGGCCTGCACTTCGTCATCGACTCACCGGCGCCGGACGAGAAGCTCGCCCGTCTGGTCGAGCTGACCGAGCGCTACTGCGTCGTCTACCAGACGCTCAAGGGCGGCGTGCCGATGACGGTCAGCTTCGACCGGTCGCCCGCTGCCTCCGCCAGCGTGCAAGGGGACTAGGTTCCCGCGGCGACGGTCTCGCGCGGGGCAGCGAGCGCTACTGCGCCGGAGATGCTGGCCGGCTCCATGTCGCTCGCTTCGAACGTGACCTCGGCGTGGCGGGCCAGCTCCTGCGCTTCCAAGCGCACGGCGTGCATGCCGAGTCCCGTCGGCCGTGATCGTCGGGTGCTCGGGCTGCCGGCGTCGCCGTGCACGGTGATCTCGAACGGCTCGGCGCCTTCGATGCTGAGCGACCTGCCGGCCGGCAGGCTGTCGAACGGAGCGTCTGCACGCCAGTGCCAGGTGGCGGCGCTCGGCCGCTTGGAGGCGTAGCGTCTTCGCACGACGTCGAGGAGCTCGATCGGCCGTCCGGTGTCCCGCGCGTGCAGCAGCTTGAGGAACTCGGCGTGGGCCCAAACCAGCGGCATGGCGCTTCCCGTCGGCTTGCCTGGGAAGAGGCCCTTCTCGGGGACGGCCTCTGCGTCCCAGACCTGCTCCGGTATCAGGCCGCCTGGCCCGGTCATCCGCGCCATGGCCTCGAGGTACGGCGTCGGGTCCTCCCCGGCTTGCAACGCGTAATGCCCCCTCTCGCCGGTGAGCAGCGGCCACGCGCGCCCGACGCCGGTGCCGTCATACGGCCCACCGCCTTCGTGCTCGCCGTAACCGTCGCCGTTGTAGCGGTGATAGCTGACCCCGCAGGGCGTGTCGACCCTCAGGCAGCGTTCGGCGACAGTGAGACTGGACACCATCCTGGGATCCAGGGCTGCGCGCAGGCCCAGTCGGCTGAGATAGAGGAAATCCAGGCTGACCAGCTCGGTAGCCAGCACGGGGTCCGAGTCGCGGTTCCTCACGTCGACCCGGCCCCGCAAGCCGCCGTCGGCGGGTGGCGGGGCGATGCGCACGTAGTAGCCCGGCACGCCCGCCGCGGAGCACAGGTCGGTCCTCTCGGCGTAGGTCCAGTCCTCGATCCGCTCGTTCCAGTAATCCGCCAGGGACAGGGCGAAAGCGGCGTCGTCGCCTTCGAGCCACCGCGCCGCTGCCACCAGGGCCGCCACCTCCACCGCCAGCGTGAAGGGGCTCGAGCCCGCGTTCTCTTCCCACCTGTCCTGGGGGCTCACGGGTCCGAACCGGGCCAGGTAGGACGCGGCGCTCCTGACCATGGCGGCGACCTCACGCGAATCGCCCAGTCGGCCCAGCTCGTCCAGCTTCGCCGCCAGGATGACGGGGAAGCCCACCTCGTCGAGCTGGATGCCCGTCCAATAGGGCGTGCCGTCGGGGAACATGTTCTGTGGCCAGCGTCCATCGGGTCGCTGAGTAGCCACCAGGTAGGCGAGCATCTCAGCAGCGTCCGCCACCAAGCCCGCCGCCAGCAGGCCGAAACCGGCCTCGACGGCGTCCCGCGGCCACACGAGGTGATAGCCGCCCAGGTCGTCGCGGCTGTTGCCCCAGGGGATGCTGAGGCTGGCGACGGTCGCCCCTGGATAGCTCTTGTCACGGTGGACCTTGAGGACCGCAGCGGAGACGTGGGCCACGCGATCCACGGCAGGGTCGGACGGCGGCAACGAGATCTTCGCGCCCCAGTCCCGCCAGCCGGCATGGTAGGCGTCACGTACCGCCGCCCAGCCCTCGGCCAGGCTCGAGCGGGCGCGCGTGCGAGCCCCCTCGGCCGACTCGCCGAACCCCAGCGCCAGGACGCCCGTGGCGCTGCCGGCTTCGGCCATGAGGGCCACGTTGCCATGCTCGGCCCGTTCGCGGGTCCAGGTCATGGCGCCGTTGCGCGCGAAGTCCTGCCAGCCATCCGAGACCCCCACGTACCCGACGCCGGTCTTGGTGAAAGGCGTGTCCGCGCACAGGCACAGGAACTCAGGGGCGCCCGCGGCGTACAGCGCGCCGTCCTGCACCCACGCCGTGTTGTCCCCGCTGCTCGGTCCCAGGTGGGTGGCGAGCAACGGATAGAGCGTGAAGCCCTCGCCACGCAGCTCGTACCTGACCAGGAGGGTCTCTCGCTTGGGGTCGCAGAGCACCTCCAGCCGGAGCGTGTAGCCGTCACCGCGATGGAGGACGGTGGGAAGCGGCATGTACGGCTCGGCCAAGGACAGCGAGTAGTCGTTCACGCGCTTGACCTCGTGCCAGGCGCCCGGGCGCGCGACGATGAAACCGAGGTCGCGAATCTGAGGCTGACCTGTCGACGGGAAGTAGACCTCGTTGACGATGCCGTGGCCGAGCGTCGCCCAGATGCGACTCGGGCCCACGGCGGTGAGAACGATGTCCTTCGCGCTCGAGCTCCAGGTGGGGGCTAGACCGTTCACGACCTCAACCGCCGTGGGCGAACGATGGGTAAGCGGTCATCGCGCCGTCGACGAAGACGGTGGACCCCGAAACGTAGCTCGCCGCGTCCGAGGCCAGCAGCGCCGCCATGGCCCCGATCTCTTCCGGGGTGCCCAGGCGGTTCATGGGGATCTTGGTCAGCAGGTCCGCGAGCGCGTCCCGGTCGGACCAGACTGCCTCGTTGATCGGCGTGCGTATCGCGCCGGGAGCAAGGGCCAACACGCGGACGCCATGCGGCGCGGCCTCCTGCGCCAGCGTCTTGGTGAGCATGCTCAAGCCGGCCTTGGCCGCCGTGTAAGCGCTGTAGCCGGTCCACGGGATCACCTCGTGGACGCTCGTGACGTTGATGATCACGCCTGACCCCTGCGCCACCATCCTCCGCAACGCCTCGTGAGCGCACAGGAACGGTCCGAGGAGATCGATCTCCAGCACGCGGCGCCAGGCGTCCACGTTCGCCTCCCAACCCAACGCCCGCTCGCCGTCTATACCTGCGTTGTTGACGAGCACGTCGATGCCGCCCCACCTGGCGTCCAGCGCCGCGAACATCCCACTGACCTCGTCCGTATTCGATACGTCCGCCAGGAAGGTCATGGCCTCGGCGCCGTCGGCGCGGAGCGCGAACGCCACCTCTTCCGCCGCCTCGGGTTCCGAGACGTAGTCGATCACGACTCGCGCCCCTGCGGCGCCCAGCGCGAGCGCGATGGCCCTGCCCAATCCGGAGTTCGCCCCGGTGACCAGGGCGCGCTTCCCTGCGAGATTGACGTTCATGGTCCCTCCTCACGCGTGAGAGGCACAAAAACGTGCGACCACCCCGCAACCTAAGTCCGAGCGGGGGTGAGCGCCGTGACCTGAGATCCGTAGCCGGGCGGTTCGGCCGCGAGGCGACCCGGGGCCCGCGCGTGGGCCTGGCCGCTAAGCTGGACCAGATGGCTATGGAGAGCTTCGAGGGGCGCCTGGTGCGGCCGGAAGGCACGGGTACGTGGACGTACGTGGACGTACCGGCGGCCGTGAGCGACCGCCTGGGCACGCCGGCGCGCTTGCCCGTGAGCGGAACGGTCGCAGGTCAGCCGTTGCGGTCCACCCTGATGGTTTTCGCGGGAGGCGCCCGCTACCTGGTTGTCCCACGCGAACTGAGGGAAGCCGCCGGCGTGGGTCCCGGCGACGTGGTGAGAGTGGAGCTCGAGCCCGATCTGGAACCGAGGACGGTCGAGGCCCCACCCGACCTGAGTGCGGCTCTCGAGGGAACGCCTGGTGCGTCCGCCGCCTTCACGAGGCTGGCGAACAGCCACAAGAAGGCCTACGTCGACTGGATCGACGCGGCGAAGCGGCCCGAGACTCGTGAGCGACGGATCTTCAAGTCCGTTGACATGATCGCGGTAGGGAAGAAGCTCAAGGGTTGAGCGGCCTTCGTCGCTGCGCCTGGACTCTCGGATGCCAAGCTAGTCGCCCAGCGAGAACAAGACCGTCGCTCGTGCCTGAACATGATCCGTCGCCAGACCCTCCGACGTCTTGAAGGTGAGCCCGAAGCGCTCCGGGTCCATCCGTAGGAGTCGGGCGCACGACGCCGTGATGGCGGCCCGGTGGTCACCCAGCTTGGGCTCGTCGAGGGTCACGACGGCCGCGCAGTTGACCACCACAGCGTGCGGCACGCGCGCGTGAACCAGCTCGAGCGCGCGGCGCAGGATGTCGCGGCTGTCCTTGCCAGACGTCGCGGCTGCGCCGGGAGGGAAGTGCTGGCCGATGTCGCCCAACGCGAAGGCCGAGAGGACGGCGTCGGCGACCGCGTGCAACAGGGCGTCGCCGTCGGAGTGGGCGACTGGTCCCCTGGGGGCGCCCGGGACGTCGACACCGCCCAGCACGAGCCGTGGGCCTGGCTCCAGCCGATGCGCGTCCTCGCCGTAGCCGACGCGGTAGTGGCTGGGGCCTCGACCGTTCATCGCCGGCATCCTAACTAGCCGCGGCCACGTGTGAGAATCGGCCGGATGTCGTTCGGTATCGGTCTAGCGTCGTTGGTGCTCATCACTGTCGTGTGGGGATCGACCTTCGTGATCGTCAAGGACGCGCTGGACACGATCTCACCGCAGCTGCTGCTGGCCGTGCGGTTCACGCTGGCAGCCATCGCCCTCGCCTGGGTGGGCTTCGACCGGCGCGCTGTGCGGCCGGCGCTGTGGCTCGGCCTGCTGGGCTTCGTCGGCTTCGCGACCCAGACCGTGGGGCTGGGGATCACGAGCGCCTCGAACGCGGCGTTCATAACCGGCCTCTCCGTGGTCCTCACGCCGGTCGTGGCAGCCGTGTTCTGGCGGCGGCCCCTGTTGCGCCGCGACTACATCGCCGCCACGGTGGGGTTCGTAGGGCTAGCGATCATCGCCACCCGCGACGGACTGTCTGCGGTGAACGCGGGCGACCTGCTCATCCTGATCACGGCCGTCGCCTACGCCGTGTTCATCGTCTACCTGGGCGAGGTCGGCCGCGACGTCAACGCGAACTCGCTGGCTTTCATGCAGCACCTGCCCATGGCGCTGTTGGCCTGGGGGTGGGCCGCCCCCGGTATAGCCGAGATCACCGCTGTGCCGGTGTCGACATGGCTGGCGGTGGCGTTCCTGGCGATCGTCGCCACCGCGGGCGTGGCGGTGCTGCAGGTGCATGCGCAGCGCGTCGTGCCGGCTCAACTGGCGGCGCTGGTGTTCGGCCTCGAGCCGGTGTTCGCGGCGGCGTTCGCCTACGCGCTCCTGGGTGAGCAGCTGGGCTGGCGCGGGGTCCTGGGTGGCCTGTTGCTCGTGGCCGCGATCGTCTACAGCCAGGTCGAGCACACGCGCGCCGTGCCGCGCGCCGGGGAGCCCGTACCGCCGCTGCCGGAGGGTGAGCTGAGACCCCCCAGCGCCGGCACCACCTGGGGCGAAGCGCTG
>DASVCK010000232.1:0-17313 GCA_036381675.1 Trueperaceae bacterium | reverse complement strand
TGGTTGAAGACGCCGTCGAGAATCACGCGCATGCCGCGCTCGTGAGCGCGCTCGAGCAGCTCGCGCAGCGCGTCGTCGCCGCCCAGCAGCGGGTCGACGCGATGGTAGTCGTGCGTGTGGTAGCGGTGGTTCGCCGTCGACTGGAAGATCGGGTTGAGGTAGAGCGCTGTGACGCCCAGGGCCTGGATGTGCTCGAGCCTCTCGGCTACGCCCAGGAGGTCGCCACCCTTGTAGCCGTGCACGGTAGGCGGCGAGCCCCACGGCTCGAGGTTCGCCGGCTTCACCAGCCGCTCGGAGGTGGCGAACCTGTCCGGGAAGATCTGGTAGAAGACCGCGTCCTTGACCCACTCCGGCGTGCCACTGGCCACGGGCGCCGCGTCCGGCCGAGCGCTCAAATCGGCCTCAGCAGGGGGAACAGCACGACGTCGCGGATGCTGGGCGCGTCCGCCAGCAGCATGGCGAGCCTGTCGATGCCGAGCCCGAGGCCACCTGTCGGAGGCATGCCGTACTCGAGCGCCGTCAGGAACTCCTCGTCGAGGCGCTGCGCCTCCTCGTCACCCGCCGCCCTCAGTTCCTCCTGTGCCTCGAACCGCCTGCGTTGGTCCAGGGGATCGTTGAGCTCGCTGAACGCGTTGCCGAGCTCCATGCCAACCGCCACCGGCTCGAAGCGCTCGACGAGCCCGGGGCGGGAGCGGTGCCGCTTGGCGAGCGGGCTTATCACCTCGGGGTGGTCCATGACGAAGGCCGGCCCCACGACGTTGGGCTCGACGTAGCGGTCGTAGAGCTTCGCGTACACGTCGCCCAGCGGGCGCTCCGCGAGGGGCGCCTCCCCGCCGTCTCCCCGCTCGGGGAAGCGCTCGGCCACCCAGGCCCGCAACCTTTCCTCGTCGAGCGCATCGAAGTCGAACCCGGCGCGCGCGGCCAGCTCGCCGGTGTAGTCGATGCGCGGCCACGGCGGGGTGAAGTCGAGCACCTTGCCCTGGTAGGTCAACTCGGGGCTGCCGGTGAGGTCCGTCACGAGCTTGGAGTACAGGTCTTCCACCAGCGCCAGGACGTCGAGGTAGTCGCGGCCCGCCCAGTAGAGCTCGAGCATCGTGTACTCGGGGTTGTGCTTGTGGCTTATGCCCTCGTTGCGGAAGTTGCGGCCGATCTCGTAGACCGCCTCGAAGCCGCCGATGATGAGGCGCTTGAGGTACAGCTCGAGCGAGATGCGCAGGTAGAAGTCGTGGCCCAGCGCGTTGTGATGCGTGACGAACGGGCGCGCCTCGGCCCCACCCGGTTGAGTCTGCAGGACCGGCGTCTCGACCTCCATGAAGCCCAAGTCGTCGAGGTAGCGCCTCATGTAGCTGATGGCCCGCGCCCGCAGCTCGAACGCCCGCCGCGACTCCGGGTTGACCAGCGTGTCCAGGTAGCGCTGGCGGTAGCGCGCCTCCTTGTCCACCAGGCCGTGATGCTTGCTGGGGAGGGGGCGCAGCGCCTTGGCGAGCAGGTCGAAGCTCGCGGCGTCGACCGTCAGCTCACCAGTCTTGGTCGCGTACGGCTCGCCGGTGACGCTCACCCAGTCGCCGATGTCGAAGCGCTTCAGCGCGTTGTAGTGCTCCAGCTTCGCCTTCTCGAACGAGACCTGGATGCGGCCCGAGGCGTCCTGCAGCGTCGCGAACGTGAGCTTGCCGAGCATGCGGAGAAGCATGATCCTGCCTGCCACCGTGACCTGGGTGCCGGCCACGCGGTCGCCGGGCTCCAGCGCCGGGTAGGTCTCGTGCAGCGTCCTGGCCTCGTGCGTGCGGTGGAACGAGTAGGCGTAGGGCTGTATGCCACGCTCGACCAGCGCCTGCAGGTTGCGCAGGCGCTGGTCGCGTTGATCGTTGGGTTCGTCCATGCGGCGCCCAGCTTAGCCGCTGGCCGGAACGTTCCTGATCAAGCGATCTCCTTGACCACGTACCGCGTGGTCTTCTCGTTGATCGTGACGTCCACCTGGTCCCCCACGCCCCGGCCCATGAGCGCCTTGCCGAGCGGCGACTCGTCGGACACCTTGGGGATGTCGCCTTCGAGCACGCCCGCCTCGACCGGCGAAACGATCTGCACGGTGAACTCGTCCTGCTTCTTACCCGCCTCCGCGACCTTCACGAGCGAGCCGAGGTCAACGCGGTCGGACGCCTGGTCCTCGATGATCTGGGCCCGGTCGAGCTGGTCTTCGAGGTCGTCGATGCGCTGCTCGATGCGCGCCTTCTCCGTCTTGGCGTCCTCAAGGCCGGAGTCGTCGTAGTCGTCGGACGAGCCGGTGAGCTCCTGGAGGATACGCGTGGCCTCCTCGAGGCGCTCGCGCTCCTGCTCCAGCAGCGCCTGGAGGCGCTCGTATCCCTCTTGAGTGACTCGCACTCTCATCGTCATAAGGAACCTCCGGGAGATGTTGTCGGTCCCGTTAGGAAGCGGCTTGCCCTCGCTGACGAGGGCAAGCCGTGCGGTACCCGATCTGTGCGCCGCATTCTAGCGCAACTCGGTACCGAACTGCGGCGGCAGGCGACGTTTCGGGGACAACCGGAGGGGCCCACGAGGGCAGAACGTCGCGTTCACAACGAGGAGTTCTGCTCACCTGCCGGCCGGCGGCCCGGGTTACGCTGCTGCCAAGAGCATGACCTTCCGCGGCGCCGCCTTGATCACCTTAGTGCTCTCCCTCCTGGCCACCCTGGCGTTGTCTCTGGGGTCGCCGGGCGACGGCGCCGTGGCGGATCCCGGTCCTCAGCTCATGCGCGCCGTCTACGACCCGTTCGATGACGAGATGCTCGCCCCATACAGACGGTTGCGCGCCGCTTCCGCCGAGGGCGACGTCGACGAGCTGAGCGCCCTGGCCTTCGGCGCCGACGCGTACAGCTCGTACCTCGCGGCGCTGGAGCTGTCCGGCCTCGAGGCTCAGCCCGCAGCTGTGAGGGCCGAGGCGCTGGGGCGCGCGCTCGAGCTCAGGGTAGACGACGCGCTCAGACGGGCCGAGGAGCGCTCGCTGCGGCTCGAGCTGGGCCGGCTGCACGAGGAGGCGGGCGACGTGGCGGCAGCGTTCGACGCGTACTCGGCCGCGCTGCCGTACTTGGGGGCGATCGAGGGCGTAGCGCGGACGGCGCCTGACCGCTACAGGCTGGCGGCAGCCTTCCAGTCGGCGCGCATGTACACCAGGGCGCTGGAGACGTTGGGCGACCTCTCCGCGCCATCGATCGAGGCGCCTTCCTTGCGGGCGCTAGGGCGCTACGAGGAGGCGTTGGGCGCCTACAGGCGCTGGCTCTCTGAGGTGCCGGGTGACGAGACCGCGCTCTCGGGCGAGGCGTGGTGCCTCTACTACCTCGGGCGGGACGAGGAGGCCCGGGCTGCGTTCGCCGCGCTAGGCAGGGACGGCGACCATGGTCTGGCGCTGCTCGCGAACCGGGCCGGCGACGTGGACGGGGCCGTCGCCCTGCTGGCCGGCACGGGCAGGGCCGATCTGCTGTGGCTGGCCAGCGGCATCCTGGAGGGTCGCGACCGCTACGCTGAGGCCGTCCCCATCTACCTGCGCCTGGCCGAGGGCACCAGCACGTACGCCGACGACTCCGCCTACCGGGCGTACGTCCTGGCGGCGCGGCTGGGTGACGACGACGCTGCGGCACGAGCGCGCGGCCTGGTGCCGTACGGCTCGTTCTTCGCCCTGGTGCTGGGCGACCCCCCTGCGGTGCCCGACCCGGCCACTACCGTCGCGGGCGAGCCTCGGCCAGCAGACGCAGCAGGCGACACGGCCGCTCGACCGGACCAGGCGCTCGAGCTGGCCTTCGCGCTCATGGCGGTGCACGAGCGTGATGCCGCGGTGGGCGAGCTGACCTTCGCGTTGCGCCGCGCCGAGCGTGCCGGCGACACGGCCGCGGTGCTAGCCATCGCCGAGGGCCTGCAGAGCATGGACGAGTACCGCCAGAGCGTGAGGGCGGCCCGAGAGCTGCTGTCCTCTGGAATGGAAGACCTGCGCGCGTGGAGGCTCGCCTACCCGCCGGCGTGGCCCGAGACGGTGCTCGCCGCGGCGGAGGACGAGGGCGTCGACCCCGCGCTCATCTGGGCCGTGATGCGCCAGGAGTCTGCGTTCAGCGAGGTGGCGGTGTCGGTTGCCAACGCACAGGGCCTGATGCAGGTGGTCCCGTCGACGTGGGACTGGATCGCCGAGCTCAGGCGCGAGGCCCCGCGCGACCCCTTCGACGTCACGGCGAACATCCAGTACGGTGCCACCTACCTCGCCTGGTTGATGAACTACTGGGACGACGACGTCGAGCTGGTCATCGCCTCCTACAACGGGGGGCAGGGCTACGTGAGGCGCATCTTCGAGGCCGACTACGTAGCCGGCGACAAGGACGAGTTCTACCGCGAGATCGACCGCAGCGAGACGCGCGAGTACCTGCAGCGCGTGTACGAGAACCTGGCGGTCTACCGGACCCTGTACCCGACGCTGGGCGCAGGGTCACTGGCCGACGCCGATAACTAAGGGGCGCTCCGCCCGGCAGCCCATCGCGCCACGGCACGGTGTCAGCGTCCGAAGGCGGTCTCCTCCAGCAGGTCCAACGCGCGCTCGATCATCCCCCTGAGCCAGACGTCCTCCGCGCGGCGTCCCTCATCCAGCAGCGCCGTTTCGCCGCGACCCAGCCAGCGCCACTCGTCGTGCTTGCCGGCCTCCAGGACGGGCGCAGATAAGTCGCCGTCCACGGTCACGAGCAGGTCCACCTCGCGGCGGCTGACACCGTTGGCCTCCCAGTCGATGAGCTCGACGACCGGCCCCAACGACCGCACGTGCCAGCCTGTCTCCTCCATGACCTCACGGCGCAGGGCCGTCAGTGCGTCCTCGCCCGCTTCCGCGTGGCCACCCACCACGTCCCAGGCGCCGGGGAACAGCTCGCGGTCGCGGCTGCGCCTCTGCACGAAGACGCGCCCGCCGCCGTCGGTGACGACCGCTCCGACGACGAGGCGCCGGGCGTCGCTGGCCGCCGACTCCGAGTAGGCGACGAGGTGCAGCTCCTGCGGCACCTCGCCCACCGCGAGGCCCTTGCCGTCCGGCGCACCGGAGAGCGTCACGTCCTGGCCGTTCGATCCCATGGTGCGAGGCTACACGCGCCGACGCTGAGAGATAGCTTGGTCGCTCTGCCCTGGCCACGGCGCTCAGCCGTCACCCGTGCATGGTTCAACCTAGGACCTGGGCTCGACCACCGCTCGCCCGGACACCGGACCGCGTCCCGCGCGGGAGCGACGCTTCCGCCACGAGTAGAAGACGCGCGAGGCGAGCAGGACGGCGAAGAGCACGGCGAAGAAGAGCGGCTGCGTCTCCAGCACCTTTTGGCCCCAGATGTAGTGCAGCGAGACCAGCCCGGCAGCGATGTACACCAGGCGATGCAGCGTCGTCCAGCGCTTGCCCAGGCGCCTCATCGACGCGGTGGTGGACGTGAGCGCCAACGCCAGCAGGATCAGCCAGGAGGTGAAACCGACGGTGATGAACGGCCGCTCGATGATGTCTTCGGCCAGGTGCGAGAAGTCGAGGCCCAGGTCGAGGAACGCGTACACGCCCAGGTGCAACGAGGCGTAGATGAAAGAGCCCAGCCCGAGCTGCCTGCGGTACCTCACCAGCCAGTGCCAACCGAAGAGGCGCCTGAGCGGCGTCACGGCGAGCGTCGCCGCGAGGTGGACGATCGCCCACCAGCCGGTGCGGTGGGTCAGGGTCTCGATGGGGTCTACCCCGAGGTTCCAGGTGAACGTGTCGACGAGCGTGACGACGGCGGGCGTGAGGGTCAGCGCCCACAAGCCCAGGTGGCTGATCCTCCGCCAGCGCTTCTGAGCCGCCTTGTCACGAGACTGCGCCGGCGCCGGGCGCGCGCGACCTGGCCGCTCGCCCGCCACCACCCCTGTGCCCGACACGCTGTCCCGCTGGGCGCTCAGAAGTTCCTGACCAGGTCCATGCCCTCGTACATGTCCGCGACGAGGTCGCCGTAGCCGTTGAACATGATCGTGTCGCGGCGCCTGAACTCGCCTATGCGCCGCTCGCTCGCCTGGCTCCAACGCGGGTGGTCGACGTTCGGGTTGACGTTCGCGTAGAAGCCGTACTCGTGCGGCGCGTAGATGTTCCAGGTCGAGGGGGGCTGCTCCGCCGTCAGCGTGATCTTGACGATCGACTTGATGCTCTTGTAGCCGTACTTCCAGGGCACCACGAGGCGGATGGGAGCGCCGTTGGCGTTCTTGAGGGGCTGGTCGTAGAGCCCGGTAGCGAGCAGCGTCAGGGGATGCATGGCCTCGTCGAGGCGCAGGCCCTCGACGTACGGGAAGGGCAGGATCCCCCGCCTCTGGCCGGGCATCTGCTCCGGCCGGAAGACGGTCTCGAACGCCACGAACCGGGCCTCGGGCGTGGGCCGCACGGCTTCCAGCAGGTCGCGGAGCATGAAGCCGTTCCACGGGATGACCATCGACCACGCCTCGACGCAGCGCAGGCGGTAGACGCGCCTGACCTGCTCGAACTGGGAGACGATCTCCTCCAGGGCGAACGTGCCGCTCTGCTCCACCAGGCCGCCGATCTCGATGGACCATGGCTCGGTGACGAAGTCGCCGCTGCGGCGCGAGGGGTCCGACTTCTCGTAGCCGAACTCGTAGAAGTTGTTGTAGGTCGTTACTGCCTCGTAGTCCGTCAGGGCCTCGTCCGTCGTGCCCAGCCCAGCGAGGTCCTCGTCCGAAGCCTCACCCGACTGGCCCAGCGCCCGGCTGGCGACCGCGCCCAGGGTCAGAGCGACGGCTCCCTTCATGAATGACCGCCGGTTGAGGTAGATCTCCTCCGGGGTCACCTCTTCTTCTGGCAACTCGACAAGGCGGTTGACGGACACGCTCGCCTCCTGACTTCCAGGCGCCTGCTGGTAGGCGCAGTCTATTTCCTGTGCGGGAACTCCTCCGGTAACCTCGGCACGTTCCGTACCTTCATACGCGTCCCAGGCGTTCGCGGATCAGCCGCGCTCCTCGGCGTCAGGGTCGAGGCGCCGGCCGTAGCCGGCGGTGACCCGGTCGAGGATCACGGCCAGCAGGACGATGGCGAGGCCGGCTTCGAGGCTCAGGCCGACGTCGCCGCGCTGCAGGCCACGCAGGACCTCCTGGCCGAGGCCCCTCGCGCCGATCATCGACGCCAAGACGACCATGGACAGCGCCAGCATGATCGTCTGGTTCACGCCGGCGGCGACCGTGGGCAGGGCGAGGGGTAGCCGGACGTAGCGGAGCACCTGTCCCTCGCTCGCGCCCGCCGTCTCGGCGGCCTCGATCAGCGACCTGTCCACGGCACGCAGACCCAGGTCGGTCAACCGGATCACCGGGGGGATGGCGTAGACGATCGTCGCGAAGAGCGCCGAGACGTTGCCCAGGCGGAAGAACATCACGACCGGCACGAGGTAGACGAAGCTCGGCATCGTCTGCATGAGGTCGAGGATCGGGCGCAGGAACGCCTTGAACGCCGCGCTCCTGGCCATCAGCACGCCCAGCGGCACCCCGATGACGACGCAGGCCACGGAGGCGATGGTCATGAGCGCGAGGGTCGTCACCGTCTGCGGCCACAGGCCGAAGGTGCCCACGAGGACCAGGGCGGCCAGCACGAGGACACCGTTGAGCCACCTGCGGCCAGTGGCGTGCCAGACCAGCACGGCGAGCGCCAGTGCGACCAGCCACCAGGGCAGCGCCAGGAGGGCGCGCTCGACCTTGGCGAGCGCGAACAGCAGCGCGCTGGAGACGCCGTCGAACGCCGCCGAGTAGTCGTCGACGAGGCGGTCGACGAAGGAGTTGGTCCACTCCCTCAGCGGGACCTGCCAGGCTGAGGGGAACTCGGCAGACAGGATCCCGGGCACGGCCTAGGGCGCGTCGAACGCCGCCGCGACCCTGTCGGCGACCTCCGGCGCGAGCCACGTGCGCCAGATGTCGCCCTCGGTTCGCAGGAAGTTGCGGGCCGCCTCCTCCGGCGTCGCGTCGTTGGCGTGCATGTAGGCCAGAGCCCGCGAGAGCATGGCGCTGTTGCCGTGGTAGGCGTCGAGGAACGCGCGCACGGCCGCGGGCGCGTCCGACACGAACCGCGAGCCGATGCCGACGACCGCGGTGGAGGTGGGGTAGGCACAGGCGAACTGCGCCTCTTCCGGCCGGTCGACCAAGGAGGTGAAGGCGTCCCAGCACTCCTGGGTGAAGGGCGGCTCCTCGAGCCTGTAGAGGTCCAGCTCTCCCAGCACCCAGGTAGGTCCCCAGTAGTACCCCAGCCACGGGTCGCCGCGGCGGTACGCCCCCTCCAGCTCGGCCGCGAGCGCCACGCCCGTGCCCGACCGGAAGTTCGTCAGGTCGTCTTCGAGGCCGTACGCGTGCAGCTTGACGGAGTTCACCAGCTCGCACTGCCAGCCGATGACGCAGTTGTAGAACCGTCCCTTGCTCGGGACCTCGGGGTCGCGGAACAACTCCTTGTAGCGCGGGATGTCGAACACCGACCTCAGCTCGGGCGCCGCCGGCGCGATGTTGCGGTCGGGATCGCCTGCGACGAGGTAGCGGGGGACGTACCAGCCCTGCACAGCGTCGTCGAACGCCACGCCGGCCTGCTCGACCACGCCGTCGGCCACGGCGTCCGTCCACTGCACGGGCGTGTTGTCGGTCCAGACCTCCATGATCACGTCGACGTCGCCTCTTATGGCGCCCTGGTAGAGCGGCACCACCGTGCCCGGGATCGCCCTCGTCTCGCAGCCGAAGCCCGTCTCCACCACGAGCCTGGCGATCCACGTCGCCACCTGTGCACTCTCCCAGTCGAGCTCGCCGAACACGACAGGTCGCCCGAGGTCGCTGCAGCCCGGTGCCTGCGCCGCCGCCGGCGGGGTGAGCCACAACGACACGGAGACCAAAGACACCGCCGCGAGCACGCGACCGACCCGGCGAAGCATACTGACCTCTCTCACGCGTCGGCCGGCTGTGCTGCCGCCGCGAACGCCTTCCTTCTGGCGATGGGCAGCGTAACCCTGAAGGTCGTCGACCCCGGCATCGAGGCGACCCTGATTCGTCCACCGTGGCGCTGCTCGACGGTCTTGAGGGCCAGCGGGAGACCCAGACCGGTGCCCTCGCCGACGCCCTTGGTCGTGAAGTACGGCTCGAAGAGCTTGGGCAGCACCTCTGCGGGTATGCCCGGCCCGGTGTCCGAGACCTCGATCGAGACCTGGCCGTCGCCACCCTGCACGCGCAGCGTCAGCACCCCGGAGCCACCCATGGCGTCCAACGCGTTATCGATGAGGTTCGTCCACACCTGGTTCAGCTCGCCGGGGAACGCCTCGATACGCGGCAGGTCGGGGTCGTACTCCCTCACCACCTTGATACCGGAGCCCAGCTTGCGCTTGACCATGACCAGCGCGCTCTCGAGGCCTTCGCGAACGTCCACCTCGTCGAACGAGGCCCTGTCCATGTGGCTCGACACCTTGACGGCCTTGACCTGCGCCACGATCGAGCCGGTGGCCATGGCGATCTCGCTCAGCAGCACGCGCGACACGGCGTCGCTGGAGAGCCACCGCGCCACCGCCGGCCGGTTCACCGCCTGGAATGACGACAGGGCCGAGCTCACGTCGTCCTTCGTCCACCCGGCCTGCAGCAGGGCCGGCGCGGCCTCCCAGGGCTCCTCGAGGCCGATGTCGGTGAGGTAGTCGGTGAGCGCGTCCTCGTCGTCGGGGTCCGGCAGCGGCCGGCTGCGTCCGTCCCCACCCTCGGCGGCTGCCGCCGAGCGCTCCGCGGCGGCCTCGCCCAACTTCAGGACCATGTCCTTCTCGGCGGCCGACAGGTCGCCGGCGAGAAGCTGCACCACGGCGCGGTCGCGCGCCGCCAGCGCCTCACTCAAGGCCTCGGTGCTGCGCGCCAGAGCGGACGCCGGGTTGTTCAGCTCGTGGGCCAGGCCGGCGGCCATCGTGCCCAGGGCGACGAGCCTCTCGTCCCTGGACCTGTTGACCTGCTCGTCCTCGATGCGCGTGGCCATGCAGCCGACGATCGCGGTGGCGGCGTGCGACGACCGAGCCAAGAGCTCCTCGAACGCGGCCCGCCCCAGCTTGAGCAACCGGGTTCGCTGTCCGGCCGTCACGGTGGCCGAGCGTGGCCGCCCCACGACCACGGCCATCTCGCCCACGAACTCGCCCGGTCCACGAGCGGCTATCACGTCATCTATCTCCCGCACCCGCCGGGAGATCAGCAGCTCGCCCTCCAGCACCACGTAGAGGTCATCTCCCTGGTCGCCTTCGCGGAACAGGACCGTGCCGGGCTCGAGCACGATCTCGTCTGCCCTCTCCAACAGGTCGAGGAGGTCCTTGTCACCCAGCGCCTGCAGCAGCGGCACGCGCCGCAGGTAGTCGAGGTGAACGCCGCCGGTCTCCATCACGCTCCCGACAGGTGGCGGTGGATGCCCTGGAGGGCCATGGCGCCCTCGCCGACCGCGGAGGCGATGCGCTTGACCGACCGGTGACGCACGTCCCCGGCCACGAACACGCCGGGCACGCTGGTCTCGAGCCACATGCGCTCGCGACGATGCGCTTCCCCCTCAGGCTCGGGGACGACCACGTCCGAGCCGGAGAGCACGTAGCCCTGGGGGTCTCTGGCGACCTCGGGCGGCAGCCACTCCGTATGCGGCGCGGCGCCGATGAAGACGAACACGGCCGCGGCCTCGTGCTCGGAGTCCGCGCTGGAGTCGAGGTCGGTGAGCGTGACGCTCCTCAACCGGCCCACACCGTTCACGGCGCGCACCTGCGTCCGGTACTTCATCTTCACCTTCTCGTTGTCGTGCAGCTGGGCGATCAGGTAGCTGGACATGCTGGCCGCCAGATCCTTCCCGCGCACGAGGACCCAGACCTCAGCGGCGAAGCGCGAGAGGTACATGGCCGCCTGGCCGGCCGAGTTGCCTCCGCCCACCACGAGTGCCCGAGAACCCTGGACCGACATAGCCTCCGTGACCGCGGCACCATAGTAGACGCCGGCGCCCATGAGGTCATCGGCGCCGGGCACGTCGAGCCGGCGGTAGGTCACGCCGGTCGCCACGAGCACCGCCCTGGCTGCCACCTCGCTGCCGTCCGAGAGCGTCACCACCCGATACGGATCCTCCATTCGCATGCCGGTGGCGCGCACGGGGTTGAGGATCTCGGCCCCGAAGCGCCGCGCCTGGGTGACGCCCCGCCGCGTGAGGTCGGCGCCGGAGAGGCCCGAAGGGAAGCCGAGGTAGTTCTCGATGCTGGAGGACAGCCCGGCCTGACCACCCGGCGCCTCGGCCTCCACGAGCAGCGTGCTCAGGCCTTCCGAGGCGCCGTAGACGGCAGCGGCCAAGCCGGCCGGCCCGGCGCCCACGATGACGAGGTCGTACGACTTGAGCTCCGGGCGCTGCTTGAGCCCGATGCGGCTGGCGACCTCGGAGAGCTCCGGCTTGACGAGCTGCTGGCCGTCGGGCAGCACCACCAGAGGCAAGTCACCGGCCGCCGCGCCAGCCAGGCGCATGAGATCCTGCGCCTCCGACGACAGCTCGATGTCCAGCCACCGGTACGGGGCCAGGTTCCGCGTCAGGAAGTCCTTCAGCGCGTGTGAGGCCGGCGCGAAGGCGTGACCCACGACGGTCACGCCCGTGAACACCGGCTGGTGGATCGCCGTCCAGTCGTCGAGCAGGTCGTCCAGCACCGGGTAGAGCCGCTCCTCCGGCGGGTCCCACGGCTTCATCAGGTAGTAGTGCAACCGGGTCTCGTTGATCGCCTTGATGGACGCCTCGGTATCCGCGTACGCGGTGAGGAGGACGCGGCGCGCCTCGGGGAACAGCTCCCTGGCCCGGCCGATGAACTCGAGCCCACTCATGTGGGGCATGCGCTGGTCCACCAGGAACAGCGCGACGTCGTCGCCGCGTAGCCTCGCCTCCTCCGTGAGCTCGAGGCCGCGCTGGCCGGAGTCGGCGCGCAGGACGCGATACTCCTCACCGTAGTGACGGCGCAGGTCCCGGGACACGGAGGCCAAGACGGAGGGGTCGTCGTCGACCGCTACGATCAGCGGCTTCTTGGGACGCGCCCCGCCGGCGGAGGCGCTTTCATCTGGCATGGTCCTAGGCTACGGCTTGCACCGCCCGTTCGGTGCCGGGTTCGCCGAGGAACGTAGGGTCGACGACCTCGAGCGTCGCCTTGAGCTGCGCCGCCTCCGAGCGCGCCGCGGCCGCCTGGGACTGCCGACCCAGTGCCTCGTCGGCGTCGGCGAGCACCCCCAGCGCCCTGATCACGTAGGGCTTCATGCCACGCTCGCGGTACCACTGCAGGGCCGAGCCGGCGTGAAGGAGCGCCTCGTCGGGCTGGTTGTTCTCGACCAGGGATTCGGCCAGGAACATGGCAGCCATCGACCAGCCGTAGCCGTCCTGCATGGCCTCGGCGCGCTCCAACTGCTCGCGGAGCCGTTCCGCCGCTGAGACGTCGCCGCGCTGCACCTCACAGGCCGCCCGCGCCGCACGCTGGTTGTAGAGGTGCGACTCCATGACGGTGCCGACGGCCATCTCCTCGGACAGGTCGAGGTTGTGGATGGCGGGGTCTATCTGCCGGCGTGCCAGCTCGCCTATCCCGGTGAGCAGTAGACCGGCCGTCGCGCACTCCCGGCCCTGGATGCTGAGCGCCTTGTCGCGCCCGTACATCACGTAGCGCAAGCCCAGGTCGCCGTAGCCCATGTCCATGAGCGCCGCTCCGATCAGCATGTTGACGTCCGCGACCTTGATGACGGACTCACTGGCGTCGGCCGCTTCCAACGCTCGCGGCATGAGCGCCAGGCTCTCCTCGAAGCGGCCCAGCCTGGACAGGGCCACAGAACGCGAGGCCAGCGCGTGAGCCTCGACCGCCCTGTCGCCCTTCTGCCCATGGGCTATGTCGATGATCTCGGCGAAGCGTTTCTCGGCCACGCCGGGATCGTCGTTGAGGATCAGCTCGGTGCTGGCCCACAACGGCAGCAGGAAGACGCGCTGGTCACCGAAGTCCTCGGCGATGTCGTGCGCTTCCAGCAAGTGGCCGAACCCCGTGCCCGGTTCGCCGGAGAGCACGTACACGTTGCCCAGCTGGACCAGCGCCCTCACCAGGGCCTGGTCGTCCGCCAGCCGCCTGGCCAGGTCCACGTTCCTGAGCGCCTGCGGGATCAGCTGCTCGCGGCGGAACTCGACGTCCTCGTGGCGCTTGGCGATGGTCGCGATCCTCACCCACTCGGCCAGCGCGTGTACCGTGGCGAAGAGCCAGGCGGCGTCCTGGTCGACCGTGTCCGCATGGGAGTCCAACGCCTTCAGAGCGGCGTCATACAGCCTCAGCGCCTCGGTCAGCTCGTTGAGCCGTAGCGCCCTATCCCCGGCCGTGCGGTAGTAGTCGGCCGCCTTGAGCCACTGCTCGGCGCTCTCGAAGTGGTGCGCGAGCATCGCGGCCGCGTCGGCCAGGCGGTCGACGTACTGCCGTTCCAGCACCTCGGCGACAAGTCGGTGCAGGAGGGCCCGCCGGGTGGTCAGGAGGCGGCCGTACGCGGCCTCCTGTGTGAGCACGTGCTTGAAGGCGTACTCCTCGTCAGGCGGCCCCGTCATGAGCCTCACGAACTCCTCGGTGCTGAGGGTCTCGAGCTGGGGTCCCACGTCCTCGAGGCGCCACGGGTTGGACGGGTGCGAGAAGACGGAGTCGACGACGCTGCGAGGGAACGTGCGCCCGACCACCGCCGCCGTCTGCGCCACCTGCCGGGCCCGCTCCGGCAGCCTGTCGATGCGGGCGCTCAATACCCCCTCGAGGGTGCCGGGTACCTGCGAGTCGTCGATGTCCCCCTTGACGGCCCACCGTCCGTTCTCGCGAGCGACGTGCCCGGCTTCGATGAGCGATCTGAGCACCTCCTCGAGGTAGAACGGGTTGCCGTCGGACCGCTCCAGCACGCGGGCCAGCACCGGTCCCAGGTCCTCCCCGCCGAGCAGCTGCGTCAGCAGCTCGCGCGAGCCGTTCTCGTCCAGCGGCGCCAGCTTCAGCTCCACGTACGACCCGCCGGCGTTCTCCCGCGCCGATTCCGCCAGGCGCCAGGCGGGCGACTGCCTGTCGGGCCTGGTGACGGCGAGGATCATCAGCGGCAGCTCGCCCGGCGCCGTCAGCGCGGCCAGCTCGGATAGGAGGCGCACCGTGGCGGTGTCGGCCCAGTGGATGTCCTCGAACACCAGGACCGTGGGGCCCTTGACGAACCACCGCACGTAGGCCAGCACCGCCTCGGAGATGCGCCGGGTGAGGACAGTGCCGTCGAGCTCGCGCACCGCCTCCGCCGTGGCCTCGTCCTCGACCGCCAGCAGGAGCTCCAGGTAAGGCCGGTGGCGCTCGCCCTCCCAGCCCTCCTGCGCGGTGGCTCGCGCCAGCGCCGCGCGGACCTGGTCCTTAGCGTCGGCCTGTGTGAGCCCCATGGTGTCGAGAAGGGTGCCCCTAAGCGCGAAGTACGGCAGCGAGCTCGCGTACGAGAGCGCCCTGCCCTCGTACCAGCCCAGCTCCACCTTGGCGCGCCCCACGTCGTGCGCGGCGAGCTTGCGCAGGTCGGCGACCATCCTGGACTTACCCAGGCCCGCCTCGCCGATGAGACAGACGAAGCTCCCCTCGTCACGCGCCAGACGCCTGACCCTGTCGCGAAGGGTGGCCATCTCGGCGTCGCGACCCACGATCGGTGAGCTGAGGCCCTCGATGCCGCGTCGCCGCTCCCCGCCCGGCATCACGCCGAGGACCTCGAACACCTGCACCGGGCGCGCGATGCCCTTCACCTGCTTGGCGCCCAACGGCAACGCCTCGACAGCGTGCTGCACCAGCCCGTGTGTGGTCGTGTCTATCAGCACGCCACCGGCCTCGGCCAACGACTGCAGCCTGGCCGCCAGGTTGGCGGTCTCCCCCATGGCCGTGAACTCGGCCCGCACGTCGTCGCCTACGGTGGTGAGCACCGTCTGTCCGGTGCTCACACCCACCCGGACCGCGAACGGCGGGATGCCCTGCGGCAGCCGCACCTTGTACCGCTTGGCCAGGTCGTCGCCGTAGGCGTCCGCGGCGTCGCGAAGCTCGAGACCCGCCAGCACGGCTCGCTCGGCGTCGTCTTCGTGGGCCATGGGCACGCCGAAGAAAGCGAGGATGCCGTCTCCCATCAGCCTGCCCACCGTGCCGCCGTACTTGGCTACGGACCGGTTCATAAGCGAGAAGGCGCCGTTCATGATCGTCGTCCACTCCTCGCCACCGAGGATCTCGGTCAGCCGGGTGGAGCCCGCGACGTCGGCGAACAGGACGCTTACGAGCTTGCGCTCGCCGTCCACCGGACCCAGCTCAACGAGCCGGGTACCGCAGTTCGAGCAGAACCGGGCCCCGTCGGCGTTCGGGTGACCGCAGACAGGACAGTTCATCGTTGCCTCCAACGTATCTGGCGCCGACTCGCGCGGAACCCCGGGCTCCCGGGGCGCCTGGCCGCCCCCGCGGGGCCGGCTCGGCTCGGTGTGTTGCGAGCAAGGAGATGGTAGGGCACTCACGGTGGGCTAATGCGAACTTGGCGCACAGTTCGCGACGTTCTTGCCGACCTACATGGTCGGGATCACCCCGGTTCACTGCTCTCTCACGCCCTGCATCCCGGTGTCCCTAAGCTTGCCGCAGAACGCCCCGGGTCGGCACTCGTCTCGTATCCATCGCGAGCGACCGACCGAACACGGGCGCCAGAGGTTCGGAGGTTGGCGATGAAGAGCCTGACCACAATCGGCGTGATCCTGATAATCCTCGGCATCATCGGGTTCGTCGTGCCGCGGATCACCTACACGGAGGAGCGGACCGCGCTTGACCTCGGGCCCATCGAGGTCGAGGCCGAGCAGCAGCGGTCGATCCCCATCCCCGACATAGCTGCCGGCGTCGCGGTGGTGGCCGGCCTGATCATGGTCATAGCAGGGGCGTCCTCGAACAAGACCTGAGGTTCAGCGTGCCGCGAACATGAGCGCGTTTCGATGAGCCTGGACCTTCACGGCATCGTCGAAGGTGGTCAGCGCACGTTCCACGCGGGCATGTCGTGACTCGTCAGCGCACGTTCCACGCGGGCATGTCGCCGGGTACCAGGTCGGTGGACGTGCCGTCCACCCGGAACACCACCAGCGTTGAGCCCGTCTCCTCGTCGAACGTCGGCAGGACTATGGCGCTCGAGTCGGGCGCCCACAGGCTGTGCGAACGCGAGTACTGGTCGAAGAACGGCAAGTACTGGGAGACGAACGCCGCCGAGAGCCTGAGGGCGCCGCCCTCCACGAACGTCTGCTCGTCGACGTCGTAGAAGCGCAACCGCACAAGCGGCGGTCGGGACTGGACGTGTTGCAACGCCGATTGGGACCGGACGTGCTGCGAACCTTGGACTTGGGCGACGCGTTCGTCGCCGTCCTCGCGCCCGAGCGTCGCCAGCCAGCGGCCGTCGGGGGACCAGAACGATGCCAGCACGGTGTCGGAGGTGACGACGCGCGACTCGCCGCTGGGCACGTCGAGGATCTCGATGGGACCGGCGAAGATCCCGGCCGTGGTGGCGCCCTGAACGCTCAACTGATCGTGTGCCGGACGCCAGGCGAACGCGACCATGCCGTCGTGAGCCAGCTCCGCGATCGGCCGGCCATCCCCTCCGCGCGCCGTGTTCGTGGTGACGACGACGCGGCTCCCGTTCGAGTCCGTGGCCGCGTAGGCCAGGTACTGCTCCGACTCCGAGATGTCGGGGGATTGGAAGGCGCCGGGGGACGGCAGCGGCACGGCGACCTGGAACTCGTCGATCCCGCTCAGGCCCACGAGGGCGCCGTCGCGCAGCACGTCGCGGTGAACCAGTAGGGACCGGCCCGTTCGCGACCACACCCAGTAGAAAGGCTGCCCGAACGAGAGCGTCGTGCGGGCGTCAGGGTCGCCGGCGAGGGCTCTCTCGACACGCACGATGTCGAGTGCCAGCGGCCCGTTCTGAGCGCCGGAGAGGACCGCAAGGTACCTGTCGTCCGGCGACCAGTTGAGGTAGATGGGACTGCGGTCGCGAGCCGCCAGCACGACGGTGGGACCCGCGCCGTGCGCGACGTCGATGACGTCTACGTGCGAGGCGCCGGGCGTGGCCACCACCGCCGCGATCTGGTTGCCGTCCGATGACCATGCAGGGAAGATCGCCCTCTGCAACCCGGTTCCGAAGGCCGTTGCTTCCAGAGTCTCGGGATCGACGACGGCCAGGTGACCGTTCGTGGTCACGAAAGCGATAAGGTTGGCCGGGTCGAGAGCGCCTGTTGCGGGTGGCTGCGTGGCGAACGCGAAACAGGCAGCGGCC
>DASVCK010000231.1:0-4988 GCA_036381675.1 Trueperaceae bacterium | reverse complement strand
GAGCTGCCGCGCAGAAGCCCGCCGGCCTCGAGCGTGACCTCGGCCATGCGGCCGCTTCCCCCGCTCGGCCCGCGAGGCGCATGGCACGCAGCCTCATGGAGCGGCGCCCGGGCGGACGGGAAGGCGCGGGAACGGCGCACCGCCCGCCCGCCTGGCTCTCCGGGCCCGTGGAGGCTCATGACGGCTGCCGCTCGAGCGGCTGGGACGTGACGAGCGGTGCCTTCCCGACCGCGGTCTTGGGGATCTCCGCCACCCGCCGCACCGTGACGGGCAGCGGCGCCGCCCCCCGCCCCGCCAGGGCCACCTCGAGCGCGGCGACGAGGCGCGCGTCGTCGACGCCCCCTGCGCCCACCAGCAGCACCGCCAGGCCCTCGGGTCCCAAGGACACCTGCCAGCCGCCGGTGGGCAGCAGGTCGATCACGTCGTGGAAGACGTTGGGGTGCACCTCGACCCAGCCGCCCCGGGCGGCTCGCAGCCTGAGCACCTCCTCGCGCCGCCCCATGATGCCGGCGAGGAGCGCGTACGGACGGCCGCAGGGGCAGCTGCCGGCCGCGAGGCTCACGCTGTCGCTCATCTCGTAGCGGATCAGGGGGAGGGTGCGGCCGAAGAGCACCGTGACCAGCACCTTCGCCCCGTGCTCGCCTACCGGCACGGGGCGGCCCGCCTCGTCGACGACCTCGGCGATGACCAGGTCCTCGAAGAGGTGCGGGCGGCGATGCTCGCACTCCGCGGCTATGGTGGCGGTCTCGGTGGCGGCGTAGACGTCGAACGGCTCGAGTCCCCAGGCCCGCCCGATCAGCCGGCGCGTCTCCGGCGTCAGGGCCTCCGAGGCGCTCAAGACCGCCCGCGGAGCGATGGCGAGAGCTCCGGCGAGCTGGGCGTCAGCCAGCAGCCGCAGCGTCGAGGCGTAGGCGATGAGCGCCTCGGGCTGGAAGGCGTTCAGCCTCTCGGTGAGCGCCTCGAGCGGCGCGGTGGCGTCTAGCCGCAGGGTGGGCATGAAGCGGCTCTGGACGCTCGCCCCGACGGCCGCGGACTGGTGCCACGGCTTGGTGGTGCTCACTACGGCGGTCGGCACGCGCCGCGTTGGACCCGGCATGACCCCAGCCCACGCGTAGGCGCGGGCGTAGGAGGCGAGCACGAACGCCCACTCGCGCGCATCGAACAGGAACACGCCGCGCCTGCCGGTGGTGCCCGAGGTGGCGTTGACGCGGTAGCGGCCCAGGAAGGGCTCCCCGACGCGCTCCGCCAGGTGCGCCTCGAGCGCGTGCAGGCGCACGCGCGGGTCGGTGACCAGCCGGTCGAACGAGTCCATCAGCATCCCCTTGGTGAGCACGGGCAGCTCGCTCAGGGGCTTGCCGGCCAGGCCGCGGTGGTAGCGCTGGTAGAACGAGGAGCGGCTCGCGGCGTACTCGCGCAGGGCATGCAGGGCCTGCGCCTGATGGGCTTCCAGCCGGGAGCGGTCCCAGCCGTCGCGGCGAAGCAGCCGCCGGCGCGATGCCAGCACCCTGGCGATGAGGCGGGCGTCCATCGCATCACCCTCCCGGCCCCATCAGTGGAACGGCCCGTAGGCCTGCGCCTTCAGGTAGCGGTCCGGGTCGGCGTCGAACGACCGCCGGCATCCGGCGCAGCAGAAGTAGTAGGCGCGCCCCGCGTGGTTCGAGCGGTGCTCCGTGCTGCCTGCGTCCACGACCTGGCCGCAGACCACGTCCAGGGTCAGGGCCTCTTCGCTTCTAGTCGGCTCGTGGGCTTGAACCCTCATCATCGTCTCCTTCCCAGCCTCACTCGGGCGGCGTGAGACAAGGGAGACGTTCGGGATGGTGTTCGCGCCGCCGGTCACGTCGCCGCCGGGCGCTACCGCGCCACGGTCGGACCCTGCCTACCCACGCTCCCTTCCGTGCCCGAGGCTCTCGTGCTGGTGGTGGGCGCGTGATCCCTCGGTCCCGACTTCCTCGCGCTCGCGTGGGCTGGCGTGGGCTCCGTGGCCTCCGTGCGAGCGCATCATCCACCACATCAGCAGCGGGCACGCCAGGAAGATCAGGAACGGCAGCGCGGCCAGCAGCGTGCTGGGCGCGAACAGCAGGCCGGCAAGCACCAGCGTGCCCGCCAACCAGGCAAGGTTCCGGTACAAGCGTGTGTCGCTCACGTCGTTTCCTCCACTTCCACGAACGGCCCGTTCACCAAGCAGGCGAGCGGTCTGAGGAACGCCCGCCTCACCGGTCCGCCTGGGTGGGCGGGGCGCCCACGGCGATCTCGTGCGGCTCGGCGCCCACCGGGATGGTGGCGAGGAGCGCGCGCGTGGCGGCGTCGAACACCATCAGCTCCTTGGCGCGGGCGTTACTGACCAGCGCCAGCGCGCCGTCGGGCGTGAAGGTGAGGTGGTTGGCGTACTCGCCGGCCTCCAGCCGGCCCAGCGTCTCGAACGTGGCGGCGTCGATGATGGCGACGTCGTTGGAGAGGCGGTTGGCGACCCACACCTCGCGGCCGTCGGGCGTCACGGCCACCCCGTGGGTTCCCTCGCCGACCTTCAGGATGCGGACCGCGCGCAGCGTCCCTGCCTCGAGGATGGTGAGGTCGCTCGAGCCCCAGTTGGCGACGAAGACGTAACGCCCGTCGAGGCTGGCCCTGCTCTCGTTAGGAGCGTCACCGACCGGCACCACGGCGAGCACCTCGAGGCTCTCGGTGTCGAGGACGGTGAGGGTGTCAGTGCCGAGGTTGGCGATGTAGAGGCGGCGGCCATCGGGCGAGACGTCGATGTGCCCCACCGGGCCCAGGCCCTCGCTTAGCTCGACGACCTCGCCCGAGGTCGTGTCGAGCCTGGTGAGGTGGGCGGTGTCGCCGGTGCCGCCGGCGCCCACGAAGACGTAGCGGCCGTCAGCGGTGTTGTCGATCCCGTGAGCGTTGTTGTCGCCTTCGATGCGCCTGGTGACGCTCCCGTCGTCCGTGTCGAGGGCGAGTATCGCCCCCTCCGCGCCGGTGCCGACGTAGAGGGTCAGGCCGTCGGGCTGGAGGGCGAGGCCGTGCGACGCCTCGTCGCCGACCCGCCAGCGCGCCACCTCCTCGAAGGTCGAGAGGTCGATCACGGAGATGGTGCCGTCGGCGGCGTTGCTCACGTAGGCGCGCAGGGTCGCCACCGGCGCCGCCTCGGCCGCGGCGAGGACGGAGGCCGGCAGCTCCCACGCGAAGCCGCGCTCGCCCTCGCCGCCCAGTCCCTGGAAGGTGAGCCTGAGCTCAATCGGACCCGCCGCGCCCGCTTGACCCAGGAGGGTGGAGAGCTCGGCGCCGTCGACGAGCAGGACCAGCTGTCCGGCCGGGTGGTGGGCGCTGTCGCTGACCACGACCTCCTCGAACCGGGCGGGCAGCGCGGTCCCGTCGGGCGCGTGCAGGCGCGCGCGTTCCGCCAGCCTCAGCGGGCGCAGGTCGCCGGCGTGCGTCTCCAGGCTCACGTCCCACACCAGCCGGCCCCGCGCCAGGGTGACGCTCGGGTCCTGCAGGGAGACCTCGACCAGGACGCCGTTCTCGAAGCTAGTCTGGGTGGCTTGCGCGAAGGCGCCTGCGCCCGCCGTCAGCAGCGCCAGAGCCAGGAGCAGCCGCGAGACGCTTCTCTCTACCTGTTTCACGATGACCTCCTCGCGCCCTCCGAGGGAGGCGCGCGTTGAGCCCATCATGGGTGGGGTTCGTTTCGCCCGCGTAAAGCTCCCGCCACACCCTCAGGACCCCGGAAGGGGTGCAAGATGATGGCGGTCTAGACCGCTCCGGGTAGGGCCTGGCCCCCGTGTCCGGTAGGACCCTCCCCGAGCTAAGGAGGTCAGGCGATGAACAGCGCGGGCGGCGGCCACGCCGGGCACGTGCGGGCCACGCAGGACCGGCGGGCGCTCGTCATCTCGGGGCTCATCACCGGCGTCTACTTCCTGATCGAGCTGGCCGTCGGGCTGTGGTCGGGGTCGGTCGCGGTCACGTCCGACGCGTTCCACACCTTCTCCGCCGTCGGCGGGGTGCTCATCGCCCTGATCGCACAGCGCCTCAGCGAGCGGCCGGCGTCCGCCGAGCGCACGTTCGGCTGGGGGCGGGCGGAGATCATCGGCGCGCTCTTCAACGGCCTGTTCCTGACCGTCATGGCGCTCGTCGTCTTCTACATGGGCGCCATGCGCCTGAGGGAGCCGATGGACCTGCCGACGAACGCCATGCTGCTCGCGGCGGCCGGCGGGATCGTCACCGAGCTGATCTCCTTCGCTCTGCTCTACCAGAGCCAGAAGACCAACCTCAACATGCGCGGCGCCTTCCTGCACGTGCTGCAGACCTTCGTCGGCAGCCTCATCATCGTCGTCTCGGCGGTGGTGATCCGCCTCACCGGCTTCGTCGCGATCGACCCCCTGCTCGGCATGGCCTTCGGGGTCGTGCTCTTCTGGGCATCGTGGCGCATCATCCAGTCGGCGCTGCGCATCCTCCTGCAGGGCACTCCCGAGAACCTCGACCTCAAGGCGATCGTCCGGGACCTACGCGCCATCGCGGGAGTCGTCGACGTCCACCACGTGCACGCCTGGAGCCTGACCTCCGGGCGCGCCTTCTTCTCAGGTCACATCCAGGTCGAGGACGCCGGCCGCGACGGGAGGCGCGTGCTGCTCGAGGCCAGCCAGCGCCTGAAGGAGCGCTTCGGCGTCTACTTCGCGACGCTGCAGGTCGAGGACGAGCCGCTGCCGGCCGAGTCCGAGGCCGCCGACATCGACATCACCCGGGCCTAGCGCGCGAGGTCGCACACCGGCCGGCGGTCGGAAGCGTGGCAGCGAGCGCCGTGCCGCCGGGTTCGCCCGGTCTCCGCTGCATCGTATCCCGTCTTTCCCCACCCCCCCTGGGGTGGTTATAGTGGCTGCCATGGAGACCGCAGCCGTTGGAGACATGAGGACCGTTCAGCTCGGGGTGCAGGGCATGACCTGCGCGAGCTGCGTCGCGCGCGTCGAACGCGCCCTGGGCAGGGTCGACGGCGTGCAGGA
>DASVCK010000230.1:0-4396 GCA_036381675.1 Trueperaceae bacterium | reverse complement strand
TCCTGCCCGCCATCAGGCGCATCGTCGGCCTAGTGCCGCAGCGCTCGCAGCGCCTGCTGTTCTCTGCGACGATGCCGCACGAGGTTCGGCACCTGGCTGACGGCGTGCTGACCGACCCCGTCACGGTGGAGATCGGCCACTCGGCGCCCGCCGAGACCATCGACCACTTCCTCGTGCCGGTGGCCGAGGACCGCAAGACCGACCTCCTCATGCACCTGCTGGACCAGCCCGAGGCGAAGTCCGTGCTGGTGTTCACCCGCACGAAGCACCGCGCCAAGCGCCTGGCCGCGAGGCTCAGCCGGGACGGCTTCTCCGCCGCTGAGATCCAGGGCAACCTGTCGCAGACTCGCAGGCAGGCGGCGCTCGACGGCTTCCGCGCCGGCAAGTACGACGTGCTGGTCGCTACCGACATCGCCGCTCGCGGGATCGACGTGGCCTCCGTCTCGCACGTCATCAACTACGACTTCCCCGACACGCCAGACGCATACACGCACCGCATCGGCCGTACCGGCCGGGCCGAACGCACGGGCGAGGCGCTCACTTTCGTGACGCCTGCTGACTTCGGGAACGTGCGGGACCTCGAGCGCGTGCTGCGCAGCCGGGTCCAGCGGCGCCAGGTCACCGGCTTCGTGCCGGACCACGCCGCGCTCCTCGACGACCTGCGGCCCGCTGGCGGCCGGGGCTCGGGCCAACGGCCAGCTGGCGGCGGGGGCTCGGGCCAACGGCCCGCCGCTCCGGGACAGAAGCCGGGCGGCAGCCGCAACCGTAAGCGCCGCTCGCGCAGCCGGCGCGTGTCCCACGCCAACTGACTAAGGATCACGTGCGTGGCGAGAGCCGCTTGAAGCGATGGTTGACGGCGGCCCAAGGGCCGCGGAGGACTAGGTAAGGGACCGGGGCGACTCGGTCCCTGCCCATTGCTGTTCGCATCCGGCCGCGGCAGCCTGGACCGGTGGAGGCCAGCGCCCACCAGGCGGCGATATTGGACTTCGTGCGAACGGGCTGCGGTCACGGTCTGGTGGAGGCCACCGCCGGTGCGGGCAAGACCACGACGCTCGTCATGGTCGCCCGCCTGCTCGTCGATGAAGTCGGCCTGCCGCCGGGCCGGGTAGCGTTCCTGGCATTCAACCGCTCGGCCGCAGCGCAGCTCAAGGAGCGGCTGCCCGCCGGCGTCGACGCCTTGACCCTGCACGCCCTGGGCAGGCGCGTGCTGGTGGGCACCCACGGTCGAGTAGAGCTGGACGAGGACAAGTACCTGCGCCTCGCAGCCTCATGCGGGGCACCGGAGCACGCCCGCGCGGGGCTGTCGGCTGCCGCTGCGTTCGCGCGGCTGGACCTGGTACGGACACCGGTGAACCTGCCCTCGTTGCTGGGCAAGTACGGTCTCGAGTTGCCCCTGGAGCCAAGCGACGCTGCTCTCTACCTCGACGAGATGCTCACGGCATCAACGGGTTGGCCGCAGGTGGACTTCACGGATCTTCTCTACCTCCCCGTCCGTCTGGCCCTGCCCGTGCCCTCGTACGACTTCGTCTGCGTAGACGAGGCCCAGGACATGAGCAGGCTGTCGCTCGCCTTCGTCCAACGCCTGGTGTCGGCGGGCGCGCGGGCGTTGTTCGTTGGGGACGCCTCTCAGGCCATCTACGGCTTCGCCGGCGCCGACGCTCGGTCGCTGGACAGGGTCGCCTCCGCCACGTCCGCAACCCGCCTGCCTCTCAGCGTCAGCTACCGCTGCCCCACACGCCATGTCGTCCTGGCGCGCAGGCTCTCCCCTCGCATGCTCCCGGAGGTCGGGGCGCCCGCGGGGCACGTGAGCGTCACGAGCATGGCAAGGCTCGCCGGCACGCTGACGGCGGGCGACCTCGTTCTCAGCCGCACCAACGGACCGCTCCTGGACGTGGCTCTCACGGTGGCCGCCGCGGGCCTACCAGCCGTCGTGCTGGGCGATGACAGCTTGGCGGACGCTTCACAGCTGGTCACGCGGCTCGCGGGTGCCGGCGGCGCGGTGGACAGGCACGCCCTGGCGGCGTCGCTCGCGTCGGAAACGGAGCGGTTGGAGCGCAGCATGCCCCTCGACCTGGAGCTGCCGGGAGCGCTCGACGCCGCAAGACACGTGCACCAGGCCGCTGCGGTGGCCATCGCGGCGGCCGGTTCCGGCGACGTCACCCGCGTGAAGGCCGCGGTCAACAGGCTGTTCGAACGCCAGGAGGAGACCGAGCACGTGCTTCTCTCCACGGTCCACAAGGCGAAGGGCCGCGAAGCCAGGCGCGTCTTCCTGCTGGCCCCGGAGGACCTGGGCATCGGCGCTGACGGCCGTTCCACCCCGCAGGACGCGCCCGAGGGGGAGCCAGACCCTACCACCGTGGATGACCAAGCCGAGGCGAACGTACTGTTCGTGGCTCTGACCCGAGCCAAGTCGGCGCTCGTGCTGGTCGAGAAGGAGCCCAGCGCGATCCGGCGCCGCCTGCAGCGGCACGAAGACACCGGTGCACCGGGTTGGCTGGCGCGCTGGTGGGACGACGTGCTCAGACTGGCGCTCACGATGAGCGTGCAGAAGGGCGAACCGGTCATATCATCGCGACATGTTGAGGCATGGCGAGTTCAAGACCCCAGGCGGCAAGCTCGTGGTCGCGGACGTGGCGGTGGAAGGCGACAAGATCGCCGCAGCCACGATCTCGGGTGATTTCTTCCTCGAACCGGAGACCGCCCTGGCGGACATGGTGGATGGCCTCGTCGGCGCGCCGGCGGACGCCAGCGAGGCCGAACTGGCGGAGCGCATGGACAGGCATCTCCCGCCGGGCGCCGCCCTGATCGGGTTCTCGACGGCGAGCGTGGCGACCGCCGTCAGGCGCGCGATCGACGAGAACACGCCCAGGGAGCTGGCATGACCGATGCCAGGTTCCCGCCCGAGATGCTAGAGCGTTGGCTGGAGCACGATTGGCAGCTCCTCCGCGACGCGCCCACACCACCCATGCTTCACATGGCGATCGACGAGGTGCTGACGCTCGAGGTCGCGGCAAGGCGTCGCAAGCCCACCCTGAGGGTATGGGAGTGGTCGTCGAACGCGGTGATCCTCGGCCGCTTCCAGTCGGTCCGCAACGAGGTGGACATGGAGGGGGCGCGCAAGCACGACGTCACGGTCACGCGCCGCATCACCGGCGGCGGGGCGATGTTCGTGGAGCCGGCCAACACGATCACGTACTCGCTCTACGCGCCCGAGAGCCTGGTGCGGGGTCTCTCGTTCGTGGACTCCTACGCGTTCCTGGACGCGTGGGTCGTGGCAGGCCTGCGGGCCCTCGGCGTCGACGCCTTCTACCAGCCCATCAACGACCTCTCGTCGGCCGGGGGGAAGATAGGCGGCGCGGCGCAGACGCGGCGCTCCGGCGCCGTGCTGCACCACGTCACCATGGCCTACGACATGAACCCGGCGAAGATGCTCGAGGTCCTGCGCATCGGCCGCGAGAAGCTGTCGGACAAGGGGTCGGTGAGCGCGAACCGGCGCGTGACCCCTCTCAGCCAGCAGACGCAGATGCCCCGCGAGGCGATCGTCGATAGCCTCGTCGAGACCTTCGATGACCGCTACGGCCTCACGTCATCGAAACTCACACCGGCGGAGCAGGCCGCGGCGGAGCGGCTCAGGCGCGACAAGTTCGAGTCGGACGAGTGGCTCTACCTGCTGCCCTGAGCGCGTGGTCGAAAGTCAACGAGGTCCTGCGCGACAGCTCGCGTCGAGGCCAGCGCGGGCGCCGGATCAGCGCAAGGGCAGCCGCCAGGTGCTCCACCGCGCTCCGTTGACCAGCTCCGAGGTACCTACCGCCGGCCCCGTGCGGTCAGCGAGGGTCCGCAAAGCGGTGGTCACTGCGTCCGCTGCCCCGATGAGCTCGTCGTAGCTGGGCAGGGCGTCAAGGTCAGCATCGGACCCCATGGACATCGCAGCGCCCTGCAGTCCGAACCAGAGGACGGAAGCGACCGAGCCGGCCGCCAGGTCCGACACCTGAGCGATGCCGCGCAGGAAGTCCGGAGCGTAGGTGACGTCGTACGCCTGCGCCGCCGCCGGCCCCAGGCTCAACCCCTCGTACGTGCGCCAGGCGGGGCCAGCCGCGGCAGCGTCACCCTGGAAGACGTCTATCGCCTCGTGCAACGCTCCCACCGGAGACCCGATCACGAGGTGGCCACCGAAGACCCCCACGCCCACGTCCACCGACGGGCCCGTGCGGAAGCGGGTGTACGCCACGCCGCGGTACGCGCCGTCGCGCACCGACACCGCCTGGTCAAGACGGAAGGCGCCCTCCAGATCGGTGCCGGAGCTCATGTCCTCCGTCAGATCTCCCAGCCTCGTCAGCAGAGCCGGCCACAGCGCCGCGCCGGCGCGCGCCGCCGCCTCGGACGACACCGGGACCGT
>DASVCK010000229.1:0-2735 GCA_036381675.1 Trueperaceae bacterium | reverse complement strand
CAGGCCTCGGTCTCGTACCTCTCGATCGGTCTAAGGGGCCTGTCGCTCGCGATCCTCGCCCTCTCCTGGGACCTGGTGGCGCGCACCGGACAGCTGTCGCTGGCGCACGGCGCCTTCTACGGCGCGGGCGCCTACACGGCCGCGATCCTGTTCAAGAACTCCGCCGCGCCTCTGTGGTTGGGCATACCGCTCGCCGCCGTCGTGGGGGCGGTGCTGGCGCTGGGCCTGGGCGCGGTGACACTGCGTCTCTTCGGCATCTACTTCGCGATCGCCAGCCTGGCCTTCACCGAGGTCCTCAAGGCCGTGGTCCAGGAGCTGCCGACCGCCATCGCCGGCGGCACCGCCGGCGTGAACGTGCCGGCTCTGTTCCGCCCCACGTTCGTGCCCGGCGAGATGGAGCGCTGGGAGATCGCCTTCCTGCGGAACCGCAGCTACTTCTACGTCTACGCCAGCCTGCTAGTGCTCACGGTCGTTATCTCGGTAGTCGTACAGCGCACCCGCCTGAGGTCGGCGTTCACGGCCATCCGTACCAACGAGTGGGTCGCCTCCGTCATGGGCGTGAACCCGGCACGGTACAAGCTGCTCGGCTTCGTCCTGTCCAGCGCGATGGTGGGCATGCTCGGCGCCATCGAGGCACATCGGCTCGGCAACGTGATCCCGGACACCGGCTTCGCCGTCCACGTCACGGTACTCGCGCTCGTGACTCCCATCTTCGGCGGGCTGTACACCACGGTGGGCCCCATCCTGGCGGCAGGCGTGCTGTCGGGAGTCGAGGAGACGCTCAAGCGCAGCCTGTCGGAGGGCTACATGATCGCGTACGGGGTCGTGCTGGTCCTGGCGATCCTCTTCATGCCGCGAGGTCTCGTTGGGCTGTTCCGCGCCCTGGGCAGGCGCCTCAGGCCCGCGCGGACGGTCCCGTCAGGCGCACGGCCAGCCGGACCCCCGGCCCCTTCGCCGAGGGAGGAGGTCTAGGCATGGCTCCCGTTCTGGAGGCGCGCGGCATCACGAAGCACTTCGGCGGTCTGGCCGCTGTCTCGGATCTCTCCTTCACGGTCGAGGAGGGCGAGGTCTTCGCGATCATCGGGCCCAACGGCGCTGGCAAGACCACGACTCTCGATCTGCTGTCCGGCATGACCACCCCCACCGCGGGCACGGTGCACCTGGCCGGCACCGACGTGAGCAAGCTGCCGCCGTACGCCCGCTGCCACCTGGGGCTCGGTCGGGCGTTCCAGGTCGTGCAGCCGTTCCCCGAGATGACCGTGGAGGAGAACGTGCTCGTCGGCGCCCAGTTCGGGGAGCAGACCGTCTCCGGCGCCGAGGCCACGCGCCGTGCAGAAGACGCGCTACACCGCACAGGCATGGACCGTCTGCGCGACGTGCCGGCCGAGGACCTAAACCTGCTGCAGGAGAAGCGGCTCGAGATCGCGCGGGCGTTGGCGACGAACCCGAAGGTCTTGCTTCTCGACGAGGTGATGGCCGGACTCAGGCCTGCCGAGGCACGCGAGGCAGTAGAGCTGGTCAAGCAGCTCAACGCGGAGGGCATCACGATCGTCTTCATCGAGCACGTCATGCCGGTGGTGAGGGACCTGGCCGACCGCGTCCTGGTGATGGACTACGGCCGCGAGCTGGCCCGCGGCACCTACGCCGAGGTCACCGCCGACGAGCGCGTGATCCGCGCCTACCTGGGCGACCCAGAGTCGGAGGAGGTGTGAATGGCGCGGGCGCTTAGCGTGTCTGGACTGCGCGCCGGCTACGGCAAGATCACCGTTCTGTGGGACGTGAGCGTCCATGCCGACGAGGGCGAGCTGGTGACCATAATCGGCGCCAACGGGGCCGGCAAGACCACGCTGCTGCGGGCGATAACCGGGCTCGTGCCCGTGCGCTCCGGCGAGGTGTCCGCCCTGGGGCGCGCCAGGCTGCAGGGGCTGTCAGCCGCTCGCATCGTGCGCGTGGGCGTGGGGCACGTGCCCGAGGGCAGGCAGCTCTTCCCGCTCATGACCGTGTCCGAGAACCTGGTCAGCGGCGCCGACTACCTGCCCCGTGCGCGACCGCTCGCGGCCAGGAACCGCGACCTCGTCTACCGCCTGTTCCCCAGGCTGGCCGAACGCGAGGGTCAGCTGGCGGGCACACTCTCGGGCGGCGAGCGCCAGATGCTGGCCATAGGCCGCGCCCTGATGAGCGCTCCCCGCCTTCTGCTGGTGGACGAGCCGAGCATCGGCCTCTCCCCCGCGCTGTCGCAGGCGGTCTTCAAGGCGCTCGAGGAGATCAGGCGCGAGGGCGTGACCGTCGTGCTGGTCGAGCAGAACGTCAGGCAGTCGCTGAAGATCGCGGATCGCGCCTACGTGCTCGAGAACGGCGAGGTTCGCAAGGAGGGTACGGGCGAGCAGCTGCTGGGTGACCCGGAGGTCAAGGCGGCATACCTGTCGATGTGAAGCCTGTCCGTGCGACCGCCGAAACCGTTCGGTCAGGGCGCCGCTCCCGGCGCGTACACTTCTATCTCCTGCCAGGCCACCCATGAAGGGCTGCTGGTGGTGAGCACGCGCAGGTAGCGCAACTCGACAGGGGTTGGAAAGTCGACCCGCAGCACGTCGCCCTCCGCCGTCTCCTGGGCGAACGTGTGCAGCAGAGTCCCCGCCGGGCTGGTGGGCCCGCCGTACACCTCGTGCACCGTAGCGCCCTCCGGGAACTGAGCGACCTTGAGCAGGACCGTGCCCACCAGAGTGCCCTCGCCCAGG
>DASVCK010000228.1:0-3565 GCA_036381675.1 Trueperaceae bacterium | reverse complement strand
ATCGCGAAGCGCGGCATGGGCGCGCCGGCGGGGAACTCCGCGCTGGGCTCTACCACCTCGGCGGGCGTGAGCTGGTGGACGCGGCTCGGGTCGGTCACGTCCCGCCACTCCCGCATGGTCCGCTCCAACAGGTCGTAGAGCCTGACCGTCCACTTGGCGTTGGAGCCGGTCGATTCCGGCTGCACCCAGGCGTGAATCAGACCAGCCACGAGCGTCGGCGACGCGGGGCTGTAGACGGGCTCGACATGCCCAATCAGCGGTTCGATCCTGGTCACGCCCAGGTCGGGGTCGCGCCGGTTGATGCCCGCGAGCATGCCGCCGTAGAGGGCCTGCTCGAGCATCTCGTCCGCGACGGCTTCGAGGTCCAGCGCCCTGAGGGCATCGTCGGCGGCCTTGTTGTCGCCGCCCCAGTTGACCTCGCCGAGGACACCGAAGCGCTTCACGGACACGATGCGCGGCCCGATGCTCTGCGCCTGCTTCGCGAGGCGGTGGAGGGCGGCGCGCGCCTCGCTGCTCTCGATGTTCGGCAGGAGGTGGTCGGGGATGTCGCGCAGGTCGCCGGTGCCCCACTCCTCGGCTTTGGCCTTGAGGGCCGCGCGGGACGTGAGGCCCGACAGTTGCGTCTTCAGCGTGGCGGGGTCGATCACGCGGGGCCCTCCTCTCCTAGCGGTAGATGGCTGCGGCGGTAGCCGGGTCGGTCGTGCGTTTGCCGATTAGGGCGTGGTGGAGCGCGGCGAGCGCATCCACGATGTCGTCGTGAGCGTCCCCGAGGCCCGTGAAGGTCGTCACCTCGTCAAGCAGCGTGTCCACCCACGGGCCGTGATGCTCGGACCCATGCGCGGGCACAGCGATCTTCCCGGCGTTCCAGGCGGCGGCTGCGGGAGTGGCCCTCGCGAACTTGTCTCCGGTAGCCGTGATCGCGTCGACGTGGACGCCGGCGCGACGCATGAACGCCTCGAGGCCCTTCTCCGTGCCCGACCGGAACCACGTCACGCGCTTGATGCCTCTGGCGGTGAGGTGGTCGAGGAACTGACCGGCCTCCGCCTGTTGGCGAATCATGCCGGTGAGGTAGATCGTGTCTCCGATGAGGCGACCCGTGAGGGCCACCGAGTAGTCGGCGTGGGATTTCGCGGTGTACGCCGCGTCGAACCCGACAGCCTCCCTGTACGCGCCCTGCGGGAGGACATCGTACGTGGCGGGCACGTTGAACACCGCCCCGCCACGCGGCACGGGCTGGCCCTGGTAGAGCGACGCCCACGTGTACTCGCCGACCTGCGCCCTTATGCCCTCGAGGCGGTCGACGGGGTAACGCTCCGGCCACAGGGCGGCGCCGTGGTCGTCGAGGGCGGGGAGGTTGATGCCCTCCCATCCGTCGGCGAGGAGCCGCCCTGAGAGGTCGTCCTGATGCCACCTCGTAGCGACAACGATCGCGCTCGCGCCGGGTTCGAGGCGCGTGTAGAACACGTCCGTGAACCACTCCCACACTCGCTCCCGAATCAGCGCCGACTCGGCCTCTTGCCGGTTCTTCACCGGGTCGTCCACGACGCCGAGGCCGGTGATGCCTTGCCCGGTGAGGGGGCCGCCTACGCCGGTGGCGAGCAGCCCGCCGCCTGCGCGCGTGCGCCACTCCCTGACCGTCTGCGCGTCATCAGCAAGCTGCACGCCAGCGTCACGAGCGATGCGCCGCGCCGTGCGGCTCTTCGAGTTGGCTAGCTCTTGCGCGTACGTCGCGAACGCGTGAGTCAACCTCGGGTCGAGGGTGAGGAGCCACGCGAACGCGTGCAGGATCGTGCTGGTCTTCCCGTGCCGTGGCGGCATGCTGACGACCGCCCTGACCTCTTCGCGGGTGGAGCGCTCGATCAGTTCGGTAATGACCTTCACTGGCCGGGTCAGGTCGTGGCCGTGCCGCTCGAGGAACGCCGCTAGGGGTTCCCGGGCTCTAGTTGGGGAGGGCCGCGCGAGCGCTCGTAGCTTGTCCGCTCGCCGTTTCGTGGCCTCGATGCGGGTCAGCATCGGTAGCGCCACGGAGCACCTCCCTCGTGATCTCGACTTCGGAGAGGGCTCGGAATGCTTCGACGACCTTGCCGAGGTCGGGTTCGTCCGCTGCGAGGGTGCGGATGCGTTGCACGAGCTCGGCGAGGGCGTCGGTGAGGTGAGCGGCCCAGTCGCGGTCGAGGATGTCGTTCAGGCGGTCGCGGAAAAGCCCTGACAGTTCAGTATCTTCGTCCAGGGCGGATTTCCACCGCCAGAGGGTGCGTGTCGCGATTCCGTACGTGTCAGCTATCTGGCGGGCTACGGCTTCGCGGAAGCCTTCGAGCGCCCATTCGGCGAGGGCGCGGGCGGCCTGGTGGTTGTCTCTGCGGGCCATGTCTGCGCTCCTCTCGATAGGGGTTCGCAAGATAGGCGCCCCGTGTGGGGCGCGGGGTCTAGAACCTGTCGATCGTCTTGCCGGTGTCGTTCATCAGGAACGCCTGGCCAGGCTTGTAGTAGCCCGACTCCCACTCGCCCCGCACTTGGTACGAGATGAGCTGGATGGCTGGCGTGGCGGCGGGGTCTAGGCCCGCCTCGCGAAGCCAGTTCTCGTCGCTGATGGGTTCGACCTGTACCTCTGTGACGCCTTCGATGACGCTCATGACGCCGCTGACTCGTGTGCCTTTGAGAATCACGGTGGTCTCCTTTCTGTCTAGCTGTCTGTCTGCCTGGCCAGGCTGTCAACGCGTCTCCGCGTGTGACCGAAGGTGGTGGCCCCGCCTGGGAGGTGGCGGGGCCGGGTTGCGCGCCCCTCGCGGCGGGGGTCCACAGCGTCACGGTGAGTGTGGTGTGTCGCAGGGGCGCGCGTGGCGTCAAAGCCGCGAACGGCGGTTGACCGTGATTGCCCCGCCTCCTAGCCCCCTGGGGGCAAGCGCACCGTACGGTGACAGTTCGGAGGCGGGGGCTTGACGTGACCTGAGCGATGCTCAACGTGCATGTTCGACGCACTAGCCACGTGTGGTGGAGCCTGCCGGTGCTGCCCCGGCGTCCCGAGCGTCGCCCGGTCGAGTCTGTCTAGGCCCCAAAAGGAAGTGCCCCGATGTGCTCGGGGCGGGCGTGTGACGGGTGCCTTTTCTCAGGAGGTACCCGGTGTCACCTAGGTTTGCTCGGCCAGCTTCGCGAGATACGCCGCGAGCGGCGGTTTGTCGGCGGGCCAGGTGGCGTACTGCCCCTGGCCGTTAGCGCGGCGCGAGGGGCTTCCGACTATGAGAGCCACCCTAGTGTAGCACAGATGATGCGATGGCACACCGCAAGGGCTCTTGTCAAGAGGCCCGCTGCTGATCGTTCAGTTTTGCGGCTATGTGGGCGAAGAGGATGGGATAGTGCTTCTCCCCACCCAACGTTTCGAGCTGCCGTCTCCGCCGCTCCCACAGCTCTCGGTAGTCCCAGCGCGGTATCTCGTCAAGGTTCTCCCAGCGCCGAATCAGTTTGCGTTGGCCCCACGCGGTGCGCCATATGATGTAGCGCTTGAGGTTCGCTCGTGCCTTGCGGTATAGGGCGAAGGCGAGTTCGCCGGCAAACCAGAGCGCGAACC
>DASVCK010000227.1:0-15195 GCA_036381675.1 Trueperaceae bacterium | reverse complement strand
AGGCCATGGAGATGCTCCTCTCGCGCCTCTCCCGCACGAAGAGCAACGCGGAGTTCCTCTCCACGCTGGGCCAGGGTTAACGGTAGTAGTCGGGCGTGAAAGCGCGCCCGTTCGTGTTCGCCTGCCTCGTGTCGCTCGCCTGGGGGTCCGCCCTCGCCGAGGACCCGAGGCAGGAGCTACGCGACGCGCAGCTGGCTGCGTTGCCCGCTGCGCTCGCGGGGCTGGCGCAGGCCGTCATCGCTCCTCAGGGGTTCGTCCAGCCGGTCAGCGGTCGGCTCAGTTCCGGCTTCGGGTGGCGCAACGTGTCCGTTAACGGCAACCGCTACCACGCCGGCGTGGACTGGGCGGCGCCCGCAGGCACGCCCGTCAGGGCGGCCCGCGACGGCGTTGTCACCCGCGCCGGCTGGTGGAGCACCTACGGCTACGCCGTCGCGCTGGACCACGGGGATGGTAGCGAGACGCGCTACGCCCACCTCAGCGCCGTTTCGGTCGCGGTGGGCGCCATCGTCAGGCAGGGCGACGTGGTGGGGCTCGTCGGCTCCACCGGTGCCTCCACCGGCCCGCACCTGCACTTCGAGATCCGCTTCGGTGACCGTGCCGTCGACCCGCTGGGCTACCTGGAAGGCTTGCTGGACACGGCCGCCCGGTAGGCAGCGTGCGCCGTGAGGCGCAGCACTCGTCCGCCGGTACGCACAGCGCGTTGACCGTCCCGAGCGCACACGGCTATACTCGACCAAGTTACTCGGAATCGTTCCGAGAAGCGGCCCGAGGGGGCGAGCAAGACGTAGCCATGTGGGTATCGACGAAGGCACAGTACGGGATGCGCGCGCTGGTCGAGGTGGCCTTGTCGGGTGACGAGCCCATCAGCCTCAAGACCGTTGCGGACCGGCAGCTACTCAGCCAGCAGTACCTGGAGCAGATCTTCGCGGCGCTCAGGCGCGCGGGCATCGTCGAGTCGGTGCGCGGCGCCCGCGGCGGCTACCGCCTCGCTCGGCCGCAGGATCAGATCGACAGCCTCGAGGTCGTCGAGCTCCTGGAAGGCAGCGTCGCGCCGGTGGCCTGCCTCGACGACAACGACTCGTGCGTCAGGGTGGGCAACTGCTCAACCGAGAGCCTGTGGCGTCAGGTGGACAATGCCGTGAGACAGGTGCTGGGCTCGACCACGCTCGCCGACCTGGTCGCCGAACGCAGGGCTCGGGCACCCTACCTGGCTCCAGATGGCGCTGCCAGCTTGCCGCTACTGGGCACAGACCTGGCCTGAACCGCGGTCCCGACCATGCAGGGCATCTACCTAGACCACGCGGCGACGACGCCGCTCAGAGAAGACGTGCTGGCCGCGATGCTGCCGTACCTCACCGAGGTGCACGGCAACCCATCGAGCCTCCACGCCTCCGGCAGGCGCGCGCGGAAAGCCGTCGAGGAGGCCCGCGAGCGCGTGGCGGGAGTCATGGGCGTGCGGCCGAAACAGGTCGTGTTCACGTCCGGGGCCACGGAGGCAGACAACCTCGCGGTGCTGGGCCTGACGGCGCGGCGTGACGGTCCGCTCGTGACGAGCCGCCTCGAGCACGCTGCCGTGCTGCGGGCGGCCGAGCGTCTGGCATCTGCCGGCCGACGCGTCGAGTACGTCGCCCACGGGCCGGGCGGGGCGATCGACGCGGCTCGAGTGTCGGGGGCCCTGGAGGCAGCGGGCCGCGCTGCGTTGGTGGCGCTGATGCTGGTGAACAACGAGACCGGTGTCCTCCTCGACGCGAACGCGGTCGGCGCCATATCTCACGAGGCGGGTGCCCTGTTCTTCTGCGACGCCGTGCAGGGGCTCGGCCTGGAAGACGTGTCGCTGAGTGCGCTGGCAGCGGACGCCGTCGCGATCTCGGCTCATAAGGTGGGAGGGCCCAAGGGCGTGGGCGCACTGGTACTCGCGCCGAGGCTGGAAGTGGAGCCCCTGCTGGCCGGCGGCGCCCAGGAGCGCGGCTTCCGGCCGGGTACCCACGCCGTGGCCGCGATCGTCGGGATGGGGGTCGCCGTGGAGTTGGCCGAGGCCGAGAGGGAGGGTCTGCGCGCCCGGCTCGCTGGGCTCAGGACGCTGCTCGAGGACCGGCTGACCGCGTTGCCCGGGGTGAGGGTGAACGGCGCGGAGGCGGCACGAGGCGTGAAGCACGTCAACGTGAGCGTCGCCGGCGTGGACGGCGAGAGCCTGCTGATGGCGCTGGACGACGCCGGTGTGGAGGTCAGCGCCGGCTCAGCCTGCGCCGCCGGCAGCCTCGAGCCCAGTCACGTGCTGCTCGCGCTGGGCCTGTCGCCGCAGGCGGCGAAGGCGAGCGTCCGGTTCAGCCTGGGACGGGAGACGCGGGAGGTCGACGTGGTCGCGGCCGCCGAGAGGTTCGGCGTCGTCGTGGAGCGTTGCCGCGCGGTAGCGGCCTAGGCGCTGCGGACGCGCCTGGCGCGGTCCAGGAGCGCGTGCGGGTCGTCCATGTCAGCCAGCGTTACCGTGACCTGTGTGACGTCGCTGCCGGGGACCTCGTACATGAGCGGCAGGAGTATGCGCTCCATGATGGACCGCAGGGCGCGGGCGCCAGTCTTGCGTTCCTGAGCCCGGCGAGCGACCTCCACGAGAGCCTCGCCCTCGAAACCCAGCTCCACCCCGTCGAACGAGAACATCTCGGTGTACTGCTTGACGAGCGCGTTGCGCGGCTTGGTCAGGACGTCGACGAGCGCCTGCTGCGACAGCTCGTGCAGGCGGACAGTGACGGGCAGCCTGCCTATGAGCTCCGGGATGAGGCCGAAGCTCATCAGGTCCTCGGGCAGTACCTCGGCATGCTCGAACGCGTCGAGCGACTTCTCGCCCGCCTGGAAGCCGACGCGCGAGACGTCTAGCCGCCGGCGCATGATGTCCTCCAGGCCCTCGAACGCGCCGCCGCAGATGAAGAGTATCTGCGACGTGTCCACGTCGATGAGCTCCTGATGCGGGTGCTTCCGGCCGCCCTGTGGCGGCACGTGAGTGGTGGTGCCCTCGATGATCTTCAGCAGCGCCTGTTGCACGCCCTCGCCCGAGACGTCGCGTGTGATCGAGGGGCCCTCGGACTTGCGGCCGATCTTGTCGATCTCGTCTATGTAGATGATGCCGCGCTGGGCTGCCTCGACGTCGTAATCAGCGACCTGAAGCAGCCGCAGGACGATGTTCTCGACGTCGTCGCCTACGTAGCCGGCCTCGGTGAGCGTGGTGGCGTCGGCGATGGCGAACGGCACCTTGAGCGTGCGCGCCAGGGTCTCTGCCAACAACGTCTTGCCCGTGCCGGAGGGCCCGACGAGCAGCACGTTCGACTTCTGGACCTCGGACTCGGGATGTGCGAGCCGGCGGTAGTGGTTGTAGACCGCCACGGCGAGGGTGCGCTTGGCGTCCTCCTGCTCGACCACGTACTCGTCGAGGACCCGCTTGATGTCCCTTGGTACGGAGGTTGGCAAGGGGCGATGACGCCGCGGGCCGGCGATGACGGCGCGTTCGCCCACCCGACCCGCGCAGTCCGAGCAGAGGAGCATGCCGCTGGCGGAGGCGAGGAGCGGCGAGGCGTCTTCCGGCCGACCGCAGATCGCGCAGCGCGCGCCGTCTCCGCCGCGGGCGCTCATCAGGCGCCGAACCTGCCCTGGACGCGGGGCTCTACCACGCGGTCTATGAGGCCGTACTCGAGCGCCTGCTCCGGCGACATGAAGCGGTCGCGCTCCATGTCCGTCCTCAGCTTCTCCCGGGTGTGGCCGGTGTGGCGGTGGTAGATCTCTTCCATCATGTTGCGGATGTCCGTGAACTCGCGGGCCTGGACCTCGAGGTCTGGCAGGCTGGCGCGCGGGAACCCGGCCGACCCGGCGTGGATCATGATGCGCGAGTGGGGGAGGGCGACACGGTTGCCCTTCTCGCCCGCCATGAGGATGGCGGAGCCCATGGACATGGCTATGCCAACGCAGTTGGTGTGGACGGGTGCCGAGATGTACTGCATGACGTCGTATATGGCGAGCCCCGAGTACACCTCGCCCCCGGGGCAGTTGATGAACAGGTTGATGGGCTGCTCGCGCGACTGGGAGTCGAGCAGCAGGAGCTGAGCCGTGACGACGTTGGCGACCTCGGAGTCGATGGGACCGCCGAGGAAGATGATGCGCTCCTTGAGCAGGCGGCTGTACACGTCGTAGGTGCGTTCACCGCGGCCCGTCTGCTCGATGACGTAAGGGATCAGAGGCATGTCGTGCTAGAGCGTAGCACCGCTCATGCGCACGCCGTGGACGGCCCGGGCACGTGCCCAGGCGCCCGGCTCAGTGCTCGTGCCCGTCCTTTTCGTCGTGGTGGTGATGGTGGTCGTGACCATCGCCGTGGTGGTGATGCTCGTGGTCCTCGGCGTGCTGCTCCTCCTCGGCCTCGATGCTGGCCTCGGCCGCCTCCATGAGCGAGTCCTCGTCCGCGGGGCTCGCAGCCTCGCCGGTTAGCTCCGCGATGAAGTCGCGCACGGCCTTGTCACGCGTGAGCATGAAGCGGTAGTTGGTGACCCAGTTCTCGCCCATGTCGCGCACGAACGAGCCGACGTCCTGCCGGCGCTGCGCCGCCAGGTGCTTGAGAGCATCTGTGAGCTCCGCGTCCGAGAGCTCCGTGCCCCTGACCTCCATCAGCCGCTCGAGCACCAGGTCGCGCCTGACGCCCTTCTCGGCCGTCTCCAGTAGCTCGGTCTCGAACTCTTCACGCTTGCCACGTGCTTCTAGGCGGCTCAGGTAACCCTGGAACGACTCGCCCTGGCGCTGCAGGTCTTCGACGAGGTTCTCGAGGAGCGTCTGCTGGCGCCGCCTTACCAGGCCCGGCGGCAGCTCCAACTGGGCTTCCGACGTCAGCTTGTCGATGAGCTCTGCGCGACGGGCCTCGTAGACCTCGCGGGCGAGGTCGTCGGCGATGGCCGACCTGACGCGCTCGAGCACCGCGTCCCACGAGTCCATGCCTAGTTGGGTCGCGAAGTCTTCGCCCGGTTCGGGCTTGTCCTTCTCCTTGACGTCGACGACCTTGACGCGCATGCGCCGGACGCGCGCCGCACCGTCTTCGTCGCGGTCTACTTCGTCGGTGAGGGTGATCTCCCGCTCCTCGCCCAAGGCGGCGCCGGTCAGCTGGTCGCGCAGCTCCTCGGCCGCTCGCTCGAGGTCGACCGGGAACGTGCTCGTCTGCGGCTCGGGCGCCGGATCGGAGCTCTCGGCATCTTCCGGCCGGCCGTCTTCCGCGGGCGCCGGGCTCAAGCTGGTCGCCTCGATCATCACCCAGTCCGTGGGCTGGACCGGTCTGTCTACGGGGACCAGGGTCGCGTTCTCGCGCTGCAGCTCCTCGACAGCCTCCGACACCAGCTCGTCCGTCAGCTCGCGCTTCTCCGCGGAGAGCGTGAACGCGGAGAGGTCTGGGAGGGTGACATCCGGGTAGAGCTCCGAGTGGATCTCGAACGTGTAGTCCGCGCCCTGGATGGGCTCATGTGCGTGGAAGTGCGTGCTGATGGGTAGGATCTCGTGCTCCTTCAACGCCGCCTGGAAGTGCGCGTCGATGAGCTTCTCCTTGACCTCTTCGTTGAGCGCCTCAGGGCCGATCCGCTTGACGAGGACACCCCGCGGCACGCGTCCCTGACGGAAGCCGGGTATCCGGACCTGACGTGCGAGCTCGGAGATGACCTGCTCGTAGGCAGCGTCGACGTCCGCGGCAGGCACCGTCACCTTGACGGTCGCTTCGACCGCCTTCTTGTCAACCAGTTCGGTCCTCATGGGTCTCCTCTTTTGGGCGCGCGGACGTGAAGCCGCTGTGGACGCCTGTCGCAAGAACAAGCGGCAAGCGCGTGGCTTGCCGCTGTGGTGCGAGGAGCGGGACTTGAACCCGCACGGCTAGGCCACTGGATCCTAAGTCCAGCGCGTCTACCAATTCCGCCATCCTCGCAAGGCGGCTCGGGCGGGGACGTCTCTCCCCGCCCGTGCCTGGATGGGCGGTAGGTCCGCCCTACGCCTGGGGTGGATGATGGGGCTCGAACCCACGACCCCCGGAACCACAATCCGGTGCTCTAACCAGCTGAGCTACATCCACCGCGCTGGCAAGAAGAGATTGTACCAGACCGTGGCGGCTTCCGTGTGGCCCGGTAGAGACGCTGGTCACGCCTGACCGGAGCCGACGCTCCGGGCGTGAGCGACCGCTCGCGGGGCCCTCGACCTCAGCACGGCGTACGCCGCTGCGGCCGTGGTTCCGGCCAGCACGAGCAGGCCGGCTCTGTAGTCGCCCGTCGCGACCCGCAGGAAGCCGACGGAGAGCGGCGCCGCGGTCTGGACGACGGCGATGAGCGTGCTCATCGACCCGTTGATCGTCCCGTAGTTCGCGCTGCCGAAGCGCTCCGCCACCAGGCCCGCGCGCGCCAACGTGCTGGCGCCGTTCGCGCCACCGAACAGCGCTGCGAACGCGAAGAGTCCTGCGGCGGGAAGGGGCAGCATGAGCAGCGCCAGGGCGAGCACCCTGACCACGAAGGTCGCCGCGGTCAGCGTCGCCAGGTCGAGGGAGCGAGCCGCCGGCGTGAACAGGAGGCGGCCAGCGAGCTGCATCGCCCCGATCGTGCCGACTACCGTCGCCACGAGAGCCGGCTCGTGTCCACGCTCCAGCAGCAGGGGCACCGCGTGGGCAGCCATGGCGACGACGGCGACGCGGTCGAACGTGAAGGCCGCGGCGAGCCACCAGAAGCCCGCGGAGCGCAGGGCGTCCCGCACGCCGACGCTCGGCTCGGGGGAGGGCGCGCCGACAGGGGTAGCCGGGTCGCCGTCTGGGCCGGTCTGCAGCCGCCTGGGATGGTCACGTAGCAGCAGGCCGTGCAGAGGCACGTTCGCGAACAGCAGCACCAGCGCGAGCGCCCGGAGCGCGGCGCGCCAGCCGAACTCGGCGACCAGCCAGGTGGCCAGCGGCACGAACACCGTGCTGGCGAGGCCGGCTACCAGGGTGACGATCAGCATCGCCTTCAGTCGGTGGCGCCGGAACCAGACGGCCAGCACCGTGAAGGCTACGTCGTAGAGGACAGCCGACATGACGAGCCCGATGCCGGCCTGGACCAGATACAGACCGGCCAAGCTGTCCACGTGCGACCAGGCGAACACGAGCCCGGCGCCGGCCAGCGAAGCCCACGTCATGAGCGCGCGGGCACCATGACGATCGACCCAGCGGCCCACTGGTACCGCGGTTAGTCCCGATAGCAGGAGTGCCAGCGAGTAGGCGCCGGAGGTCTGGGCCCGGGTCAGGCCGAGCTCGGCCTCCATGGGCAAGGTGAAAACCTGGAAGGCGTAGAAGAGGATGCCGAACCCGACGGTCTGGGTTACCGCCAGCGCCCAGGCGATCCGCCAACCGTGGAACGTTCGCCGCTGCGTGACGGGGTCGGCGGGCATGCTGCGGCACACTCTCGCACGCCGCTCGTGAGCCGGTCGAGAAGGTCATGACAAGCGGGGCGCTCACCGCAGCCGGCGCCCCTCTCACCTGGCCTCATCGCCAACTATTGCCCGGGCCCCACACTCCGGGTGGTTGGAGGTGCGTCAGCGTGGGAAGACTAGTGGTTGTGTACGGGATGGAGGACGAGCTCGAGGAGGCCCTCGAGTTGCTCCGTGCCGCGGGCGTCAACGACGAGGTGCGCGTCGTGCAGCAGATGCCACGAGGAGATACGGAGGCCGACGTCGAAGCGGGCAGGGAGGGCCCTGGCTCCGTCCAGCCGGATCGCATGGACGACGTGGTCGTGCCGCCGTCGGCGACGCTCGGCACCAGCGTGCCGCTCGGCACCCCGGCCGCGTTCACGCCGTTCGCCATCAGAGGTGCCGATACGGACCTGGATGGGGACGGTGCCTTCGACTACACCCGCTCTGAGATCGAGGAGATGACGGGGGCGAGGGCCGAGGAGGCTAACCATCTCCTCGACGTGGTCAGAGGAGGCGGTTCACTGCTGGTGGTCGAGGGCGACGACCGCACCCTCGACGCGGCCCAGCGCGCCCTCGCGGGGCACGACGGCCAAGGAGCCGTGCGGCACTGATACGCACTGGCGAGACCCTGTCGGGTAACGCCGAGGCATCGCTGCCCGGCGCCGCCCGACAGGGCGTGGCTAGATCTCAGGTCAGGGGTTGAGCAGCGTCTGCTGCGTCGCGGCGTCCACGACGGCGAGCCTGAAGTGGTAGTGCGGCTCGGCCATCCCTGGGTGCCCGCCGTTGAAGGTGATGTCCACGTGGTCGATGGTCACGCCCAGCTCGGCGATAAGGCCGGCGGCCAGGTCGTCCCAGTTGGCGGCGTCCTGCATCTGGCTCAGAGGCACCATGAAGAGGATCTCGACCAGGGAGCCGTCCGACCCGTAAGAGAGCCAAGGACCGACCGGCGCGTTGGCGGGATCGATGTAGAGAGCGCCGGCCCCCGGGATGAAGTCGGGCAGCGGCAGCAAGGTGGAGGCGTTCACGTATGGGGCGGGGGGCGGCTCGGTGGTGAGGTCGCTACCCTGGGCGAACGCCAGGGTGCCTACCAGCAGCGCAGAGAGCGCCAACACGAAGCTTGTGAGACGTAGCGAGCGAGCGAACGACGAGGGGTTCTCCCTCATGGTTGGTTCCTTCCTGCCCGACGGGCTGCGCTGGCCCTGGGGCATGAGCGTGTAGCGATCGCTCGATCTCGAACCTAGCACCGATATGGCAATAATGCAAGGAGTTTATGCCATTATTGTCATCACGCTATGCTGCTTGCGCGGAGGGCGGGATGCTAGGGCCGAACGACACACGCAGGGGAGTCATGTTCCATCTGCTGCAGAACCGCGAAGACGGGCTCACGCTCGACGAGCTGGCCACCATCGTCGGCGTGTCCCGCAACGCGATACGGCAGCACATCACGGGCCTAGAGCGGGACGGCCTGGTGAGGCCCATCGGCGTCCGGAGGACCGGGCGCCGGCCATCGCGGGCCTACGGGCTCACGGAGCTGGGCGGTGAGCACTTCCCACGGCAGTACGACCGCCTGGCGCTGAGCCTGCTCGAGGCGATCGATGACCGGCTCGGCCCGGAAGCTGCCGAGGACGTCTTGGACGCGATGGTCGAGGACCTCGCGAGCGTCTGGCTGCCTGAGCTGGACCGCATGACGGGCGAAGCGCGGCGCAAACGGGTCCTGGCGCTGATGAACGAGCTCGGCTACCACGCCGGGCCGGCCGAGGACGCCGCCGGTGGCCTCAGGGCCGTGAACTGCGTGTTCCACAACGTCGCGCGGCGCAACCGGGCCGTGTGTCGCTTCGACGAGAAGTTGCTGTCTCGTTTGCTTGGCGACGAGGTGAGGCTGACCTCCTGCATGGCGCTCGGCGACGGCGCCTGCGTGTTCGCACAGCTGGAAGATCGGGCGCAGACGATCAGCCACTGAGGAACCCGACCTCTCCAGCTCCTCGGCCGAGTTGTGCCGGCTGTGCTGACCGGTCCCACCTAGTTCGACACGAGCCGAACCGCTAGCATCTGCGCGAGGACCACAGCCGGACCTCGGCCGCACTCGACAGCTTCTCCGCTTCCCTCCTGAGACGGTGCGCCGGAGAGGATGCCATGCTTGACCTTGCGCTCACGGTGGGGTTGGGGAGGGCGCCTCGCGCCCGATCGCTGCTGCGCGCCGCGCTTGTGGCGGCGCTGGCGACGCTGGCAGGTATCGGCCGGGCCCAGACGGCCGGCACGGACATCGTGTTGGTGCTGGACGCCTCCGGCTCCATGTACAACGAGCTCGAGGACGGCAGGCTGCGGATCACCGCGGCCAAGGAAGCGCTGGCGTCGTTCATCAGCCGGCTTCCCGATGCGGCGGACCTGAACGTGGGCTTACGCATCTACGGCTCGCAGATGATGGCGCTCGACGCCGGCGCCTGTGAAGACAGCCGTCTCACCGTCCCATTGGAGACCGTCGACCGCGAGTTGCTCCTGACCACTGTGCAAGGCACCGAGCCCATGGGCGCCACGCCCATCGCCTACTCGCTCGAGCGAGCGGCCGAGGACCTGGCTGGCGCGGCGGGACGCAAGCTGATCGTGCTCGTCACCGACGGCGAGGAGTCCTGTGGCGGCGACGTGCGGGCGGTGGCGGAGAGGTTGGCCAGCGAGGGCTTCGAGATCGACCTGCACATCATCGGGCTCGCCCTGACGCCCGAGGCGCAGCGCAGCTTCGAGGGCATTGGCACGTTCCAGAGCGCCAACAGCGCGGCCGAGCTCGCAGAGGCGCTCGGCCGGGCCGTCGAGCTACCGGAGGAGCCCGCCGGGGTGCCGGTCACGGTGCGCCTCACGCGCGATGGACAGCCGGCCACGGAGGGAGCCGCCGTCAGGTTCGCCGATCCCTTGGGCGGGGGAGAGCACGCGTTCCGAGAGGTGGGACCTGGGGAGTTCGCCGCGGAGCTGCCGGCCGGCAACTACGCTGCGCTGGTCTCAGACGCGTTCGCCGACTCCCCGCTCACGTTCGCGGGGCTCTCGGTCACCGCGGACTCGCCCAACGAGTTCGCGTTCGAGTTGGCGTCCACTTTCGAGGTGGAGCTCGTCGTCTCTCCCGCAGATCCCGTGATGGGCGGCCGCGCGGCGGTCAGCTTCTCGGGGGCCGCGACGGAGTCGGAGGGGTGGCTCACCGTGGCGCCGGTAGACGCCCCCGACGAGCTCCTGTTCGCCGTGGAGGGGGTCAGGGGCGCGACCGGCTCTGCCGAGGTGCTGGTGCCGTTCGAAGAGGCGGAGCTCGAGGCCCGCTATCACCTGCTGCTGCCCGAAGGTGGCACGCGCGTCGTGGGACGCAGCGCGCCGTTCACCGCCAGGCGCGTCGAGGCCAGCCTGGAGGTGCCAGCCCAGGTCGCCAGCGGCGCGAGCTTCGAGGTCGCTTGGGAAGGACCGGGGAACCAGGGCGACATGCTGGTCGTGGCGCTGGCCGGCGCAGAGCCCGCCAGCAGCCTGGCCAACACCTTCACGCAGTTCGGCAACCCGGGCACCCTCACGGCGCCCGTGGACCCGGGCAGCTACGAGGTCAGGTACCTAGCGGCATCGGGCGGCGGCGTTCTGGCTACTGTGCCCCTCGAGGTCGTGGCGTCGGAGGTGGGCGTCACCGCGCCTGCCGAGGTCATGGGCGGTTCGAACGTGCGTGTCTCCTGGAGCGGCCCCAACGGGCCGGGCGACATGGTCGTCTTCGCGCCACAGGGGTCGTCGGCAGAAACCTTCTTAAGCTACGCGTTCACGGCATGGGGCGCGGACCTCGACCTGGTAGCGCCGGTGGAACCAGGGACGTACGAGGTGCGCTACCTGAGCGGCTCCGAGCGACGGGCACTAGCGAGCGCCACGGTGAACGTGACCGAGCCGGTCGTGACCATCGAAGCGCCCGCAGAGGTCGCTGCCGGAGAGGTGTTCACCGTGACGTGGACGGGCCCCAACGGCTCGGGCGACTACCTGGGTCTCGCCAGGGACGGCGCTGCGGCGCGGGAGGACATAAGCGTCGCGTTCACGGTATGGGGACAGGCGCTGGAGCTCACGGCGCCCGAAGCGCCGGGGACCTACCAGATCCGGTACGTCAGCGGCTTCGGCGCGACCACCCTGGCCAGCGTCATCATCCAGGTGCGGTAACCGGTTCAGGGGATGGACGCCGTCCTGGACGGCAGTCAGATGGTGCACCAGGAAGGATTCGAACCCTCGACCTACCGCTTAGAAGGCGGCTGCTCTGTCCCCTGAGCTACTGGTGCACGCGGCGTGGATACTGCTGCGGGCGGGCGCATGCGCCCGCCCGCGTGAACCGTGGTGGAGCGGGAGACGGGAGTCGAACCCGCGACATACAGCTTGGAAGGCTGTCGCTCTACCAACTGAGCTACTCCCGCGCTCGGCGCCGCCCGTCGTGGGCGGGCCCACGCCCTCAGGGCGGAACGGAGTCTACCACGCTCATGTATCCGGGCTCGGGGCGTGAGTTGCGTGCCGTCCAGCCGAAACGACGTCCTTCGGGCGGTCTGGTCGGGAGAGCCACGTGGAGCATCTCGCCGTCGATCGCGACTCCCCACCGGTAAGGCCAGTCGGCCAGCGGGCGGTCGGCCGCCGGATCCAGGCCGATCGACCCGTCCGGGTCGAGGAAGCTGACGCCCAGCGGCCCCATGCGGTCTCAGGCGGCCGCGTTCGGGCCAAGAGGCGTCGGTGTCTTCGCGCGCATGCAGCTCTCACGTCTACGCGCCGCGAAGCAGGCGGCGAGAACTGGACTGCCGGGCTCAGTGATAGAAGTAGGGGTCAAGTACGAAGACCTTGATGATCCTGTCGATGGGCAGTCCATTGTTGGCGGCGGCCTTGCGAATAGCCTCGGCGTTCGGACCGTCGTAGACGCAGTAGGTCCGGCTCTTGTCCTCGGTGACGTACGAGTGGATCCACGTGACGCCCAGGTCGCCGTTGCGCTCGATCACGCCCTTGCAGATCTCCACCCCGGCATTTGTGGTCGGGATGTGTAGCCCTTCGCTGAACGCCCTCTCAACCAGATAGCGCGGCATGAGCCTCCTCCTGCAAGAGCTCCGCTTGACCAGCGTGAAGTGATGCTCCTACAGGAGACGGCCTGTTTTCATCGGCACAAACACCTACGTTGCCGAGGTGGACCTACTCACGTCGTTGGCTGTGACGTCGCCGCCGACGATCCCGATGCGGTACGCCTTCGCGACGGCCTCGCCGCGTGACTTGGCTTCGAGCTTGGCGAGCACGGCCGAGACCTGGTTGTCGACGGTGCGGTGGCTGACGTGGTTCTGTTCGGCGATCTCGGCATTGCGCAGGCCGGACGCCAGCAGCTGCAGCACCTGCATCTCGCGAGGGGTTAGGCCGACAGGGTTCGCCTGCGTGGCTGGGCGAGGGCCCCGGGGGATCCCGCGCGCTCCCAGCTGCCTCAGGCGTTCGGCGGTCTTCGTCCTCGCGGGCGTCGCGCCCAGCTCCGTGAAGATCCCAAGCGCCTCGAGCAAGTGGTCCACGTCGTCGGTCTCGGCGAAAGCGCGCGCCTGCTCGTAGGGGAGACCCAGCCGTCGCCACCGACGACCCGCTTCGAGCGGTCGACCCTCGACCTGCCACGTGTACGGGTTGTGCCTCGGCATCGTTACCGGCGGTCTGCCGCCCGCCTTCCAGATCAGGTATCCAAGCTGGGCTACCTCGTAATCGGTACCATCGTCGAGCGCCATCTGCAGGTCCGCGGAGGCCTCGAGAAGCGCCGCGTCCGGGTCCTCCCTGGCCAGCTCGGCCTCCGCTCTGGCGGCTCGGACCGGGATGGTAACGGCGACGTTGGACAGCTTTCTAGCTTTCTCGAGTGCCTCGTCGAGCAGCAGGTTCGCGTCCGGGTCGCCGCGGCGTACCCTCAGGAGCCCGAGGATCGTCAGAGCCCTTATGTGCGGCACCATCGACGTGTTCGGACGTTCCAGGACCCACGTGGCCAACGCCGCCGTCTCGTCCCACTCGCCTAGGAAGAGCTGCGCGCGTGCCTTGTTGGCGGTCGCGTAGTTGAGCGTGCAGTCCAGGTCCTTGTCTCGTGCGAGCGAGATGGCCGCCTCGAGGAAAGGCTCGGCCGCTGCGTACCTCAGCCGCACGGAGAGGAACGCTGCTGCGTCGCTCTTCGTGTCGGCCTCGAGGTCCTCCAGGCCGCTCGTGGCGGCGACGGAGACCGCCCGTGAGAGTTCACGCCTTCCCGCCGGTACGCGGCCGGCCAGGAGGTGCAGGTAGCCGTTCATGATGTGTGCCACTGCCAGAGCCTCGTGGTGATTGCTGATAGAGGCGGCCACGATAGTACGGTCGATCCAGGCCTTGTCCGGCGTTCCCTTGCTGGAATCGGGCCAAGCTTTGTCCGCGTAGATCGCGGCCAGCTCGACGGAGTCCTGCGGCAACGAGTCAGCCAACCGGTGGGCGTCCGCGAGAATCGCTCCGGCCTCTCGATGACGACCGAGCTGCTTGAGCATGGCACCGTGCTGGCGCAGGTTCCGGACTTGACCTTCGAGGTCACCAGCCTGCTGCCACATGGTCGCTGCCTCGCTGCGAGAAGCCGCCGCACCCTCGATGTCGTCGACCACGAAACTGAGGTGTCCATGGTCCTCGAACAGGCGAGCCCGCTCTGCCGGCGGCAGCGGCCGGGAGTGTGGCAGGGCGCGCGTGAACTGAAGCCACGCCTCCCGGTAGGCATGAAGACGGAGGGCCAGACGCCCGGCGGCCACGGCGTACCGGAGCACAGCGGCATGGGCCTGCCTCGTGCGCATGGAACGCGAGTACCGCCAGCTGGCCGGCCTTCTCCGTCATGTCGTTGGTCGCTTCAGCCGGCGCGCCGGTTGGTTCGTCGGCGAGATGGCTCCTACCCGCTTCCAACGCCTTGAAGAGTTCCCCGTGCAGCGACTTGCGACGGCCGGCACCCACGGAACGGTCGATGGCTTCGCGTGCGATCTCGTGCCGGAACCCCAGCTTGCCTTGCCGGTCGATCAGGAGGCCGGCTTCGCAGCACTCATCAACCGCCGCGGGAGTGGCGAGCTTGTTGAGCAGCGCCACGTCGACATGGTGTCTAGACAAGGCGGCGAGCTCAAGGACCCTTCTCGCGGAGGGCGAGAGACGTGCCGCCCGTGCGAGCACCGCATCGCCGGCCTTGACGGGCACTCCGTTCCCCTCTGCGGCGATCAACTCCGAGACGAAGTACGCGTTGCCGCCAGTCCGTGCGTGCACCTGCTCCGGGTCGAGCCCGCGGTCCCCTATCAGGTCGCGAACGGCAGCTAGGCTGAGCGACGGCACGTGGAGGCGGTGGACGTTGGAGAACCTGGCCAGGTCACCGAGGAGGCGACGCACCGGATGCGCCGTGCCCACCTCGTCGTCTCGGTAGGTAGCCACCAACGTGACCTTGAACGCCTCGATGCGCCTGCCCAGGAAGCGCAGCAGGTCCAGGGTCGCGTCGTCCGACCAGTGCACGTCCTCGAACACGATCAGGAGAGGAAGCGTGGCGGCCCCGAGCTCGTCGGCGAGCGCCGTGAAGAGTGTCTGGCGATCGGCACCGGAGGAGACGATGTCGCGGAGGCTCCCGGAGAGTCCGCCGACGATGTCGAGGAGCGGGGCCAGGGGTCGGGGGACGTCCAGCGGGTCGCAGGCGCCGTAGAGGAACGGCGTTCTCGCGGGCAAGCGCGCCCGCAGCGCCTCGATTAGGGAGGTCTTGCCGGCGCCGGCCTCCCCGCCCACGAAGACCATGCG
>DASVCK010000226.1:0-7712 GCA_036381675.1 Trueperaceae bacterium | reverse complement strand
ACCGCTACCAGGACCTGGCTCTGGTCCGGCAACAGGTAGGTACGCACGACCTCGACGTTGCCTGAGGTGAGCACGCCGACCACCCGCGCCCGCCCCGTGGCCTGGAGGATGGACGCCGCCACCTCGGCGGCGGAGCTCGTGCCCTCGTCGACGAGGACGATGAGCGGCTCCGTCACGTAGATCGGCTGCTCGATGGTGGCGGCGCGGAGAACGCGACCGTTCACCTCGCGCAGCACGGCCACGCCTACGCCGTCGCCGGCAGCGCGCTCGAACTCCGCCGTCCACACGACCTGGCCCCGCGCCTCGGCGCTCGCCCATTCGCCGTCGACGAAAGCTCCCATCATCACGCCCAGCTCGGCCAGGCTGCCGCCACCGTTCCCCCTCAGGTCGAGGACGTACGACGTGGCGCCCTGGCTTCGCAGACCGGCCAGGAGACGGTGGATGCGCTCGCCGGTGCCGCTCAAGGTGAACGACGGCACGTACACGTAGCCGACGCCGTCCTCGAGCATGACGGCCGAGGCCGTACGCCGCAGCTCGGCCTGCACGAGGTAGCGCGGCGCCAGGGAGAGGCTGATCGTCTCGCGGCCGTTCCGCTTGACGGTGAGGTCTACGTTGCGGTCCTCGAGGCTGGATGTCAGGACGAAGCCCACGCCGGCGGCTCCGACCTCCTCCAGGTCGGTCTCTCCCACCCTGGTGATGACGTCGCCGCGGCGGAGCCCAGCCTCGTCGGCAGGCGTGTCCGGCAGCACTCGGTCGATGACGACTCCCGCGCCGGCCACCCAGCGCACCAGCATGCCGAGGCTGGGTGTTTCGTCGGCCTGCGCCCACGGTCCCGGGGCCTCGTCAGGCAACTGACCTGAGGGCTCGGCCGGTTCGAAAGGCGGCGTGATAGGCGTGAGCGCCGGGTCCAACCGGCTCAGGCCGAGCCAGCGCGAGTGGTCGTCGCCGACCTCCTCGATCATGCGCCGCATCACGGAGTCGAACTGGCCACGTGACCGGGCGGCGGCGGCCGCCGCCCGGTGCCTGTCCGCCCATGCCTCCCAGTCGAGCCTGTTCGGGTCCCAGTAGTAGTCGATGAACAGGTCGACGGTGGCCTCGAACACCACCTCCCGGGCGCCCTGATCGGCCGACGCTGCGTGCGCAGCCAGGTCGCGGCGCGCAGCCGGCGCCTCCTGATCCGTCGCGGGCTGCGCCGCACCGAACGCCGCCAGCGAGAGGAGGCAGAGCATCACGTGGCTGCCACGCCTCACCATAGCGGGTCCTCCGTGTGCTGGTCCCTCACCCATACCCTGTCGACGATGATGCCCTCTCCGCCAAGGACTCGCAGTGGCGTGCCTTCCACGCGGATGCTCACCGCCCGCACGTCCGCGGGCTGCGACAACGTGTAGTAGAGCTGGTTCAGCCGCCCCAACATGGACGCGGTGCCGCCGCCCTCACCGAACTCCCGCGACAGGTCGACGGTGAGCACGCCGTCCTCAAGGCTGGCGTCCAGCACCCTGGTGCCCTCCGGCAGCGTTGTAGCCAACCCCGCGTCCGCTTCCGCCGAGGTCGGGCCCTGCACGAGCGCTGCGACCTGGGCCGTCACGCGCTCCAGCAACGCGCCCGAGCGCGCTACGCGCGGCACGCTCTCCAGAGTGAAGCTCGTCCCCGTGTCCTTGGTGAAGTACACGAGCATGTCCGGCAGGCGCGAGAGCGTCCGTGCCGTGATCACCCCGACCAGCGCGAGCGTCAGCAGCAGAGCCAACGCCACGACGCGCAGGACGACTGTCCTCAAGCTCAAGCTCTCCGGATCGGCACGTAGCGTGGCTCCCACATGGACCGCGTGACGAACTCGGCCACGTCGCCGGGGTGCTCGAGCTGCGCGCTGCCCTCGTCCAGTGAGTGCTCGACGACCGCGATGGCGACGTGCCGGCTGGCGCGCCTGAGGGAGGAGATCGACGGGTAGACGGCGCCCGCCGCGATGCGCGCCGGGTCCGTGTACTCCGCCAGCGCCTGCGCCGCCGCTCGGAACATGCCCGGCGTGAGCGTCCTGACCCTTGACAGCATCGCCCCCAGACCCAGGCCAGGGAAGATGAACGCGTTGTTCGCCTGCCCTACGGGGTGCCTGCCGCCCTTCCACTCGACCTCGGGGAACGGGCTCCCCGTGGCCACGATGGCCCGCCCGTCGGTCCAGCGGTAGACCTCCTCGGGCGTCGCCTCGCTGTTCTCCGTTGGGTTCGACATGGCGAACACGACCGGTGTGTGCGAGTTGCGTGCCACGGCTCTGACCACGTCCTCAGCGAAGGCTCCGCCCTGCCCCGATAGGCCCAGGAGCACGGTGACGCCAGCCCCCTCCACCGTCTGCAGGAGGGAGGGCGGGGCGTCGTCGTGCCACCACTGCGCGATGTCCTCAGGTGCCTGAGCGACGTACTCCTTGTAGGGCTCGAGGCCCTTGCGTCCCGCGACCACGAGGCCGCGAGAGTCGACGACCAACACGCGCCGCCGCGCCTCCTCCGGGGTGAGGCCCTGGTCGATGAGGCCCCCGGTCACCTGCATCGCCACGCCGACGCCGCCCGCCCCGGCGCCGTGCACGAGGATCACCTCGTCCGTGAGCGGCCGCTTGCTCCGGCGGGTCGCGGCCAGTAGCCCGGCCAGCGTGACCGCCCCGGTGCCCTGTATGTCGTCGTTGAACGAAGGCAGCTCGTCACGGAACCGCTCGAGGACCGTGAACGCCTTCTGCTTGCTGAAGTCCTCCCACTGCAGCAACGCAGCCGGGAAACGCCGCTTGAAGGCGGTAACGAAGCGCTCCACGAAGTCGTCGTACTGCTGACCCGTCAGGCGCTCGTGCCGCACGCCGAGGTACAGGGGATCGTCGAGGAGATCGGCGCGGTTGGTGCCCACGTCGAGCTCGATGGGCAACGTCACGGCCGGGTCGATCCCGGCAGCCGCCGTGTAGAGCGACAGCTTGCCGATGCAGATCCCCATGCCCCCATAGCCCTGATCGCCGATGCCGAGGATCCCCTCGGAGTCGGTCACCACCGCGAGGCGCACGTCCGGCATGGGCGTGTTGCCGAGCACCTCGTCGACCCTGTCGATGTTCTCGGTGCTGATCACCAGGCCGCGGGCGTAGCGGTAGAGGTGACTGAAGCGCTGGACGGCCTCCGCCACCGTCGGCGTGTAGACGATGGGCATCATCTCCTCGAGGTGCTCCTCGAGCACCGCGTAGAAGAGCACCTCGTTGCGGTCCTGAAGGTTCCTCAGGTAGACGTGCTTGTCGATGTTCGTGGTGGTGCGCTGATAGTTGCCGTAGGTGCGTGTGATCTGCTCCTGCAACGTGGCCACGTGCGGCGGCAACAGGCCTTCCAGCCCGAACGTCTGACGCTCCTCGGGGCTGAACGCCGTGCTCTTGTTGAGTAGCGGCAACCGCGTGAGCATGAAGCCCGGCAGGTCCGTGACCATGTAGGGCTCCCCGGAATCGTCGACTCGCCTCTCGAACTGCTTCATGCCCTCAGGCTCTCCTAACTAGGGCGGCACGCGCCAGGTCACGCCTTTAGGCGCCCCCACCGGGCGGCAGCGGCTCCACGCCGTCGTCCTCCTCGGGGTCCTCGGCGTCGCTGCCACCGTCGGGACCGCCAGGTACCGCGTCGGAAGGCTGAGTCGGTTGCACACCGGGGGACGCTTCGTCCGCCGGCTCCTCCTCGTCCTCACCGCCAGCTTCGCTCGCGGGCTCGGCCGCCGCCGAACCCGCCTCATCATCCGCTTCCGGGTCACCCCCCGCGAGCCGCGCGGCCTCCTGTGCGAAGAACGCGTACTCGTCGACCTGCGGGGACAGCTGGGCCGCGCGGCCGTACGCTTCGGCCGCGTCGACATAGCGCTCCTGCTGGAAGGCGATCCTGCCCAGGTAGCCCCAGGCCTCGGCGAAGTCCGGCTCGGCCGCCACGGCCTCCTCCAGGAGCTGGCGGGCCCTGTCCGCCTCCCCGGCTTCGTAGGCGGCCACCGCGTCGAAGAACGCCGGCCCGGCCACGTCTCCGCGCTCCGTTGCCAGCCTGGCGCGGCGCAGGAACCAGGCGGCGCGATCGTCGTCAGGGTCCAGCTCGAGCACCGTCTCCCAGTAGGGCACGGACTCGGTCGCCGCGCCGCTCTCCTGCAGGCTCCGAGCGGCCCACACCCACGCGTCAACGAACCGCGGGGCCGCACGGGTCGCGGCCACGAACGACTCGGTCGCGGCCTCGAGCTCACCGGCCTCGTAGTGCGCCAGCCCCTCGAAGTAGCGCGTGCCTGCGGTGACGCCGTGCTCGAGCTGCGTCTCGGCGACCCTGACGAAGTAGGCCGCGCCGTCATCGTCGGGCCTGGCCTGCGCCACGTTGCGCCAGTGCCGCACGGCGAGCTCCGGCAACCCGAGCTCCAGCGCGATGCGCCCGGCCCACACCTCGGCGTCCACGAACGTCGGGTTGGCGGTGAGGGCGGCCTGGAACAGGTTCATGGCGCCTTCCAGGTCGCCCTCCTGGTACGCGATCAGGCCCGAGTGGAAGGAATCGCTCGCAGCCACTCCGACCTCGGCGCGCTGGCGGCTGCGCTCGAGGTAGTAGCGGGCGGACGCGTCGTCGGGCTCCACCTCCAGCAGCCGCTCCCACAGACCGGCGGCTACCCGTGCACCGTCGACGTCGCCGCGTTCGAACGCGATGCGCGCCAGCCAGCGCAGGGCCTCGGGGTCCTCGGGTGCCAGTTCGAGGACTGTCAGGTAGTAGCCGGTGGCGCCGTCGTGGTCACCGGCCTGGTAGCGGGCGTAGGCCAGTTGGTTGGCCGCGTCGACGAACAGCCTGAGGTCGCTGGGAAGCTCGGGAGTAGGGCCCGCCATCGACCCAGGCTGCGCGGTCAGCTCGCCGCCCTCGGCGATGAACTCGTCGAAGCGCGCGAACGCCCGGGCGTGCCAGTTCATCAGGCCGTACCCACGGGCCGACAGGAGCAACGCCGCGCGCAGCTCCGCTGGCGTGCCCGACCGCCGTGCGGCCTCCACGGCCACCTCACCGGTCTCGTAGACCTCACGCCACGCCGCCTGGTCGGGATGCGGTATCTGGCCGCTCGCCAGCGCGGCGGCGAGTGCGTCCTCTGCCCTGCTCAGCGCGTCCGAGGCAGAGGGGCCCGCTTGCGCCGGTGACTCTCCCTGCGCATACGCTGTCGTGCTCAGCTGGGGCGCGCTCGACGCCAGTACGAGCGCCAGGAGCGAGGCCCTAACGACCCTGGCAGCGCGTTGGCTAGGCCATACGGCCAATATCCTCACCTCAGGTCGGGGCACCAGGGCGCAGCGGCGAACTGCGCGTTACCGGCTCGCGGTCGGTCTTGCCGTCACTTGACGTGGCCGATCAGCCACACCACTTCTTCGCCCGCCTCGATCACGTAGAGAACGTGCATGCGGGAGCCCATCATGTCGAAGAAAACGATCTTGGTCTGAGTCTCTGTGCCCGCCGGCCCCTCGACCGTGCGGGTCTCACGGGAGTCCTCGAAGTACCCAGCGACTGCGAAGGACGTGATGACGTTGTGCACGAAGGCCGGTTTGAGGTTCGCGGCCAGGCCGCGCGCGACGTAGCCCTCCCAATCGCCCCACTGGCTGGCGCCCGGCAGGCGCCGCGCCAGTGTGTCCACGCCCTCGCCCACAGCCCTCAGGCTGCCGCTCGGGAACCTTACCGCCGAGTCGAAGGTGGCCGAGATCGCCGTCGTAGTCAGTACTTCGGCGAGGAGCTGAGCCTGCGCCACACCACCGCCGAGCACAGCGGCGACCACCAGGGCCGCCCGCCACCCGAGCCTCCTCGCGCCCGTTGCCGACATGCCTCTCATGCTAGCACCGAGGCCGCGAGGCTAGCCTTGTGTCTCCGCCCCGACACGTCCCGACGTGCCAAGCGGGCGTTACCCTCGGACCATGTTCCAGAGCCTGGGAGACAGACTCCAATCGGTCATCGGCGGCCTGCGCGGCCGCGGCCGCCTCTCTGAGGCAGACGTCAAGGCGGCCCTGCGCGAGGTGCGCGTCGCGCTGCTGGAGGCCGACGTGAACCTGGAGGTCGCCAGGGACTTCACGAAGCGGGTCCAGGAGAAGGCCGTCGGCTCCGAGGTACTCACCTCCCTTCAGCCAGACCAGCGCGTGATAGCCATCGTTCACGAGGAGCTCGTAGACACGCTCGGCGGCAAGAGCGTGCAGCCCGTTCTGAAGTCCGAGTCCAACGTCTGGTTGCTGATGGGCCTGCAGGGCGCCGGTAAGACGACAACCGCCGGCAAGCTCGCCTACCGCTACAAGGGCCAGGGCAGGCGCGTGCTGCTGGTCGCTGCGGACACGCAAAGACCCGCCGCTCGCGAGCAGCTCAAGGTGCTGGGCGACCAGATCGGCGTGCCCGTCTTCGAGGTGAACGACGGAGAACGGCCTGCCGAGATCGCCGAGCGGCTGAAGGCCCACCTACGCAAGGACTTCAGGGACCTCGTCATCGTCGACACCGCCGGACGGTTACAGGTGGACGAGGCGTTGATGGCGGAGTTGGCTCAGCTGTCTCAGTTGGTCGGCCCGACCGAGAAGGTGCTGGTCGTCGACGCCATGACCGGCCAGCAGTCCCTGCCTGTGGCCCGGGAGTTCGACGAGCGCGTGGGCGTCACCGGCCTGGTCATGACCAAGCTCGACGGCGATGCTCGTGGGGGCGCGGCGCTCTCGGCGAAGCACGTCACCGGCAAACCCATCTACTTCGCGGGTATGAGCGAGCGCATCGACGGGCTCGAGCCGTTCCATCCGGACCGGGTCGCCGGTCGCATCCTCGGCATGGGCGACGTGCTCACGCTGATCGAGAAGGCGAAGGTCCTCGAGGGTGACGAAGACGAGCGGGAGATGCGCGACCTGGGCGACTTCACGCTCCAGGACATGCTCACCCAGATGCGCCGGCTCAAGCAGATCGGCTCGTTCGGCGACGTCCTCAAGATGATCCCCGGTGCCGGCAAGCTGCTGCCGGCCGGCGCGGAGGTCGACGAGAAGGAGATCGCGCGCATCGAGGCGATCATCTCGAGCATGACCGAGAAGGAGCGGGCCAACCCTCGCGTTCTCGACGCCAGCCGACGCCGTCGCATCGCGAAGGGCTCGGGCACCCAGGTGCAGGACATCAACCGCCTCGTGAAGAACTACGAGGAGATGCGCAAGCTCATGAAGCGCATGGGCCGCCGGTCGCCCGGTCGCCGTGGTCGCAGGCCCGTATTGGGTTGAGCGTCGCAGCACCAACCGGCTGCCCGCGTCATGCTGCCTCGGCCAACCTCACCTTCACGTCCTTGTCGCTGCCTACGTGGTAACCCACCAGCTCCATGACTGGTCCGGTTCGTACGGGCACGCAGGGAACGCTCAGACCGGCGCGACCGTCACCGTCGAGTAGGGCGCAGCCGTAGAGCAGCCTGTCCTGCCAGACGAGCAGGAGGCTCGACTCGCGGTCGGAAGTACCTATTACCGTGTCGAAAGCGCCGGAAACGTGTTGTGACGGGGCCGTACCGAGCAGCTCGAACCCGTCCTGCGGCCGGCCGCCGCTGAACTCCCTCACGAGGCGCTCCACGGCCTCGGTGGGTCGCCCGGCGGGCCGCGCGGCCGTGAGCGGCCCGAGGTCGCCCCGGGCGGCGGAGCGCACGATCTGCAAGCTGCGCTCTTCGAACTCGGCCCGGCCCAGCATGCCGGGAAACAGTTCGTCCCGCGCGGCGCCGTCCAGGGGCAGGAGCCG
>DASVCK010000225.1:0-24908 GCA_036381675.1 Trueperaceae bacterium | reverse complement strand
GACGGCCGGTTCGTCAAGCCCCTCGACTCCAACCTCCTGCGGGCCATCGCTGACGCCGCTGCGGCCGTCGTGACCGTTGAGGACCACACGGTCCTCGGCGGACTGGGATCTGCTGTCCTCGAGGACCTGGCCGAGGGCGGGAAGAGCGTGCCCGTGAGCAGGCTGGGCATCCACGACGTCACGGTGCCGCATGGCGACCCGGTCGCCCAGCACGAGGAGTTGGGCTACGGGCCCGAAGCCATCGGTCGGAGGCTCGACGAGCTTGGCGCCGTGCGGGTGCGCGTCGGCCGCGTCGATGACGCGGTAGAGGCCGCGGGATGAACGCGAAGGCTGGTGCCCTGGTCAGGTTCCGAAGGTCGGCCTGGGTCGCTGGACTCGCCCTGGTGGTGCTGCTAGCTGGCTGCAACCCGTTCGCGCGCCAGGTCTCGCTGGCTGGCACTTGGTCAGGGACGTACGAGTCAAGCGAGGGTGACGAAACGGGCGTGATGCTCCTCGACCTTCAAGCCGCCGGCAGCGCGGTGACCGGAACCTGGGAATCCAGCCTGCCCGGCTCCCTCTCCACCGGAACCGTCACCGGCGAAGTGGGACCGCTGATAATGCTCGAGCTGGTCAGTTCCACCGTGGCGAACTGCCGCTTCCAGTCCCTCGCCGAGCAGCGGAACGAGCTGCTGGTCGGCGGCTACATGTCCGACTGCGGCGCCGTTCCCAACGGCTGGATCGAGCTCGAGAAGCGCTGACTGTATGTGGACGGGCCTTGGACGGGGTCCTCCTGCTACTTGTGACGTGTCCAGAACGCATGGGAGGTGGACATGTCAGAAGTCGCCATGCAGAGACGCACTTCGCGAGTTCCTCGGTACCTCCGGCTCACAGCGTTATGCGTCGTGGCCGGTTTCCCAATCATCGCCTGTAGCGGGCCGCCGCCGGAACCGCCAGATCCGACGCCGGCGGCTCCGAGCGACGTCACAGCGACCCCCGGACCCGGATACGTCACCGTCGCATGGAAGGACAACAGTGGCAACGAGACCGGCTTCGAGGTCTATCGGAGCAGCCCGGCTCAGGCCACCTCACAGTCGTCGGGAGATTCAAGTGTCAGACCAGCTAGCGGGGGGTTCACGGCACAACAGGACGACGAGCCACTCGCGACACTGCCGCCCGACACCACCTCTTATGTCGACCTCGACGTCGAGCTGGACACCGAATACGGCTACCAAGTCGTCGCCGTCGGTGAAGACGGAAGCTCGGGCGCCGCGCCCACAACTTCCTCCGCGAGCGTGCAACCGGGCGCCGACCTGATGGTAGGAACCGTCGACCGGGTCTACACGGAGGAGGCCACCGGCACGGTTTTCATCGTCTACATGATGTTCGACGAGTCGGTACTGCTCGACGAGGAGATCGGCGCCCAGTTCACCATCACCGGACCTCCCGGCTGGAACGAGGATCAGCCGTTCGAAGTAACGCTGGCACCAGATAGCTCGGCGTTCGACGACGGGTTCTTCCGCATCAACTTGCACAGTGTCGACTCTGTGGCCGGGACCTACACCTTGGCGCTTGTGATCGACGGCGCCACCTACGAGGCGACAGCCGACTTGACGGATATCACCTACCGCGTCGGCAGGCCCAGTGACATAGACGTCTCCGTGTCAGCGGACGAGAGTGCGATTACCGCCTCCTGGACATCGCCTTCCGATGCCGTAACGACCTACACTTCCATCCACACGGCGAACTGGGGCGCGATGCTACTAAGAGGCCCGGTCGAAGGCACCACCAAGACGTACTCGGGACTAGACCTCGCAGATGGGCAGTACCTCTTCGACGTAATGAACGTGAACGTTGACCTCCTCGGATACCCAGTGAAGGTCGAACATTTCGGGCAGAGCGGCATGTACGCACCGTTCGGCATCGGGGACCCCCAGTCCGACTTGTGCGACTCTCCGGAGCAACTGATCGAGATCCCGGATCTGGCTTTGCGAGATGCGGTCCTCAACGCTCTTTACAGGGACCCCGGCGACATCAAGTGTATAGACATGGTGCTGCTCGAAAGGCTCTGGGCAGAGAACGCGGGCATCGAGAGCATCGAAGGGTTGCAGTACGCCGTCAACCTAAAGTCGGTGGAACTCGGCAACGAGAACGAAGTGACCAGCATCGAGGCCTTGAGTGGGCTTGACTCGTTGGAGCACGTCAGCTTCTGGGGTAGTCCAGTTTCGGACGCCTCGCCGTTGGCGGGTAAGACCTCGCTCCTCGGCATCGACCTCGGCGGAACGGACATCACCGATCTCTCGTTCCTCGAGGGGCTCGCCAACTTGGAAACCCTCATGCTGTGGAACCTCTACGGTGTCGACGTCACGCCGGTTCACGATCTGGCCCAACTCCGTTGGCTGTCTCTGTCGGGTATGGGACTCAAAGATGCCGATGCGGCCTTCCTGGAAGACATGACCTTGCTCGAGATCCTGTGGTTCGAGTGGAACGAGCTCACCAGTCTTGCGCCTCTGGTCGCCAACCCTGGTCTGGGCGAGGGCGACGAGGTCTGGGTCCACAACAACTTCCTTGATCTGGACGACCCGGACGTGATGGATGACGTACAGACTCTGCTCGATAGGGGAGTGGACCTGCACTACGAAGAACAGGAAGCCTTGCCTTAGGACGCGAACCCAGAAGAGTCGCCGCCGGCACGTTGCTGTGTCGGCGGCCGGCTCGTCACTAACCTGTCGAACCCGCCCCTTCCGCCGTAGGTGGAAATATCCGGCCACCAGGCGTCCGCTTTAGCGTCTACCTTCGTCCCAGGAGGTAATGCGCATGGACACAACCACAAACCCATCCAAGGTGAACGTGGAAGAGCAGCTCACCAGTCTGTTCCTCGACAGGTACCGCGAACTGCTGGAAGGCATGCCGGATAGCGACCCCACTTGGGTCACCTCAGGCGGCCGTGAGGGAGGCGTTTATGGAACGCTTGGGGACCTCACAGCCGAGGAAGCGTCGCGCGTCGTGGCCGGCACCACCATCGCAGCACACGCAGAGCATCTGCGCTGGGCAATCGACATGGTCAATGCCTACTTCGCCGGGAAGGAGCCGCCATCCGACTGGTCAGAGAGCTGGTTGGTGAAGCGGGTGGACGAAACGGCCTGGGTCGCTCTCAACCAGGCGATCCGCAGGGCCGGGGACACTCTGCTCGCGGCATTGCCGGTGCATCACTCGTGGCACGAGGGCTTCGCCGTTAACGGCGCGCTGGCGAGCTACGGCCATGCGGCCTATCATCTTGGAGCTCTTAGACAGCTCAAGAAGGTGGTGCGCGGAGCGCCTCTGTGAATCTGCGCCATATCAACCCGGACTCCATGCACAAGAACCCCGCCTTCTCGCAGGGCGTGATGGTTGAGGGACCCGGACGACTGTTGGTCGTCGGCGGGCAGAACGGTGTCGACTCCAAAGGAGAGGTAGTGAGCGCGGACTTCGGCGAGCAGACGAAACAGGCATTGAAGAACGTGCTGACCGTGCTCGACCATGCCGGCGCTACCCAACACGACGTCGCGAAGCTCACGATCTTCTATGAGGCGAGCCAGGACGTACGTGCGGGATTCCAGGCATCGGCAGAGGTCTGGGGGCCAATACCCACGGCGATAACCGTCATCGCCGTGCCCACCTTCGGCCGGCCTGGCATCCTGGTCGAGATCGACGCGCTAGCGTGGGTCTCGGACACCGGAGGTTGATGCCCGATTCGCCATCTACTCCGTTGACAGCGCTTAAGACGGCTAGGTATCCTTATCTGCGCTGACGGCACCGCCTGGCGGTCCGGAAGCGTTTTTCGCGGAGCCGTAGTGTAGCGGTTAGCATATCTGCCTGTCACGCAGAAGGTCGCGGGTTCGAATCCCGTCGGCTCCGCCATGAACCCCGAGAAGACGCAGCGCCAGGCGCCTGCCGTACGCTGCGTCTTCATCGTGGCCAGGTAGCTCAGTCGGTAGAGCATGCGACTGAAAATCGCAGTGTCGGCAGTTCGATTCTGCCCCTGGCCACCACACGGTCCGTTCGCGGCCCGTCCGATGCAGGCGGCCCGGCCTTGCCACTGACCGCCGTCGTTGGGCGCCAACGTAGCTCAGCGGTAGAGCAGCCGATTCGTAATCGGCAGGTCGTCGGTTCAAATCCGACCGTTGGCTCCAAGAGAAGCCCCGTCAGGGACGCGAGTCCAGGCGGGGCTTGTCGTTTGCGTAGTCGTCGTCGCGTACTCCCGGTCGAGATAGGGAGGTCGTGGGCCCGCGCTCCTTGGGGGGCGGATACGCGGGCCAGCGGAGATTCTAGGGACGGTTCGTTACCGTTGCCTTACGGGGTCTGCGACGTGCGTAACCTCTGGCCGCGAAGCACGAGTTCACGAAGCACGAGTTGATGACGCGCAGCCACGGGCGCCGTGAGAACCGAAATCGGTCCGCGACGGTCGGCGACTGCCTCCGCCCCTAGGGTTCCTCTCAGGGAAGTAAGGAGCGAGACTCGTGAGGCACGTCGTCTTCTTCGGAGTGTTGGCGCTGTACGTGTTGATGATCGGGCAGAACTGGGCTCATTACACCGCCGCGGTCATGACCCACCTGTGGCTGCGCTACGACGGACACCTCGACATCGTGCCGGTCAAGATCGGCGCTGGGCCGATGATCGGCGTGGCACGCCGGTAGAACTTAGTAGGTGCCTGGTAGATGTCGGACGAGGCAGCAGAGGCCTAGCCGAAGCGCCCGGCGCCCGCTACTACGGCAGCGTCACGAGAGCCATGCCGTCCGGCTCCTCACCCGCGTCGAACGTGCGTAGGACCTCGCCCGTCGCGACCGCGACCTCGTAGATCGTCCCGGTAGCCGTGGCGGCTACGTAGAGGAGCCGCCCGTCGGGGGTGGGCAGGGTGCCCACGGGAGACGAGCCTTCTGGCAAAGAAACGGTGCGGACGACCTCGTGCGTCTGGACGTCGTGAAGGTCGACCTGAGCGTCGACGAGACAGGTCACGGCCATCAGCTCCGAACTGACGCGAGTGACCCGGATCGGCACGCGGCACGTGGCGAAGCTGTCGAGCGGCCGCAGGTCTGCGGTGGAGAACACGTGAACCTCGTGCTCCTCGTTGCTACCGACCCACACCTGTGAACCGTCCTGGGTGAGGGCGATGCCTTCGGCACCCGCCCCGACGTGAGCCGACCTCGCTGTGCCGTCACTCAGATCGATCCTCGTTACCGCGCCACCGGTGATGTTGGCGGCGAAGGCAGCCGAGCCGTCGGGTGCCGCGACGACCATGTGAGGCAGGCGCTGACCCGTCGCGATGACCTGTCTGTCGTCCGGATCCGCGAGGTCGAACGAGAGGACAGAGTCGTCGGCCTCCACCGTGACGAGCACGCGCGACGTGCCGGGCACGAGCGCCAGGCCGTGCGGCATGGACTGAGGTTGGGTCGAGACCCTGTCGATGACGGAGCGTTCGATCAGGTCGATCACCGCGACTGCCTGCCCGCGTGCGCCCCGCGTCGCGTACATGCTCACGAGCGCAAGCGGAGAGCCGGAGGGGGACGACTCCGGGGGTACCGCCACGGTCTCGTGCGGGCCGGGTCCAACCTCCACCGTCCAAGCGACCTGCCCGCTCGACAGCTGAATGGCCACGAGGTTCCCCATCGACTTGTCCACGACCAGCAGATGGGTCGGTTCAACGCTCATCGGAGCTCCTCCCAAGGCGAACACGCCTACCGCGACCGACAGGACCGATACGAGTACCGCTGTCGATCGTCCGATTCGCATGCTCAAAGCCTAACGGCGCGAAGCTTACACTCGGACGTGGCGGAACACGCGTCCGAACGTGTAGTTAAGGATGACCGACGCGGCAAGTATGGGCGGGGCTTGCGGGAGCCGGTGAACGGCCTTACCCATATCTTCGGTGCCGTGGCAGCGCTGGTAGTGACCGTGCCGCTCGTCGTACAGACGCAGGGTGGGTGGATAGATCACCTGGCGACCGCGGTGTTCGGGTTCACGTCGGTCGTCCTGTTCGTCGCGAGCTCGCTCCTGCACTCGCTGTGGGTAGGCGAGAGGCATGCGGTGTGGCTGAGGCGCTTCGACCATGCCGCCATCTTCCTCCTGATAGCCGGGACCTACACACCCATACTGCTGGTCGCACTTCGTCCCCAGAGCCCGCGGCTGGCGTGGGCGTTGCTCGTGATCGTGTGGCTGATGGCAGCGGCAGGCCTGATATTCAAGCTTGTCTGGATCGAGGCGCCCAGGTGGCTGTCCACGGGAATCTACCTGGCGATGGGTTGGCTTGTCGTCGGTGCCATCGTGCCGGTCGTCCGCGCGCTTGGCTGGACTGGCACGACATGGCTCGCCCTGGGCGGGCTGTGCTACACGGTAGGCGCGGTCATATACGGGCTGAAACGACCCAACCCGTGGCGAGGTTTCGGTTTCCACGAGATCTGGCATGTGCTCGTGCTGCTGGGCTGGGCATGCCATGCCGTGATGATCTTCGCCGTGGCCTGACCGCATGACCCTCGACTACCTGGCGGCACCGGCGACCCGGGCGTCCTCACGGGCCAGGGTCACGCGGACGTCATGCGTACCCCCGTCGTCTACTAGCGGGATGGCGACGCCAGCCACCGCGATGCCGTCTACGACCACCCCGGCCTCTGCGTCTTCATCCGACAGGATCACCTGGACCTCGTAGCGACTCGAATGGAAACGGTAGGAGAACCGGTAGCCGGGCCACGAGTTAGGCAATCGCGGCGCGATGGTGAGCGCGTTGGCGCGGCGCCGAACGCCGAGCAGACCCTCTACCGCGAAGCGGTACAGCCACGCCGCGGAGCCCGTGTACCAGCTCCAACCTCCGCGTCCGACATGCGGCGGATGGCCACCGATGTCGGCCGCCACGACGTACGGTTCCACTCGGTAGACGCTGGCCGCCTCCCGCGTCTGGGCATGACGCATCGGCGAGAGGTACCGGAACAGGCGGTGCGCCGTCTCGGCGTCGCCCAGCTCCGCGAACGCCCAGGCCGCCCAAACGGCGCCGTGCGTGTACTGGCCGCCGTTCTCCCTTATGCCCATGGGATACGCCCTTATGTACCCGGGGTCCGCGCCGCGGCCGGTGAACGGCGGCGTGAAGAGCCTGACGATGCCGTGCTCGTCATCGACAAGGTGCTCCTCGGCCGTGGCCATGCTTAGGTGGGCGCGGTCTATGTCACCCGCACCGGAGAGCACGGACCAGGCCTGTGCGATGACGTCGATGTCGCATTCGGGCTGACCCCTCGCGCCCAACGGCGTGCCGTCGTCGTAGAAGGCCCGGATGTAGCGGTCCCCGTCCCAGGCGTGCTCCTCGATGGCCATGACGAACGCTTGGGCCCGGGCTTCCAGCTCGTCGGCGCGGGCATCCAGGCCCCTCAGCCGGCATAGCGGAGCGAAGCGCCTCAGCGTCGCGACGAGGAACCAGGCGAGCCACACGCTCTCACCGCGGCCATCAGCACCCACGCGGTCGAAACCGTCGTTCCAGTCACCCGTCCCGATGAGCGGCAGCCCGCGTGGGCCCGTACCGGAGGCGTGGTCGAGCGCACGGAGCCCGTGCTCCAGCAGCGTGGCGGTGAGGCCACTGGTAGTGAACTCGGCGTAGCGCTCGTGTTCGCCTGGTGCCAACTGCGCGCCCTCGAGGAATGGGACCTCCTCGTCCAGCACCCCCTCGTCGCCCAGCGCCTCCACGTAGAGCGCGGTGACGTATGGCAGCCACACGAGGTCGTCCGTGATCCTGGTGCGCACGCCTCTCGCCGCCGGGGGGTGCCACCAGTGCAGCACGTCGCCCTCTGGGAACTGGTGCGCGGCCGCCTGGAGCAGTTGGGCACGCGTCAGCTGCGGTGCGGCGTGCAGCAGGGCAAGCGAGTCCTGAAGTTGGTCGCGGAAACCGATGGCGCCGCTTGACTGGTAGGTGGCCGTCCGACCCCAGAACCGGCAGGCGAGCACCTGATGGAGCAGCCAGCGGTTGACCAGCAGGTCGAGCGCAGGATCGGGCGTGCTCACCTGGATGTGCCCTAGAAGCTCGTCCCAACGCTCGCGCGCTTCCGCCAGTCCGGCGTCCCGGTGGACGAAAGTGCGCGCCAGCTCCCGCGCGTCGTTCTCGTCATCGCCCTGTCCGAGCACGAACGTTGCGGTGGCCTCGCCTCCCGCGGGAACGTCGAGATGCACCTGCAGCGCCGTCATCGGTGCGCCCACACCCTCTACTCGGCCACTGAGGCCGATACGCCCCAGCGCCGCGGGTGCCGACCGGCCGCCCCGACCGTAGAACTCCCCTCGGTCCGCCGTCAGGCCGTGGACGGGCAGGTCGGTCGCCAGGAACGCGACACGGGCGGGGTGCTCGAGGTGGAACGGGTTGGTGACGAGCACGACGTTCGTGCCGGGGTCGTGGCGGCTCCTCAGGTACGGTGCCGAACCGGCGCGGTCGAGTCCGAGCACCCAGTCGACCGCGTACGTCGCAGTAACCCGCCTCGGTCTGCCCGAGACGTCTAGGACGGTGACCCGCACGACCTTGACGCTCGCGTGAGGCGGCACGTGTACGCGTACCGTCTGCTCGAAACCGTGGCTCACGTGTGTGTAGGTGGTGGCGGCCGCCTCGTGCGTCACCGTGTACTGCGCATCTGGGCCCGGCGGCGCGGGCAGAGGCGTGGGGCTCCACACCGCGGTCGACGCCTCGTCCCGCAGGTACAGAGCCTCTCCACCTTGGTCGAGGAGAGGGTCGTTCGGCCACGGCGTCAGGCGGTTCTCGCCGCTGTTCAGGCACCAGGTCGTGGCGGTACCCGACTCGCTGACCAGCGTCCCGAAGCGTTCGTTGGCGAGGACGTTCACCCAGGGGGCCGGTGTGGGGTCGCGGGGCGTCACGCGCAAGGTGTACGCGGCGCCGCCCGCCTCGAAGCCGCCATGGCCATTGTAGTGATCGAGCCCGCCTGGTTCGAAAGGCGTGAGCTGCGTAGCGGCGCCCGGGCCAACCGACGGTACAGCGTCGCCCGCCGGCAGCAGGCGCGGCAGAGGAGCGGGTACGCGGGCCAGGCCGGCGAGTTGGTCCTCGACCGGACGGCCGGGCTCGAGCACGACCCGGGCGCCCGCATACAGGGTCGCGCGCTCGGCTTCGCTCAAGGTTCGGCCCTGCACTACGCGTACGCCGCCGTCGCGGTCGAGCCAGCCTTCGGCGTGACGCGCCCCGATCAGGCGCCTGATGCTCTCACCCAGGGGCTGATCGTACGAACCGTCGTGATCGTTGAGGAGCACAAGATCGAACGGAAGGCCGCGGCCGCGGGCGTAGGCCTGCGCCGCCAGAGCGAGATCGAGGAGCTCCTCCACCCGGACCTCGGCGAGCGGTAGCAGGACGACCGGTAGATCACCGGAGAGGCCGAAGCGCCACAGTCCGCCTACGCCAGTGGGGAGCGGTTCGCCGCGGATCGCGCGCACGGGGCGCTGGTACACCAGGGCAGACAGCAGCCGCTGGACGGTTCGCCATCTCGTCGAGTCGAGCCCAAGCCGTTCCAGCTCCCGCCCCGAACGCTCGCCCGCCCGTTCCATGACGCGCTCCACGGCTGCTAGCGTGCCCACGTACGCGATCGCGGCCTCCACCTCGGCTGACGAGCGCCCTGCAGCCGCGGCGAACGCGAGACCCACCGTCGCATGGAGCGCGATGTCGATCTCGGTCCGCACCGCGACTATCGGATCGAGCGGATTGGAGACGACCCCGCCCAGACGCTGCGCGTCACGCAACGCGATCGGTCGTGCGTTGTCACCCCAACGTCCGAGGAAGCGCTCCCTGTCGGTCTCGACGCTCACAGCCAGCGACTGGCCCACGGGCGAGATGACGGAGTGGCGCCAAACGACCTCGGGGTCGCGCTCCGAGCGTTGGCGGCGCCGAAGTTCGACCACCCCTGGCGCGGGTTCGCGCGCTTCGACGAAGAGCTTGGCGAACGCCGGATGACGCCTGTCCTCGCCTTCGGGCGCCAGGGCCGGCTCCGCGGCGCGGGTGACGGCCAGCCTGCGGGCGCGCCCGTCCAACTCCCCGATCTCGACATGCCACAACTCCACGTCGCGGTCGGCATCGACGGTGACGACGATGTTGACGAGCAGACCGTCGTGCCGGAGGCGGTACCGGATGGCGTGGGCGAGCGCTTCTACCTCGTAGGCGGGCGCACCGGGCCCGAGCAGCGCCCGGGTTCTGCCGGTGTCGCGGTCCGTAAGGTAGAGCCACGAACCGCCTGGCGGCAGCACAGGGTCCGGCCGCCAGCGCGAGAGGGAGACGCCGCGCCACTGCGCCCTGGCGCCGCCGCGATCGTCGACGAGCAGGTGGTAACGGCCGTTGCCCAACGGGAACGCCAGCGGCGTCCTGACGCGTGGCGTGACGTGCCACGGGTCGACGTGCACCGGCCCGGCCACCCTCGCAAGGCCGGCGCGAGCCTGTTCGGGCTTCTCGAGCGGTCCGGACAGGGGCGTGCGCTCGTAGAGGACAGGCTCCACGGCGGCGACCCTCGCGTCTGTGTGGAGCCGCGATGGCAGGTCCTCGGGAGCCACCGCGTTGCCGAGCGCGCCCAAGACCATGCCCTGGTGGTGCGCCATGTAGGTGCGGACGACGACAGAGGTCTTGCCGAGGGGAACGCGCCCCGGTGTGAAGTCGATGGCGTCGTAGAGCCCGTAGAGGCCCCGTCCCCCGTGCTCCTCCAGTGCCGTGAGGTTGTCGAGCACCGCCTGAGGCGCCACCGGAAGGGCAAGGATCGACCCGTAGGGCGCGATCACGTTGTCGCGGACGTCCCGCCGAAGCGCGAGGTCCGCGACGCCGAACGCCCTGTACTGGTACTCGCCATCAGCGCCAACGAGGGCGAACGCGGATTCCGACACGCCCCAGGGCGTGCCCCCCACACGAGCCTTGGCCCTCTGGGCGAGGGCCGCGTTCGTGCAGGCGTCGTGGAGCAGCGTCCAGCGCGGCATCTTCGTCAGGAGGGGCGGCATGAGGTACTCGAAAGCGGTACCGCTCCACGACAGCAGGGTGCGGCGTCCGCCCACGCCCGTGTACGGCCGGGACAGATGCACCCAGTGGCTCGTCGGCACCTTCTGCAGCGCGATCGCGACGATGCTGAGTAGGCGTGACTCCGATGCGAGCAGGTCGTACGCGGGCTCGTCTAGCCGGTCGTCGTCGGCGTGGTAGCCCAGCCGGAACACGCCGCGCCAGTCGTCGTACAGGAATCCCAGCTCCGTCTGCTGCACCATCGCCTCGCAACGGGCCGCCATGGCGGAAGCGGTGCTGAACGTCGATTCGAGGAGCTTCTGGGCGGCGTCCAAGTCTCGCCCCAGCCTGTCGCACCACTCAACGGCGCCGTGGCGACCCAGACCTGTCAGCTCGGCCGCTGCCGCGGCCCGTAGCCGCCCGGCCGCGTTCCGGGCGCGGTCGTACACCTGGGGGAGGTCGAGAAGCGGCACGCTTACGGGCAGCTTCTCGAGGGCTTCCCAGGCGCTGCGGGCCGAACCTGACCCTGGTGAGCGCTTGAGAGCCGCCGGCCGCTCCTCCAGCGCCCTGTGCCATGGCATGAGAAGGGCGACGTCGCGGCTCAGGGCCTCCGCGTCGGCAGCGACTCGCATGCGCCACTCCGCCAAGGAGCCGAGCTGAGCCGCGCTGAAGCGTCTGGTGCCGCGCAGGAGAGGCAGCACGCTCTCGTCCACCTCGCCAAGCCGCTCCTTCAGTGTGGCCAGGAGACTTGGCCAGAGGCTCTCGTCGTCAAGGGCTGTCGCGATCTGGGACCGCAGGGCCGAGATGAGCGTCAGCGTCGTACCGTCTGCCGCCAGCGCCGCTACGACATCGCCGTAGCTACCGAGGCTGTCAAGCATGCCTTCCCACCGCTCACGCCTCCACGCCCGCTTGCTCGGCAAGGCCAACAGGGCCTGCCGCACGGTAAGTAGCGACGCGAGCAAGTTCCCGCTGTCCACCGCCGAGACGTAGCGCGGGCGCAGCGGCCTGAGGGTGCGCGTGTCGTACCAGTTCAGCAGGTGGCCCCTCACCCGTTCGAGCTGGTCGAGCGTCTCGAACGTCCGATCGAGGCGCGCCGTTAGCCCGACCAGCCCCAGGAAGCCAAGGTCGTACGCCGTCACGCTGGACGTCAGGTAGAGGCCGATGTTGGTAGGCGACGTCCGGTGCGCCACCGTGTCCAGGGGCTCCTCCTGGAAGTGGTCGGGTGGCAGCCAGTTGTCCTCCGGGCCCACGAAGCGCTCGAAGAAGTGCCACGTCTGCCTCGCCAGGCGCCTGAGACGTACGCGCTGCTCTGCGCTCAGCACGTGCGCGTGCTCGGGCACCCGTTGGCCGGTCCAAGCGACCAGCCAAGGGGCGACCGCCCACAGTGCGAGGACCCCGACGGCGCCTGGCACCGCGGCGGGAGCGAACGTTGCCAGGGCGGCCGCCACCACCAGGGCGAGGGCGGGGGAGACGGCCATGCGGCGCCAGGCCAGGGCCTGTGTGGGGTGCGCAAGCTTCCGCTCAGCGCCTGCTGCCGTCGTCCACTGAAGGAGGTGCCGGCGGGTGATGGTGAGCCGTACGAGGGTAGTGATGATCGCGCGGAGGCGCACCCACGCCTCGTGCGCGAGCGTCGTCGTCCGCCAGGCCAGGCGCCCGAGGTATCGCAGGATGGCAATCCTGCCGGCGCGGAGCGCTCCGGGACCGCGCAGGTGAAACAGCCTGTCGAGGACATCCGGCAGCTCGGGGAGCGTCTCGAACGCCAGCACGAAGAACGTCCAAGCCACGGCGCCCGGTACACCGGAGAGCCAGCCGACAAGCAGTAGGGCGACCTCCGCAGGACGCGCGAGGCTCGTGACAAGCGGCAGCGTCCCTTGCCACCGCGCGACCTTCACGGCGCGCGCCAGGCCGAGGAGCCCGGGACGGAGAAGGAAGGGCAGGACCTGCCAGTCACCCCGCACCCAGCGGTCCAGCCTCACGGCCTCCGCGAGGTGATTGCGCGGCTCGAACTCGAGCACCTGACTGTCCCCTACGAGGGCGGCGCCGCCCAGCATCCCTTCGAGCAGGTCGTGGCTGAGCAGCGCGTTCGCTGGCACTCGCCCGAGGACGGTCTCGGCGAACGCCCGCACGCTGAAGAGCGCTTTGCCTTGGAACAGACCCCGGCCGAACAGGTCCATGAAGGCGTGCGAGACCCGGTGGTGGTAGAGGTCGATGGGCGCGCCGCCCGACATGAGCAGGCGCAGGTACGTGGCCCGCTCCGAACGTGGGTGCTCGTCGAGACGCGGCTGAGCGAAGGTGTAGCCTCGACGCAGGCTGCCGCCACCAGGGGCGATCTCGGGGCGGTTCAGTGGGTGGGCGAGGCAGGTGATGAGCCGTGTCGCCTCCCCCGGAGGCAGCGTGGTGTCAGCATCGAGAGTGAGGACGTACGTCACGCGCCGTCGCAGCTCGGCCCCGAGGGGGTCCTCCAGGAAGGTACCCAACCCGCCGGTGGTCAGAAGCCTCACCAACTCCTCGACCTTGCCGCGCTTGCGCTCCCAGGCGATCCACTTGCCCTCGCTGGCGTTGAAACGTCGCCCGCGGTGCAGAACGTGGAAGCGTCGCTCCGCACCTTTCGCCAGCCGCGCGTCGAGCGCGGCGACCTGCTCCCGCAGGTAGGCGAGGAGCTCAGCGTCACCCGGCATGGTCTCCGCGTCGGCGTCTGGGTAGTCGGTCAGCAGCGCATAGCGGATACGCGGGTCGGGGTCTGCAGCGTGGTGCAGTTCCAGGCGCCGAACGAGGACGTCTACGTCCTCCGGTGCCGACACGATGGCCGGCACGACGAGCAGCGTCTCGGCGCCGGCCGGTACTCCGCGCTCGGGGTCGAGGCGCGGCAACACGCGAGGGCGTACGGAGCGAGCCACGATCCAGTGGACGACCGCCGTGGCACTGGTCAGCGCCGGCGCCAGGGCGAGGAGGCCGACGACGACCGCCAGCCAGGACGACACGGCGCTCGCGGCCAGGACGACAGGCAACGCCAGCGCAGCGCTCACCAGCGCGACGCTTGGCGCATATGTCCAGGCCCTTGGACCCGGCAGCCTCAGGCCGCGCACGAGCCTATGGTCGGCGGGGAGCCCGATGCCCTGCGCGAGGTCCGCCGCCCCGGCGTCTATCAGGTAGTACCCGACGTGCCTTGCCTCCGGTGGCGCTCCGGGATCGGCTGCAGCGGCGAGCCGGACCGCGCGCACGGCGACCTCATGCTCTGGCACCCCACTTTCACGGCTGAAGCCAGCGACGGCGTGGCGGTAGTGGTCGCGCGAGGCGAAGTCCATGCGGGCGTAGACGCGGGCAGGGTCCTCACGCAACACGGCCTCGACCGGCGACAGCTCCTCGACGAACTTCAGCCAGTTCCAGCGCTCGAGCACCACCAGGCTCTGGACCGCGGCGGCGACCACCGCGTTGACCTCGGCGGTGGGACTGGCGTCCAGCAGGGCGTCTGCGTTGGCCTCTAGACGCCGCAACGCGCTCAGGCGCAGGAAGTTTGGCAGCGACCACAGCTCGGCCTGGCTCAGGGTCCTGGACAGCGCTACCCGATCGACGATGAGTCGCAGCTCGTCGGGCGCGAACTCGCCACCCGCGAGGGTGAGCGCCGCCTCTGCCATGGCGGCCGCTCGGTACGTACCGACCAGGGGACCATCCGCCAGGCGGGGAAGCGGCCTCAGGTCGGGAGGCCGCAGGCCGGAGCGGACGTGCCTCACCGCTCTCTGAATCGTTGGGAGGTTGTCCAGGAACCATTCGCGGCCAGAGCTGGGCGGACCGCTCTCCTCGCGGCTCGCCATGGCCCGTACGAGCCCACGCGGCAGGCTGGGCAACGCCAGCCGGCCCTGTGCCGTGGCAGTCTTCGCGCCAGTGACCGGCGCCAGCAGCGCCGCCTCCCAGCTCGAGCGCCCGGCGTCAGCCGGCAGCATCACGATGCACTCAGTGTCCCGGGCGTTGATCCGGGGCTCGCGCGGCGGCCGGCGCGAACGCGCTGGTCTCTACGTCCTGGACGACCAAGAGCGGCACGGTCCCGAAGCGGGCGAGGGTCTGCACGGCTCTGCCGTATGGCAGGTTGCCTGCACCCGAAGCACCGTGCGCGCAGACGACCACCAGGTCGGCGTCCTCGCGACCGACCGCGTCGTGGATGTGTTCGGGGGCATCGGGCTCGCCATGGACGACGGCTTGGGCCTCGACGCCCTCTGCCGTCAGGCGCCGCGCGACCTCGGTGACGTACGCCTCTGACTCGGCGCGGTTCACCTCGAGTACCTGGGTGAGGTGACGTTGGGCAGACCGCGAGCGCAGCGTGCTGGCCAGGAGGTCCGGTGCGGTGAGGACGTGGCAGATGTGAAGCCGGGCCTCGTGCGCCCTGGCGATCGACCCGGCAGCGGTCAGTGCGTACTCGGCGCGTTGCGAGCCGTCCAACGGCGCCAAGATGCGGCGATAGATGGCCCGCCCGGCGCTGTCGGTGGGAGGCGCCCTGCCCGTCCGTGCCAACAGCACGGAGACGCTGGCACGCGAGAACAGCTTGTGGGCCACCGATCCCAAGCCCGTGCCGTCCGGACCCCCGTGGCCTTGCTCGCTGAGGACCACGATGTCGTGGTGCTCATCCACGGCGCAACGCGCGATGACCTCGGCGGCCCGGCCGTCGACTACCTCCACCTGCACGGAAGCCACCTCGGCCGATAGGCGGTCGGCGACGGCCATGAGGTAGGCGTCAACCCGTCCGCGCTCGAGGTCGTAGCCAAGGGGGTCCCAGCCCGCTCCCCCAACGGAGGGCTCGAGTACGTGAAGAAGGGTGACAGCTACGGGCCTGACGAGGGCCATCGCCAGTACGTGATCGATGGCCGCCTCGGCACGAGGAGAGGTGTCGAGTGGCACGAGCAAACGCTCGAACATGGACGCGACCTCCTCCCCTCATCAGGCCACGGCCCATACGCCGGCGCAGGTGATGACATTGTGATTGCGTGCAGCTCGCGGCTACTAGTACGGGTCCACGGTTGGACACCGCCTCTACCCGCACGTTCCATCATGATAGGCCGGTAAGCAGGCTCCACGCCCCTGTTGGGCGACGGTCGACGGGCTAGAAGCGGTGCGCCGCCTAGAACCTCTCGGTGACGTTCTTCATCTCCATGAACAGGCGCAGGTAGTCCGGCCCACCGGCCTTGGAGTTGGTGCCGGACATGTCGAAGCCGCCGAACGGCTGGATGCCCACGAGCGACCCCGTGATCTTGCGGTTGAAGTAGAGGTTCCCGACACGGAACTCGCGACGCGCCCGCTCCAGCCGGCTGCGGTCGCGGCTGATCACCCCGCCGGTGAGGGCGAACTTCGTCGAGTTGGCGAGCTGCAGTGCATGGTCGTAGTCCCGAGCCCTGATCACGGCGACGACGGGTCCGAAGATCTCCTCCTGCGCGATGACGGAGTCGTTGGGCACGTCGGCGAACACCGTCGGCTGTATGTAGTAGCCAGGGCCGGCGTCCTCGGCCTTGGCTCCGCCCGTCATGAGGCGCGAGTCCGCCTTGCCCTTCTCGAGGTAGTCGAGGATCTTCTCGTACTGCCGTTCGCTTATGACAGCGGCGACGTCGGCGTTGTCCTCGGCCGGCCCGACGGTCAACTTCTTCACGCCGGCCACGAAGCGCTCGAGCATCTCGTCGTACACCTCGTCGACGACTATCAGCCGGCTCATGGCCGAGCACTTCTGGCCCTGGAAGCCGAAGCCGCCGGCTACCGCAGCGTTGGCTGCCAGCTCGAGATCGGCGGTCTCGTCGACGATGAGCGCGTCCTTGCCGCCCATCTCCAGGAACGCGCGCTTGATCCACTTCTGCCCCGGGTGCACCTTGGCCGCACGCTCGTTGATGCGCAGGCCCGTGGCGACGGAGCCCGTGAAGTTGATGAAGCGCGTGCGAGGGTCGTCGACGAGCGCGTCGCCCAGGTCTGCGTCCGCGCCCGTGAGCAGGTTGATTACGCCTGGCGGGAAGCCGGCCTCTTCCACCATCTCCATGAACTTGGCGGCGATGACAGGCGTGTTCGGCGACGGCTTGACGATGACGGTGTTGCCGACGACGACCGGCGCGACCGTGGTGCCGACCATGATGGCCAGCAGGAAGTTCCACGGCGGGATGACCACGCCAACGCCCATGGCCTGGTAGAAGCTCGAGTTCTCCTCGCCCAGGTAGTCGTGCATGCGGGTCGTGCCGCCCAGGAGCAACGCCTGCCTCGCGTAGTACTCGCAGAAGTCGATGGCCTCGGCCACGTCGGCGATGGCCTCGAGGTAGTTCTTGGCAGCTTCGAAGACCTCCCAGGCAGCCAACTCCTCGCGGCGGCGCCGCATGACCGCGGCGAGTTTGACTAGGTAGCGCGCCCTCACCTCCATGCCCAGGGCGCTCCACTGTGGGTACGCGGCCTGCGCCGCCTCGAACGCCCTGTCGATGTGCTCGGCCTTGCCCATCGAGGCACGGCCAACGACGCGGTCGGGGAAGCACGGGTCGGTGGAGTCCAGGCGCTCAGCCGTGTGGACGCTCGCGCCGCCGATCACCAACGGGTACTCGCGCCCCAGGCGGCCCCTGACGCCCTCGATCGCCCTGCGGAAGCTCGCCAGGACGTCCGGGTCCGTGAAGTCTGGGTACGGCTCGTTGACGTAAGGCTCGAACAGTTCCACCTATCGCTCCATTCCTTCTAGCCGAAGAGCCCTCGGACCACCACGGCCAGGTTGGCGGGCCGCTCGGCAAGGCGGCGGCTGTAGTAGCCGTACCAGTCTTCGCCCAGCGGAACGTACAGACGCACCGGACGGCCGGCTGTCGCCAGGCGGTCCTGCAGGCCCGGCTTGACGCCGAAGAGCATCTGCACGCCGTACGCGCCTTCCTGCAGGCCGGCGGCGTCCACGTGGGCCAGGGCCTTAGTGAGCAGACGCTCGTCGTGGGTCGCGACGTCTACGTGCGCTCCAGCGGCCACGCACCGGGCGACCATCTGCACGAAGGCCGCGTCCACATCTTCCTTAGACCGTAACGCGACCTCTGCGGGCTCGTTGTATGCGCCCTTGACCACCCTCAACGTGGGCCTGGGATCGAGCTCCAAGAGCGCTTCTAAGTCCTCGGGCGTGCGGTGGAGGTAGGCCTGCAGCACCGTCGCGACATGATCGTGCCCGCGGGAGCGCAGCGCCCTGAACAGGTCGAGCGTGCCGTCGACGTAGCCCGAGCTCTCCATGTCAAGGCATACGCGCCCGCCCACGCCGCGAACGGCGGTGGCGACCTCGTCCGCCAACTCCAGCGCGAGCGCGGGGGAGACGCCGAGGCCCAACTGCGTCGGCTTGACGCTGAAGTAAGGCTCGACACCGGCGGCGTGAACGACGGGCACCGCGTCCAGCACGCGCCTGGCTGAGCTGCGCGCCTCCTCTTCACTCGTGACGAACTCGCCCAGCACGTCGATGATCACGCGCTTGCCGGACGCTTCGATCGCCTGGAGCTTCGGCAACGCCTCTTGGGCGTCGCGCCCGGCGATGAAGCGGCCGACGCCAAGCTCGAACCCATGCCGTTTCACGAACCCCTCGACCCAGGAAGCGCCGGCCGTGGCCAGCACCACCCGGCGGTAGAGCTCTCCGAGTTCGGGCATACCTCCCGATGTTAACCGGGCGCGGGCGCCCCGGCCGGCCGGCGTCGACGCGGCCGGTACCACCCTCCGGGCTGCGAGTATCCTGCGCCACACACGCGCTTAGTAAGACTTCCGACAGCCCCTCCCAGGCGCGCGTTGCTAGCCTTCTCATGACGCGCAGCACGGGGTCTCCTCGCGCTCCCCGAGAGTGGGACCTGACCGCCCGTGAGCGCACTTTCGAGGTGGACCTAGGGATGGCTGCGTCTACGGTGCCGAATGCCACTGGGTGGGAGGAGACCTGAGTGAACCTGCTGTTCGTGCGCCACGGCGAGACGGACTGGGCGTTGGTGGAATCTCGGGGGGCAAAGGGATGGGCCAAGGACTTCGCGCCACTGACGCCGATGGGTCGCCTACAGATCGACACCATCGCGCGTGACTACCGGCTGAGCGAGGCGGAGGCGATCCTCTGCAGCACGTTCACGCGGGCGCTGGAGTCCGGCGCGCTGCTGTCGCGAGCGCTCAACAAGCCGCTGTTCGTCGAGCACGACCTGCACGAGTGGCTGCCGCAGAAGGACCCGCTGGCCGACTACGACGAGAAGACCCTGGCCGAGGCCAAGAAGACCCTGTCAGGCACCGTCCCGGTGGTCGATCCGACGCCCTGGGAGAGCCTGGACGAGGTGCGTACCAGGGTGCTCGGCGTGCTGCGGCGCTACCGCCGGTTCAACACGATCATCGTCGTCACGCACGGGGTCGTCATCGGCAGCCTCGTGGGAGTCGATAGGCTCGTCGACCACGCCGAGATCGTGCCGTTCGTGCTGAACCTCGACGAGGAGGGGGCGGCCGCCCAGGCAGTACAATCGCGTCCGTGACTCAAGCGTTGACGCTGCCTTACGAGGGCAGCCTGGAGGGACAGGTCGTCACGCTCTCGCCCCTTACGTGGGACGACGTGCCGGCCCTGATGACGGTCGCCAGAGCCGCCCCGGACGAGTTCGACCTCACCTCGACGCCGCGCGACGACGCGGAGGCTCAGGCGTACTTCGGGGAGGCGCTCTCCGAGGTCGCCTCGGGCTCCGCGTACCTCGTGACCGTGCGCGACAGGGATGGAGCGATCATCGGCACGTCGAGGATCCGCGCCTTCGACCGCAGGCACATGCGGTGCGAGCTGGGGTACACGTGGTACCACCCCAGCGTGTTCAGGACCGCCGTCAACACCGAATGCAAGCTGATGCTGCTGGAGTTCGCCTTCGAGCGCCTGGGCGTGAACCGCGTCCAACTGCAGACCGATGCGCGCAACGTGCGCTCGCAGAAGGCCATCCTGGCGCTGGGTGCCCGGCACGAGGGCGTGCTGAGACGCCACATGATCGCCAAGGACGGTTACGTGAGGGACAGCGTGATCTTCGCGATCACCGACGTCACCTGGCCGTCGGTGCGGTTGGGGCTGCGAGAGCGCCTCGACAGGCGACTGGCAGCGGCCGGCCACGTGCCCGGCTGAGCACGGCCTCGCTCGCTGATGCCTCAGCGGATGCCGTGCAGGATCTCCTCCAACCCCTCGGGGTCGGTGATGAAGACCTCCTTGGGGCGGGTCTCGATGACGCCTTCGCCCTCGAGCGCCTTGAGCGCCCGGGTCACGGTCTCGCGTGACGTGCCGGCCAGGTTCGCCAGCTCCTGGTGCGTGAGCCGCACCAACGCCCGCTCCTCGTCGAGGTCGACGACGCCTCCCCGGTAGAGCCTGAGCAGCACGTACGCCACGCGGCCCTGGGCGTCCTGGTAGGAGAGGAACTGCGACTCGTCGTCCATGCCGCGCAGGCGCGCGGCGAGGGTCGTGGTCAGGTTGAGGCTTATCGCCGGGTAGTCGGACATGAGACGCCTGAAGTCGTCGTTGAAGAGCAGGTAGCAGTGAACCTCGTTGAGGGTGGTCACCGTGGCGCTCCTCGTGGTCTGTCCGAGCAGGGCCATCTCGCCGAAGAACTCCGGCGGCTGAAGGATGGCCAGCGTCTTCTCGTGACCGCCGAGGTCGACCTTGGAGAGCTTCACGAGGCCCTTGGCCATGATGTACAGCGCCTCGCCCTTGTCGCCCTCCTGGAAGATCGTCGTGGACGGCTCGAAGACCCGCTTGCGCACCGCCGACTCGGCTATGTCCAGCGCCCTCTCGGGGGCACCTTTGAACAGGGGTACCTTCTCCAAGAGTCCACGTAGTTCGCCGGCGCTCTCGCTGACCATCTGACCTCCAGGCTAAAGAAGCCGCGGTGAGCGCGGCGTCGGGGGCGGACCGTATAGTACCAACCGTGCCGGCGGTTATCGCGTGTGAAAGGCTATTCCGCCGCTTCCGCACCGCCGGAACCGACGTCGAGGTGCTCAAGGGCGTGGACCTGAGGGTGGACGCGGGGGAGACCGCGGTGGTCCTGGGGCCAAGCGGTTCGGGGAAGAGCACGCTGCTCCACCTGCTGGCCGGTCTGGACAGACCGGACTCCGGTTCCCTCTGGTGGGGCGACACGCCGCTACATGGGAAGACTCCGTCGCAACTGGCCGAGATCAGAGCCTGGAACGTGGGGTTGGTGTTCCAGCAGCACTACCTGCTGGAGGACCTGACCGTGCTCGAGAACGTGCTGATACCGATGCGCATCGTCGGCTCCGTCGACGAGGCCAGGGGCCGCGAGCTCTTGGCGCGGGTGGGTTTGAGCGAGAGGGCTGACTTCTACCCGGCGCAGATCTCCGGAGGGGAACGTCAGCGGGCCGCTGTCGCCCGCGCGTTGTCGCTGGACCCGCCTTGCGTCATCGCGGACGAGCCGACCGGCTCCCTCGACCATGCCAGGGCGGTGGAGGTGTTCCGGCTGCTGGTCGACCTGTCGCGGTCGGGTAAGGCCATCATCATCGTGACGCACGACGAGGACCTGCTGTCCGAGGCGGTCCCGGCCGCTGCAGAGCTGTCGGTGTACCGGCTGGCCGACGGGCGGCTTTCGGAGCAGACCGCGGTCGGCGCGCCCTGAGCCCGGGCGGCAGCAGACGGTCAGAACCGGGGGCCAAGCCACCCCGACGGTTGAGGCCGTGTGAAGGGCGCACGCGCGTCCCTGTGGGCATCCCCGGGCGCTTGTGATAATCTTCGCACCGTAACGCATTAGTTGGACCTCGCCCCTGCAGGGGCGGGCGAACGATCCTGGAGGTGTCATGAAGAAGCTGATGACTGCTCTCCTAGCCCTGGCGTTCCTGGGCTTCGTGAGCGCGCAGACCTTGGTGATGGGCGTCAGCGGGTACCCATCCTCGCTCGACTCCGTCGACTCACAGGACGGCAACTCGCTGGTCGTGAGCGCGCAGATAACCGAACGGCTGGTCGACTTCGTGCCCGGCGGCACCGACCTTATCCCCAGCCTCGCCACCGAGTGGAGCTCCAACGAGGACGCCACCGTGTGGAACTTCAAGCTGCGCGAGGGCGTCTCGTTCCACGACGGCACGCCGTTCAACGCGGAGGCCGTGAAGTTCAACGTCGACCGCTGGAACGATCCCAACCACGAGTACAGCGGCCGCGACGAGGGCAAGACCTTCGTGCCCTGGGGCTGGGTCTTCGGCGGGCCTATCGGCGAGGGCAACCTGATCCAGGAAGTCACCGTCGTCAACGACTACGAGGTGCAGTTCACCCTCACTAAGCCGGCGCCCTTCCTGCCTGCCCTGTGGGCGGCCGTGTACTTCCAGTTCGACAGCCCGGCTGCCGTCATGGAAGCCGGCGTCGCCTACGGCACGCCCAGCGTCGGCTCCGTGGGCACGGGCCCGTTCAAGTTCGTCGAGTGGATCGAAGGCGAGCGTCTCGTCCTCGAGCGCAACGACGACTACTGGGGCGGCCCCGCCAAGGTCGAGGAGCTCGTGTTCCGCGGCATCACGGAACCCACCGCTCGCCTCGCCGAGCTGCAGGCCGGCACCATCGACATCGCCGTGCTGCTCTCGGTCGACGACCTCGCCACGGTAGAGAACGACCCGAACCTGAAGATCGCGATCCCCGAGACCGAGCTGAACGTCGGTTACATCGCGATGCACCAGGGCACCGAGCCCCTCGACAACCTGCTCGTGCGGCAGGCCATCGCCCACGCGATCGACCGCGATGCGATCATCGAGGCGTTCTACGGCGGCCTCGGCGTCACGGCCGAAGGCTTCATCCCGTCGACGATGTTCGGTCAGCCCGACGCGTGGCCGTACGACTACGACCCGGAGCGCGCCCGTGAGCTGCTGGCCGAGGCCGGCTACCCCGACGGCTTCGCGACCGAGTTCTGGTACATGCCGGTCAGCCGTCCGTACTACCCGGCCCCGCAGCCGATCGCCGAGACCATCGCCAGCTACCTGGCCGAGGTCGGCATCGACGTCGAGCTGATGACCGAGGACTGGACGACGTACCTGGCCGACTACCAGACCGGCAAGTTCCCCATGTACATGCTGGGCTGGAACGCCGACTACGCCGACCCCGACAACTTCCTCCTCACGTTCTTCGGCCCCACGGCCCCGAACGACCTCGGTTGGACCGACCAGGAGACCCAGGACCTGCTGCAGCAGGCCCGTCAGGTCGCCGACCCCGACGTCCGCGCCGGCCTGTACACCCAGATCGGGAACAACGTCGCGGCCGCCGTGCCGTCCATCCCGTTCGCTCACAACCGCACCCTCAACGCCATGCGGTCGAACATCGACGGCTGGGTCCCCAGCCCGCTCGGTTACTCGTCTGTCAGCCTCCACGACGTAACCAAGACCGAGTAAGCCTCTGGCAGCAAGCGGCCGGGCAGCCCCACTATCGGGGCGCCCGGCCGCCTCACGACCTATCTCGTCCAGGATCGAGAATCTTTGAACGCATACGTACTCCGCCGGCTGCTCGGCCTCGTCCCGGTGCTTATCGGCGTCACGCTCCTGATCTTCTTCCTGACCAGGGTCATCCCCGGCGACCCCGCCACGGCGATGCTGGGGCAGAGGGCCGCTCCGAACCTCGTCCAGCGTCTACGCTCTGACTTGGGTCTGGACCGACCCCTGTTCCTCAACCTGACCGCGGCGCGCGAGACCGGTGACGTGACCAAGGTCTTCGACTCCCAGTACTTCTCGTACATGACGGGGCTGCTCTCGTTCGACCTGGGGCGGTCGATCTACACGTTGATCCCCATCACCGAGAGCCTGGCGCACCGGTTCCCTGCGACCTTCGAGCTGACCATCGCAGCCATGCTCATAGCGGTGATCGTCGGCATCCCGGCAGGCGTCCTGGCGGCGACGCGCCGCGGCACCGTGTCAGACACGGCGATCATGCTGCTGGCGCTGTCCGGGGTCTCGTTCCCGGTCTTCTGGCTGGCGATCATCCTCATCTACCTGTTCGCGGTCGTGCTGGGCTGGCTGCCGCCGTCCGGCCGCCTGTCGGTGGGCATGAACCTGGAGCCCATCACGGGTATGTACGTACTCGACGCGCTGCTCCGTGGCCAGTTCCGCGTGGCCGCCGACGCCGCCAGGCACCTCGTCATGCCGGCGGTCGCGCTCGGAACGATCCCGCTGGCCATCGTCGTGCGCATGACCCGCTCCGCGATGCTCGACGTGCTGGGCCAGGACTACGTTCGGACGGCCCGGTCCAAGGGCCTCCAGGAGCGCCGCGTGGTGCGGGTACATGCCCTGCGTAACGCCCTGCTGCCGGTGATCACGGTCATCGGCCTCAGCTTCGGCTCGCTGCTGTCCGGCGCCCTGCTAACCGAGACGGTGTTCAGCTGGCCCGGCATCGGCCGCTGGGTGTACGACGCGATCGCGGCGCGCGACTACCCCGTCATACAGGGCGGCGTGCTGTTCGTGGCCGTCATGTTCGCGGTCGTCAACCTGCTCGTCGACCTCACCTACGCCTTCATCGACCCCAGGATCCAGTACTCGTGAGCGACACCCTGACCGTCGGGCTCGAGGACGGCTCGTCCATACGCGGGCGCTCCCTCGCCGCAGACGCCTTCCGCCGCTTCTTCAAGCACCCGACGGGCCTGCTAGGCCTGTTCATCGTCGGCTTCTTCGTCGTCGTCTCGCTGCTCGCGCCTGTTCTGGCCCCGTACAACGCGGCGAGCGACCGCGACCTGCGCTCCCGCCTGGCGCCGCCCTCCGCCGAGCACTGGTTCGGAGCCGACGAGCTGGGCCGCGACCAGTTCATCCGCGTCTGGCACGGCGGACGCATCAGCCTCCGGGTCGGGTTGCTGGCCGTTGCGTTCGCCTCGCTTACCGGCACGCTGCTGGGGCTGACCGCCGGCTACGTGGGCGGTTGGCTGGACACCTTCATCGTCTGGCTGATGGACATCGTGCTCGCCTTCCCTGGGGTACTTCTGGCCATCGTCATCGTGGCCACGCTGGGGCCGAACCTCACCAACGCTCTCATCGC